>CANHQK010000057.1 GCA_947462765.1 Bdellovibrionales bacterium
CCCTGATCGAGGCCGAGGAGAACTCCTCTTATTCACATGTCGGCGTGATGGGACCCGTCTCCCCGGGACCTCAGGTTTTCCAAGCCCATGGCCGGGTTCACCGGACCTCTTTGAGCCTTTTCATGCGCCAGACGCGGAAAGGGACCAAGATCCGAGTGCTTCGACCCCTTTGGAACCCGGAGACCAGCCCGGAGCGCGGCTTGGAACTGAACGAGCTCTTCACCCGGCACTTTGAAGGACTCTCCTACGACGCCTCATTCCTCTGGGACAACCGCGACGAGAAGGGCGAAAAGATTTATTGCTCCGAGCTCGTGGTGAAACTCCTGAACCCGGCTCTTGCCCGCCCAATTTCAACCAAACCCATGCACTTCGAGGCCGATCGCGAAGCCTGGATCCGCCACTTCAAAGGCTATCCGCCCGATGGAGAACCCGGAGTGTCGCCAGAAGATCTCCTCAAGTCCGGAGCGTTTCTCGATCTGGGTGAACTCTGACCAAGGTCACCAGGAATCACTTCTGGATACTTCGAGAGTGCAAACTTTGAATCTCGGCATCAGTTAATGCCTCCGACCAGAGCCCCAGCTCGGCAAGGTGCCCCCTGAATCCACGAGGCCGCTCCACCTGGTTCCCCACGCCGATACTCCGGTTGTCATCGGCAGTCACAAGCGTTCCGGACACAGCCGTCGAATCGACGAACACCCCGTTCTTGTAAATCCGAAGCAGGGAGCCGTCAAAAGTAGAAACAATGAAGGTCCACTCTCCCGGTGTGACACTGGCGGCACTGGTGAACTCGACATTCGTCCCCGTGTTCGCCTCGGCCATGATGCGTCCACTGCTATTGGCATTGACCATCAGATTGAAGATCGGGGTCCCGCCCCCCGAATTCTTCGAACGCTCCACAATCCTTTGGTAGCCCGTACCACTTCCGTCCCACTTGACCCAAGCCGCAATGGTAAATCTCTGCATCGAGTGAATCTGCGCGGTGTGTGGCACTTCAATCCGATCACTGTCGGAGTCGAAATAAGCTGAATAGACATTTTCGGTCGTACACCCGAAGCGCTGGAACTCAACCCCGGTCGATGTGGCATTGGATTGACCCAGAAAGTCATCCGAATCATTCTCGAAAGACCAGATCCCGACGGCAAAAGACCTTTGCGGAAGCTCGAGCGCACGAAGAGAGCGGAGAACCGAGGTCGGGTTGTCCTCCTTGCAGAGAGAGGCCGGCGTTTCTCCACAGGCCGCAAAAAGGACCATCGCTACCCCAACCCATAAACCACTCGCGCGCGAATTCATCGACCATCCTTTCAATAAGGCAAGAACTCCCAATCCGTCCCTCCGGCTGCCCCGACTGAGTAGCCCCCTCGGATGAACACGCCTCCGTTCGTCTGAACACTCGAAGCATGATACCCTCTTGCACTCAACATCACCGGGCCTGCGCTGAAAGTTCCGATGCTCGGGTCATACACTTCGGTGGTGGCAAGACGCACACTCCCCGTGACTCCACCGATGACCAGCACTTTCCCATTCGGTAGCAATTCGACCGAAAAATAAGAACGGGAAACGGACGTCGAGCCCGTGGGAACAAACCCTCCCGCCCCCGGATCACACAGCTCAGCCGATGCGGCTCCGTCGCGATTCAAGATCAGCACTCTTCCGTCCGCCAACAGGGTCGCCGAATGCTGAGCCCTCGCCGCAATCATCGACCCTCCGGAGCTAAAGGTTCCCGCGGAAGGGTCAAAAATCTCCGCTGAATTTACCTTCTGATTGGTCTGATTGAGCCCCCCGGTGATGAGAACCTTGCCATCAGAAAGCAACGCAGCCGCATGCTGAGTGCGCCTCACGGCCATCGATCCAACAGCCGAAAAGGTCCCGGATCCTGGATCGTAGAGTTCGGTCGAGGACAACCACTGGGAATTTCCCCACCCACCGGCAATCAGCACCTTCCCGTTTGTCAGTACAGTTGCTGTATGATCATATCGAGCGGTGATCATGTTTCCGGTGGAAACAAAGGTTCCGCTCGATGGATCGTAGATCTGTGCGGTGCCAATGGGATTCCCGCTGGTGCCCTGACCTCCGACAATAAGAACTCTTCCGTCCTGCAACACACTTGCCGTGTGCCAACCCCTACTGGTATTCATTGCTCCAGTTGCAGTTGTCGTCCCAGTTGCTGGATCAAAGATTTCCGCGGAAGAATTGAAATTCGTCGCACCCATCCCACCCACAATCAGCACCTTGCCATCCGAAAGACGACTCACGGTGTGCCCATAGGATCGAACCACCGTATGGGTCCCGGACGCTGGAGTAGGCGCCGGCGTGGGAGTGGATGAGGGTGGCTCTTCAACCCCGGGCGAGCCATTCGAGGGGGCCTGCTTTGCAGCATCCGCACCTGACTTGACCAAAGGGATGCAAGCAACGCCCGAGCTGAGAAAAAGCAGCACTCCCAACCGAACCAATCTTCCCCTGAGTCCAAGACGCATGGTAAGCCCCCTACAATTAATTCTATAGAGGTTCCCGGGCTTCTCCAATGTGTCCCGAAACACATTGCCTCACTTGCTCAGGGGCATTCAGTCAGGATCCGAGCTCGTGCCTCAATTGAGCCGAAAATAACTCCAAAAACCGGGCTCTCGAAACTGCCTCTTGCCGAGCACTTTCGGTTCGAAACGTTGAAGGCAACATCAAGAGCTTCGTATAAAAGTGATCGATGGTGAACTTCCGATCATCGAGGTCACGCCGCTCGGCCCATGGATCGTCCGGATCGAACAACAAAGCTCCCATCGACACTCCGGTGGCGATGGTCCTGAACAATCCGAGAGCCCCCAATGCCTCCAAGCGATCGGCATCCTGCAAACAGCGCCCCACGCGAGTGCGGGGAATCCGTCCTGAGGAATAGCTGTGGTCCAGAATCGCACCCACGATCTCAGGAATCCGCTCCTCGGGTCGCCAGTGCAACTCAACCAACCACTCTTCAGCCTTCTCTGCGCACAGACGTGCGCTTTCCTTGCGTAAAGGAGAGTTCTTGGCCACCGGGACACAATCGTGCAAAAGAGCGGAGGCCACGACCGCATCGATTTCATCTTGAGGCGCTTCGCGACCGTCTTCGCGCAGACACTCCTCGCGAAGGATCTTCTCAGCAAGACCGGCCACACGGAGCACGTGGTGGAAGTCATGACCGGCATCGACCGGAGGAATCCGGCTCACCCGCTCACGAAGCTCCTGCAAAAGAGGGTTCACTTCCGGGCCCACTCCGGCTTGTAAAAGAAGCGCTCGTAGTTGCGATTGAGGAGCGTCCACATTCCCGGATTCTGATCCTGCTCAATGAACACCCGGATGGCATTCACCTTCGAGTCAAGGTCGTCGATCATGTGAATGATCACCGCTTCGAGGCAAGCCGGCTCTTTGGGCGATCCATATTCCATCTTACCGTGGTGCGCGAGCACCACATGCTTGGCGAGCAGGGCCTTCTCGATCGGAAACGGAGCCGGAAGGCGGCCCGCTTGCGCATCGAGGCTCCGGATCTTGCGGTCGATCAGCTCGGCACCCATGACCAAATGCCCGATCAGGCGACCTTCGGTGGTGTAGTCGGTGGTTTTTTCGTACTGGAGTTCCCAGATCTTGGCGAGGTCATGCAGAAATCCACCGACCAACAAGAGGTCCCGGTCCACATGAGGGGCATAATGACTAGCCAAAAAATCGAGGGTCTTGGCAATCGAGACCACGTGCTCGAGTAAACCGACCGGATAGGCATGGTGGAAACTCTTCGCTGCAGGGGCACGTTTGAAGCGCTCGACAATCTCGGCGTCATCGACAAAAATCGACTCAAGCAGAGCACGGTAGTAGGGATCCTGCATGGAGGCGATGATCGCCTTTGCCTCGGCGTAGATTTTCTCAGGATTCAAGAAGGATGCGGGCAGGTATTCCTCGGCCTCAACTTCGTCTTCTCTCAGTACGGTCAGATCCTTGATGTGAATCTGGATTCGCCCATTGAAGCTTTGGGCGTGCCCCTCGACCTGCACATAGGCGTCTTTCACGGCCTGGGAGTTGAATTTCGGCACCTGGTCGAAAATCCGCGCCTCGATGTCACCGCTTTTGTCGGTGAGAACGACATTCATGTAGGCCTTGCCGGTCTTGCCCGTCGCAACAGCGCTGTACTTGATCAAAAACGGGCTCGACACCCGGTCCTGATCGCGAATGGACCGTGAATATTGGGATTTGGGGTATTTCATCAGTGCAAAGTAATGTACTCTAAACGCACCATGAAACAAAGGGTTTTACTTCAGGGTCATGAGGGTCTCGATCTCCTCCATCGGATCAGCTCCGCGGACATCAAACATCTGAAATTGAAGGAAAAAGCCGAGGGACTCCTCCTCACTCCGGCCGGCAAAATCCGTTGCTGGTTTGAAATCGAGCGACTCGCGGCTGATCAGGTCAGCATCCTTTTTGCGGGCGACTTCCCCGGAATTTTGGACAGCTTCACCTTTGGCGAGCGCTACACCTTAACCCCCTTGGACGCGGTCTTGACCGATCAGGACGAAACAGAAGAGGCCCGTATTTTGGCAATGAGACCCGCTCCAGGGCGCGAGTTCATGCTCGATGGGACTGTCAATCCACTCGAGGTCAACCTCCGGCATGCCATTGCAGACCAGAAGGGGTGCTATCCCGGGCAGGAAGTGATTGAGAAAATCATCGCCCTCGGATCTCCGGCCCGGCGCTTGTGCCAAGTCCGGTCGGACTCAATCCTCACCACACTTCCGATCGCGTTGACCACCGAAGACGGATCAGAGGCGGGATGGCTCACGAGTGCATCGGGCCCTCTCGGCCTTGCCATCATCGGCCGCCGCCATCTCAAGCAGGGCACCCGACTCCTGGCCGGCGTCACAGGCGTCGTTGTGGAGAGTGTCGCTTCATGATCAAGAACGGGCTGGGACTCCTCTTCGCATTGACCCTCGGCCTTTGCTTGTCTCCTCAGTCCGTCATGGCGCAGAATTTCCTCGAGCTAGCGGGGCTTTCTCCCGATACACGTTACCGGCAGCTCGAGACGCCGAATTTCCGGTTTGTATTCGAAGAAGGTTACGAGTCTTTCACCCGTAAGGCCGCTGCGGCCTTCGAGCATGCTCATACCGTTCTCCAACCCGTTTTGAAGTGGCAACCCCGGGACAAGACCACCGTGCTCATCGCGGATAACGAAGACGCGGCGAATGGTTTCGCTCTGCCCAGCCTCCGGGTTGGAATGGTCCTGATCGCCACACCACCCGATGCCTGGTTCTCGACTTCGTATACCGAAGACTGGATCAAACTGCTCGTATTCCATGAATACACGCATTTCTTGAACATCGATCCGACCAACGGGCTCATGGAGTTTCTTCGAGTCGCTTTCGGGGATGTGATCCGACCGAATGGACTCTGGCCGATGTGGATGCTGGAAGGTCTGGCCACGTATTTCGAAACCAGGACTTCACGGATGGGCAGGGGCCGGTCTCCTTACTATGAAGGAATCCTGCGCTCACTCGTGAGCGAGGGGCGCCTCGATTCCACTCATCCACGGGCCATCACCCTCGACCGTGTGAACGGTGAATACCCGCACTTTCCCGGAGGTGAGATCCCGTACCTTTTCGGTTATCATCTTTGGAACCAGTTCGCCAAAGATAGCGCAAAGCAGAATCTCAAAAAGTCGGAAGACCAGATGGGCGAACTCTCGATTCATGCTTCATCGCGAATCCCGTATTTCATCAATTCTCACCTTGCATCGGTCAAAGGCAGAAATTGGACAGACTACTGGAAGCGCTTTGTTGCCGAAAGCAAGGCTCGCTTCTCCCGGCAGATCCAGGATGTCAGGAAAGCCGGAGAAACACCGTTCGAAGCCATTGCAACAAGCGATTATTCCATCATCGGAGGGGCTTTTTCTCCGGACGGGAACTGGGTAGCCTACACCGAAAGCTCAATGGAGGATCGTGCCCGGCTCATTTTGAAGAGTCTGGTCACTGGTAAAAAATTCCGTCTTGAGGAGAAACTGCTGGGTGCCGGGATGGCATTCACTCCCGACTCCCGCTATCTCATCTTCAGTGCTCTCTATCGTATGAAATCGTATCAGCTCTATTCCGAGCTGTTCGCCTACGATCTCTCCAATGGACAGATCCACGAGATCTCCTCAGGCCTCCGGGGCAAGGATCCTGCGATTTCGCCCGACGGAAAGACCCTTGCATTCCTGAGGACGCGGAAGGGCACTCAAACACTTGAAATAGCCGATTGGGTGAGTGAGCAGGGTCACCCGCGCCTCAAGAACGTCAGGACCCTGGTTCGCCCACAGGAGTTCTCGATTCTGAGTGGGCCCGCTTTCAATGGATCCGGCGAGATCCTCTACACCGAACAAGCCATCGGGAGCGGACAGTCCGACCTGAAGGCCATCTCCGTGAAAGGGGGGGCGACGAGGACCCTGCTTGCAGATGGAGCTCTGAACCGCTTCCCGGCGGTTCGCGAGAATAAGATCCACTTCATTTCCAACCGGAGCGGGATCGAGAACGTCCATGTGCTCGAGGGTAATCGCTCGGTCCAACTCACTCACTGTATCGGGGGAGCACTCTTTCCCTCGTTTTCAAGCGCCGGGGAACTGCACTCGAACCTCCTGACGGCCGACGGGTACCAGCTCGTAAAGTGGAAAGTTCCGGCAGTTCCGGTCAAACCGGTCTCATCTGCAATTCCCGATGCCCCTGAACCCATGAAAGAGGCTCTTGGACCGTCGCCTCCACTCACCCCGGACTCCCTCAGCCTGCGCCCCTATTCTCCTTGGTCGAGCCTCGCACCAAGACAATGGGCCCCCATCGCCTACCTGAGTTACGACTCGGTCTCAGGAGCCTCCGTTTCAGGCTTCCTACTCGGATTCGATGCAACCGGCAAGCACCAGTATTCCTTGACCGGGGCGTACAATACCCTTCCGCGTACTGTCGACGGATCCTTCACTTACACCTACTCGGGAATGCGTCCCGTGATCGACCTCTCTTTCTCCCGGAATACCCTCACCATCACTCCCGTCGACTATCGGAATCACATCGACGCCGTACTGACCTTTTCCTACCCGATCTTCTGGGTCCGGAGCACGCTCCGTCCGTCACTCTTCATCTTCGGCTCCCGCTATCGAGTCGAGCAGACCGCAACCGGGGCAATGCTCGACATCCCGGACTTCCAGTACCGGAATGCGATCGTGCCCGGATTCGGCGGTGCCTTGGTCTTCAGCGACGCCCGGAGGACCAGGCTCGGCTTCACGAGTGAGATCGGAAACGACCTCCGCCTCCAAGTGGAGGGTCGGTTCAACACCTCTGATGACATGCTCGGACGCTACCTCCTCAGCTGGACCCACCACGAGTCTCCCGACGCGAATCATGTCATCCGGACCCGCGCGCGCTGGATGGGTACCACCCGCGCCTCCGATACCGGCCTCACAACAAGCAAGGTTGCAGGAAAGGATCTTGATAGTGTGTTGGACCGGGGAACCGGAACGGCCTTATCGCAACTTTCTTTCCGGGGCTACCCGGCGCTCAATGCGAACGTCCGGCAGGCCGGATCTTTGGGAATCGAATACCATCTCCCGCTGATCAGGAGCTTTCGCGGGCGAAGCACACTTCCTGCATTTATCAAACAAACCCACGGCTTCGTATTTGCCGATGCTAACTTTGCTGAAAATCTCCTCGTTGCCGGACAGCGATACAACACCTTGATGCTACCCGCATGGGGTCTGGGCATCGGCACCGATACCCAGCTTCTGTTACGAGCACCCATTCGATTCAATGTGGAGTTCCAAAACGGCACTCGCACCGAGGCTCTTGGGGAATCGAGAGTGTTCTTCACCATCGAAGCCGATTCTCTCTTTTAGGGAACACCAGGCACCAGATTGCGTGCCAATGCATAGGCAAACAACACGCAACAGGCAGCACCAACGAGCACAGGGTTCAAGCGGATGCTTGCAGGATTCCGGAACCACCCTACGAAACAAGCCACCAGAACACCGACGAACATGGGCACTGACAACACATTGAGCCGGAACGCTTCACCCGTCTCGCCGGCAAAGAGATGGATGAACGCGCGACTCATCCCGCAGAATCCGCACTTCAAGCCCGTGAATGCAAACAAGGGGCAGTGGGGGCCAACCCGACCCAGAACCTGCAATGCCGCCTCCAAACCCATCTTCGCGACGGCAAAAGCAATCACCAGATAGAGAAAGATCCCTGTCACCGAAATCCATCTGGTCCAGAACCCAGATCCGGGGCTCACTTGAAGAGGCAACTCCCCTCCACATAACTCGAACCCGCCGGACAGTAGGTTCCGGCCCGGGCACGAATCATTCCTTCAATATTGATTCCCGACCGCTTGGCCTCTTCGATATCCAGAACGGTATCAAAGGTCTTGATCGGAGCCATGCCCGTGATTTTATAGACTTGCTGAATCCGCAAATGAACCCTGATGGTTTTGGCTGCCAGACAGTGTACGTTACCCTTGGAGTCAGTGAACTGCTCGGGCAATTTCCCAGGACTATCATCGGTTCCGCAGGTCACCACGAGGGCGGCCCGCGAAAGAATGGGGCATTCCCGGGCTGCTTGAGCCGGTCTTGCCGTCTGGTCCGGCACGGTTTTCTTGGACGCATACCAAGAGGGGACTCCCGAAGGAGGCCCGATCACATTTCCGCTGAACTGGATGAAATTCTGATCCATCTTGTTCCCGCTCAAAGTCTGTTGAGAAGCGATTTGCGCCGGATTGACTGTGGCCTCGCGAATCGGTCCGGCAAACTCACTGTATTCGCCGCACCTGGCCCCGGTCAGAGTGAAAAATCCGGTCACAGGTCTACCCGATCCGTCCGTGAGGACCATTGCATGGCTCTGTCCTCCCGTCTCGACAGGATCGTTCGACATCCAGAGCTTTTCAAAATCGGCCGGCGACTGATCCGCGCTCTGAATGCAGTCGTACTTGAGCGGACTTGATGGATTCTTTCTGTCAAACGAGTTCAAACAACATGCCAACTTGGGGTTGGCCGCATGGTCGAAGCCGCTCAGGTTCGGAGACACCGGTGAGGCCACCCCGGACGTACTGCCGTTGTCACACATGTGGAGATCTTCTTTGATCTTACAGGTCTTGCTCGCAACATCGAGGTAGGTCGGAGGAGCACAAGTCCAGATCCGGCGATTGTAATTCCGATAACTGCCGCTGGCAGTGGGTAGTTGAATCCGGGTGACCTTTGCCGTAGGAGAGGATGGATCGATCAGATGAGTCCCCGAAGCGTGCACGCTTGGATCGTAGTTGGCCAGGACCAGGTACTTCCGGGTGGTTGCATCCGACGTATCCAGAGCAGGAGAACATGAATATCCCGAACCGGAAACGGCCGACACCGGAGTGGCCTTTTCATTCAGATTCGGACATCCGCAGGTCGCAGCAGCGACCCCGGAACCACCGTGCCCGGGATAGTAAACCGAACCCAAATACCCGTTTTGGCCTCCGGATGCATCATGGGCGATGGGAACAGCACCGTAGGTATCAGGATTAGGATTCGAAGTCGATGCGGCACTGATCACTTCGTACAGGTCACTCACAAAGCGTCCGGAGCCGGAAAAAACCCTGCCGGTGCTAATCGAGGTCGTGCTCGGATCATACGCAACATCGGAAGATGAACAGACACAGCGTTTTAGCGCAGCCGCCGAGTACAAGTACTGAGGCAAAACCGTGGATGAATCTCCCGAGTTATCCTTGGCAAATGGATAGCTATTTCCGAGCTTCAAAGTGGTGAAACTCGTGAGCGGCCGGGATTGGGTCGAGATGTCGGATAAGAAGAAGTTCTGCGTCAGCGGCATCCTTCCTTTTCCGCAAACCGGGTAGCCATCCGAGAAGGAATCCGCTGCCCTCGCGAATTCGTTCGAGTGCAAGGAAGGTCGACACACTTGGGCGCCTGCCGCATTGTTCGCCACTTCGTAGCCGGAAGGGCAAACGCATGAGCCGTTTGAAATCTTGACTGCCCCCTCCATGGTACAACTCGGAGTCGCAGTAGGAGTCGGACTCCCGCCTGGATCAGTCGCATTCATGGTGATGCCATTGGTTGTGCTGATCGCCGACCCACCGGTTCCGCAAGACAGCGTCACATGCGACTTCATCGATCCCGCAACTGTGGGGCGACCTGTCATGCTGAATGTACAAGAACCCGGTTTACAGAGTGGACACTCCATCGCTGCCTCTGGGTTCGAGTAATTCATGCAACAACTGAGCTTCACATCATAACCGCAGACATCTCCGACCGGGCACCCCTTTTGACAGACAGACTGACAAGTGCTGGCCGGCACACTGGTGCAGGTTGAATCGAATTGAAATTGTGCAGCGTCTGGACCCGAGAAACTCAATTTACAAAGGGATGCGTCGAGTGTCCCCGAGTTGACGACCGTCAGGGACATCGGTCCGCCGGCACTTCCGACCGAAACCGTTCCGAAATCGGCGGTGCTTGGAGTGGTGAAGCTCAGCAACGCCATCGGAGAAGGAGTCATCGCCGGCGAAGGGGTTGGCGTCATGGCAGAAAAATTGACCATGATTCCATCGACCGTGGACTGACCTTGGGCATTCGAACACTGGACGAACAGAGTTGCTTTCCTCGGTCCTTCACTTTTCGGTACGGCCACCAAATCGAGCGAACACCCCTCTCCGCCCCCGATCTGGGTGCAGGCCTCGGGATTCTTGATTACGAAATCCTCGGCGTTGTCTAGAGAAACCTTGCAATCCTGGGCCCTTTGACCGCCTCCATTGACCAGAGTCATATTCTGAATCTGTGAAGCCGAACCAACCTTCACAAATCCGAAGTCGAGCGTGAGCGGTTTCACGTAAAGCTCGGGAGGTGACTGTATGGCCCCCACCTCGAACCTGTATCCGGCCACATCCGACATGGCCAAGTCATTTCCACATGCGATATAGACGTTGGCCACAACACTTCCGAATGCGCTGTAGGCTGGAGAGGCGATCAACTCAAACTTACAGGCTCCCCCAGCGGCGAATCCGTCGCACTCCGGGCCGGATTTGATTTGGAAATTTTCGGGATCACTTACAAAAAGTGAGCACTCTTTGATGGTTCGGCCACTCACATTATAAACCGCGACTCCCATGGAGCTCGACGATCCTTGGTCAATCACCCCGAGAGACCCCTCGGCCGGCTTGAACGCAAAGGGCGGGATCTTTTTACAAGCGCCTTTGGTGGTGATCACAATCGGAATCGCCAATTGGGCTGGATCCAAGACCATTTTGATCGAGACGGTAGTGGAATCACTGCCCTCTATGGCAACGGTGGTATCAATCGCATCAATGGGAGTTGCCAGCTCAGCGACCGAGTCCTTAACGGCAACTGGTTCGACATAGGTAGCCTTTCGAGCTGCGGTCACTTGGGACGAATCGAGGCTGATCTCGATCGGGTACCGGTGCATGCGCTCCATGAGCGACTGTTGCCCGGTCATGTAGGCCCACTCTTTTGGTGAAATGCTCATGATCCGCTCGGCAAGCAACTTCATCAACTCAGCGTTGCTCATCCCGGGCTCGTATTTGACATAGACCTCATAGCCGTAAATTTTAAATCCGACCGCATCCCCGGCTTCGAACATCCCACTCAGATTGAAGGTCTGGATCCGCCGATCTCCTTCAACTGCGTTGTAGGTGCTCGAAAACACCGGACACCCTCCCGTACTGCACTCGGGTCGAGCAGTGGACCGGATCCAAGGCATGGCCTGGTTGGCATCGTCCAACTCCAGGTAGAGCATGGCCGAATCAGGCGTGTTGAAAACCGGGTTGATTCTGGGCGGGAAGCCGTTTGCTCCGAAAGGAGCCAAACCGGCTGAATTCCATTGTTCGGGGCTCGTTCGGTTCACTAGTTCGGTCAACCACTTGGCGTGGCTGCTCATCTCTTTGAACCCGGTGGACATCACCTGATGGCCGTAAACAGTCAGACCGAATACATCGGTCGGATCGGCATAGCCATTCAGACCGAACACTTGTGTACGGACCCCACCAGGTCCGCCACTCGATTGTTTCAGGAGGCGAAATGACGGGCAAGACCCGCCAATATCCGGGTCGACAGATTTTATCGGTTCGCAGGAGTCGAATAGCCAATCCCCCCTTCGAACACCACAATTCCTGGTGCTCACGAACTGTCCCTCGAAGAACTCCGGGAATCCCGACATCATCTCCTTTGGGATCGGCTTTGCCAGGCACTGGCAACTCTTCGTGCCTGCCGGACTCATGCGGATTCCTGCTGGCTTACCAGAAATATCGTTCCAAGAGTTGAAGCGACCACTTGCCAACAACAGATCCAGTGCCTCCATGACACCGTCACCTTCGGGATCCGTTTTTTCCCATGCGGCCTGACAAACCCCCATGCTTTCGTTCGGCTCGTCGCGGAAATCAAATTCCTCTGACTGGCCATTGTAGGCGCTGCAATTTTCGACCGCTATGGGATCCAGAATGGCAGGATCGACAATCACCGGCCTCACCGGAACAACCTCATCCCTGCCTTTTTTCTTTTGGGCATGCGACCACTCGGCTTGGGAGAACATGACCATCGTGAAAAGCACAACAAATAGCGGCCTCAATACACGCATACGTCCCCCACCCTGCGGGTTCCCGGTAAACAGGTGTCCCCGTACCGATTAGCAATGATTTCAGAAACCTCAACTGAAGCGATCTGGTCTTTTACGGCCCGCGTGTCGAAGGTCTTGAGCGGACTCTGTCCGGCAATATGATACAGCTGCTCGATCCGAAGGTGGACTGATACGTTCGAGGCCATCGGACAACGGACCAGGCTATTGTCGGTGGGATCGGTCAATCTCAGATCCGGCTTGGAGGCGCCCGAAGTCGGGCAAGTGACCACCAAGGCTGCACGGACCAGAATCGGGCATTCGTTCATTTCCTGCAAAGTTTTCGGTAACTCTTTACCGATGCCAGCCCTCAGGTCCGTGTAAGCCTGAACAGACGGGAGCGGATAAGCGTTCCCGATATTCTCCTCGTTTGCACTTCCCGCCACCGCCGCCTGCTGGGAGGCTGCCAGGAAGGGCTTGACCCGCTTGGGCCGAAGCTCCCCGCCGAACTCGCTGAACTTGGAGCA
>CANHQK010000058.1 GCA_947462765.1 Bdellovibrionales bacterium
TCCAATTCGAGGTACTCCAACACCGTCTGAAAGCCGAATACTCGGTGGACATCCGGATCGACCGGCTTCCCTACCTGCACGCGCGCTGGCTGAAGGGTGCAAATCTTGATGCGGATCGTTTTGAACGCAGAGAAGACTCCCGCTGTCTGCTGGACCGTGATGAGAATCCGGTCATCCTCTTCAAGAGTGATTGGGCATTACGCTGGGCAACCGAGAACTACAAGGATCTGGAATTCCTGACCACCGCCCCACCGAAAAGGAATTCCTGAATCTCCTCTTTCCTGCCGTAGGTGTCCTCGTATCCGAGTTCGGCAAGCTGTCCGGTGTAGGCCGCTTCGAACGCCAGATAAGAGACCAGATCCCAACCCTTGTCTTCCTGGGCCCCCACGCCTCTCAAAAGGTATCGGATCAGGGTGGGAAACTCTTTCAGGGTACCTCGGGCCAACTGACCGAGATCCCGGCTCGGTCGGAGCGCCAGGATCGGGATCTGCTTGAGCGCGCTCGGGTGAGCCTTTCGCTGCTCTTCCGTCATGAGTGACAAGGTATTGTTGATACGCTCCATCCGCTCGATGTCCGTTTCAAGGGAATCCAGGAAGACGGCATTCAGAAGTACTCCCCCGATTTCCGCGATGCTGAGATCATCCCGTTTGAGTGTCCGATTGAGCTCGAGAGTCTGCTCGTTGCTCCTGAAGTACCGGATACCCACTGCGACGATTCGGTCCGCACCCAAGTGAATGGCCGGACTGAGCGGTGAGGTGAGCCGGATACATCCGTCTCCATAGAGCGCACCATCGAGACGCTCGGGTGGAAAAAACACCGGGATCGCGCTGGATGCCATCACATGGTGATTCGTTAATCCCTCACGCTGACCGAGGCGGGTCGACCTCACCCAGGGATCGATCTCGGGGTGTCCGTCATAAAAACTAATGGCGGTTCCAGTGAGATAATTGGTGCAAGAAAAGGCCACACCACGCAGGGTTCCGTTTTGAATGAATCCGGGAATGCGATCCAATCTGAGCTCCTGCTCCAACAGACTTCTCAAGGGCCCCGTATTCAGAAGATAATTCGCCCGCTTCTTCCCAAGGAGGCCCCCCAGTCCGAGAGTCCTGAGCCACCGCGAACCCAAGGTAGCCACTGCGGCAGGATCGCTTCGATATATCTTTTCGCTCTCCAGAGTGGTCCAGAGGCGGTGCAACCCTTCCGACGCCCTCGAAAAATCATCCGCATGGGACATGAGGTATGCCCCATTGATCGCTCCCGCTGAAACACCTGTAATCACATTGAATGGGGATGGACCGGGCTCCACCAGTTCCGCGAGTGCTTTCACCACCCCGGTCTGATACGCAGCTCGAGCGCCTCCTCCTGTCAATACAAGACCGAGATTCATACTTACACTATACCAACCAAAATGGGCTGCCACTATGATAACTTGAATCCAAGATGGCCACTCTGAGCAAGATTCGGGTTAAAATCCACTCCCGTGACCGTCGGGATCTTGAACCCCGCTACGGGCATTTGAACATCTGCTCGTGGGACCGGGCCGAACGCTCCCGTAACGCCTTGCGCACGTTCGGCATCTGGATCGGGATCGCATTCGGTTGCATCCTTATCCCCTTTTTTCACTTTTTCCTCGTACCCACAGCTGTGATCACCGCATTCGCTCTGGCCCTCAAAAAGCTGGAGGAGGAATCCACCGTTCTGGGCGGCTTCGGACAATGTCCGGAGTGTCAGGCCGACCTGAGTATTTCAGGTGGTTCTAAAAATGACCGCTACCTCGAGACTTGTGGTAAATGCTTCCACAACCTGGAGATCAGCCTTCAAATCGAAGATCGATGAAGTGCTTGAAGTTCTGCTGAATGCGGTTTCGGTTCAATTTCTGGGTTTGAGTCAGCTCCTGCTTCTCGGTCTGGAAGTCGCGGGAGAGAATGACAAACTGACCGATATTTTCTGGAATCCTGTGATTTCTCACGAG
Organism: Bdellovibrionales bacterium; assembly: GCA_947462765.1. Classification (GTDB taxonomy): domain Bacteria; phylum Bdellovibrionota; class UBA1018; order UBA1018; family CAIMNF01; genus CAIMNF01. Next base: position 1,973 of record CANHQK010000058.1, read on the forward strand.
CTCTTCGATCTGGGAACCGATCCGCTTCTTGAGTCCCTCGTCCTCGACCACCAGACCTTCGATGGCCCCGGGCCGGAAACGGATCTCCATCAACAGTTCCTCTTTCAGGGTGATGAGAGCCATGAGCGCGGGTTTGCCCTCACCCACCACGCAGACATTCGAAACCTCGGGGATTTCCTTCAAGACATTCTCGATGGGAAGGGGAGCTACCATACGACCATTCGATAATTTGATAATGTCGCGGTTCCGGCCGATGATGGTCAGTCCGTCGGACCACTCACCGAGATCGCCGGTCTTGAGCCACCCGTCCTCAAGCAATACCTCACGGGTCCCCTCCTCATCTTTCCAGTAACCGAGAAATACGTTCGGACCACGAACCAGGATCTCCCCGTCAATAGCGATGCGGACTTCCACACCGACCGGGGGAGACCCGAGACTCTTGAATCCGGTTCGCTCACCGTGAGTCAGAGTGATGATCCCGCTCGATTCGCTCATCCCGTAGATTTCCTGAATTCCGATCCCGATCGAGGCGAACCATTCGCCCACGGCAGGCGGCAATTTAGCCGCTCCTGAAACGGCCAACTCGATCCGATCGAGGCCGAGTTGATCCCTGACTTGTGCAAGATAAATCCTGTCCGCGATGGCTCCGACCTTTTCAAACTCCATCATGCGCTGAAGCAAGCGGGGTTTCGCCGCCTCGGCCTGCTCCTTGAATCGCTCCCAGACACGGGGCACCGCCAACAAAAGCGTCGGACGGACTTCCCGGATCTCCGGCAGGAAACGGTCCATCGAGGAGTTGAACCAGACCGGGTAGCGCTGCGTGATGGCGACCGCTAGAGTCTGAAGCTTTTCAGCCACATGAGCGAGAGGCAGGAAAGAAAACAAATGCCCGCCCATGTAAGGAAGGCGCCACTCGCGAGCCAGACAGTCTGCGGCGAATCCGAGCTGCGACAAACCGAGCATGACCCCCTTTGGAGTGCCGGTTGTTCCGGAGGTGAAAATGATCATCTGACAGGCTCGTGGATCCACCAGATCAAGCATTCTCACTTCCTCGTCGGAAGAGCAGATCGTCGAGATCGTGGGAATCTCGCTGAACAATCTCACACCGGCATGATCGGGACGTGCACTCAATATCCTCTCCCGGAAAGACTCCGCCTCGACCAGAATCATCGCCGCCTCTACTTGATCGATCATGAGTCCGAGATCCTGGGCATTGGTCTGTGGATGAACCCCGACAGACACCGCACCGATCAACCAAACAGCCGTCTCCCACTGCACCCACTCGGGTGTGTTCAAACCGTAAATCACCACCCGGTCACCCGGCTTAACCTCCATTGCACGCAAGCGCATGGATCGATCGACCACGCCGGCCCAGTACTCCGACGCCGTTACTTCGATCCAATTGCCCTCAGCATCCTTTGCGTGAAGCGCGGGAGCCTCCGGCTGATCCAAAGCCCAAAGTCGTAATCGATGAAGGAGAGTGCTGCTGTTTCTCATCCGATGTCCGTCATTCCGATCTGAGACCCCTGAACTCAACCGCTTCAGAACCAGCCAGTCCAGCCGGCCCCTTCTTCAACTCCTCGGAATACAACTTTGAGTACCAATAATAGTTCCGGCCGATCAGGGTCACGTAATTACGGGTCTCGGCGTACGGGATCAAATCGAGGAACAACAGCCGGCTACGAGTCGGATAGCGCTTCTGCCAACGATCGACGACTTCAGCTCCGGCATTGTAAGCTGCGAGGGCCAACTCGACATCGCCATTATAACGGGATACCAACTGCTCGAAATACTGGATACCGATCCGGATGTTCACTTCGGGTTTCAGCAGATCCCCGCGTTTCACTTTCCGGTCCATCAACCTTGCGGTAGCGGGCATGAGTTGCATCAATCCAACCGCACCCACTCTCGATTGTGCTTCATCCTGGAAGGCGCTCTCCTGACGGATCAGCGAAGCGATCAGCAAAGGATTCACTTTCTTCACACCGCCAACAATTTTATCGACATGCCGGAGCGGATAGAAAAGTCTCAGTGTGGAATCAACCACATACTCACTCTGGGTCCTGAACACACTATCCAGCATTCTGAAAAGTGAGATCATGTCCTTGGATCGGTAAGCGAAGGTCGCCAGATATAGACGGACCCCCGGCTCAAGTCGCATCAGGAATTCGGGTGTTCTCCTGGCGGGGGTCAGAAGCTTCATGACCATACCCGTGTCACCCATCTGATCGAAATCCTCGATGAGGTGGATCCAGGTATTGAGCTGTCCATCGCGCTGGGTCCTCGTTTTCACAATGGGATCGACCGGGACATTCAGGTTGTCCGCCAGGATCGAGTCTCCGTTATTGACCGAGAGCGTGTGGTAGCCGAGCGGATTCATCCGGAAGAGCTCGTCGAAACTCGCAAGAAACTCCTCCTTCTTCTCTTCCCTCCGTGCACAGTACCCATTCCAATAAAGTGCCCGAGACGAGTAGTCATTGGCACCCATACGTGCGAGACGGGTGAACACCCCTTGAGCTTTTTCACAATCCTGTTCAAGAATCAGAATCAGGCCGAGCCGGAACCGAGAAAGCTGTACGTACTTGTCCTGCGTTGCATTGGTGTAACACTCATCCACACGAGAATACAGCCGGGATGCGATCCGAACCTTATCCCGGGACGGAAAAAACTCTTCGGCCTTGAGCCCCATGTAACTGTAAAACTCAGCATCGAGGCAGCTCTTTTCGGCCAACATGGCTTCAGCTGTCTTCTCGAGTTCAGGTTCCCAGATTTTGAATGACTTGAGGGCGCGGTAATAATCACCTTCAATCCTCCCCGGAACCTCTTCCACTTTGCCTTCCCTGATTTTGCTGACCACCTGGGCAATGACTTTAGAGTGTCGGGCACGCTGAACACGGTTCATTTTTCCAAATGGCGTGCGCTGGGAAAGCTTGAGCGCGACCTCGAGATCCCCGGCATCCAGCCCCTCATCATCCTCGAACAAAGAATCAATCCAATCCGATTTGACGAAAGAGCACTCAGGCGCACTGTTGAATTGTTTCTGGCAGTCTGAAAAGGAGATGGCCGGACCCCTCGCTTTTCTCCGCTCCTGGGCTCTTTGAAGAAACGAGAGCAAGCGTTTACGCTCCGGGCTGTGGACATCGCGCGTGAGGGGACGTTTGATCGCCTCTGAAAGACGGACTCCGCTTCCTTCAGAGACACGGGATGGATCAGGCTTCCGCTGTTGAAGATCGATGAGGTAATCGCTGAGTTTCAGCCCTTTGCCACTACAACCGACCCCGAACAGGACGACCAGGAAAAGAAAGGCAGTCTTAGATTTAATCCTACTCAAAACAGCCATTTTTTCTTACCCTTACCTTCAAGATGCTCAACATGACGTCCGGAGAAACCCTGCTTTGGGTGACCGATCCCTGGCCTACCCTTTCGCATCAAAAGGATACCACGCTCAGGCTGATGGAAGAAACGGTCAATCTGGGAATTCCAAGTTGCTGGTCCTCAGCGGATATCTTGTTCCAAGGGCCGGAAGGGACCTGGAAGGCTGCGTCCATCGACCCATCGTTTGCGCGACATGACTCGGCTGATCCGGGTCACAGGATGAGTCTCTGGGAACCGTCAGGTTTCAGGCAGGTTCACGATCGGATCGATCCTCCTGTGAACACCCATTATGTCGAGGTGGCGCGCCGTCTCCATGCTGGAGCGGTTCATGGAGAGGGTCTGCTGAACCCTCTCGACATCATCACCGGACAAAGCGAAAAACTCCCCCTGCCCGAGCTTTTGCATCTGGCACCCCGCCAAATGGTCGTGAATCCCTCGGATTCGGAACAAGCAATTGACTTCATCCGGCAACACAAGGAATTCGTCTCGAAGCCCATGAATCTTGCACAAAGTATCGGAGTCCGACGCCACTCCCGCCCAGAATCAACTGAAGAGACGCGCATTCTGCTGGAGAGCCTGACAGAACACTTTACGAAACCTCTTTTGCTCCAGGAATACCTCCCTGAAATTGAAAAAGGCGAGGTCCGGATGTGGTTCGCTATGGGATGCTTCATCGGAGCACTGAAAAAATTCCCCGCTCAGAACGATTTCAGGGTCCTGATCGACGAAGGGTCGAGGATCGAAGCCTATCATCCGGATGCGAAGGAGCTCCAAGTGGCCGAAGAAATCGGCACCAAGCTCCATCGCCATCGGATCGCACTTGCTGCAGTCGATTTTATTTCAGGGAAAATATCCGATTTCAATATCACCAGTCCGGGCCTTCTGGTTCAACTGGAGGAAGTCCACCAGAAGAACTTCGCCAACAGGATCATTCGACAATTACTGAATGGATTTTAATCCAGGAATCGAAAACCCGGCGGATGCCGGATTACGAATCAGATGACGAAGAGACTCGATCCTGCTCTGCAGGGGACCGATACCGCTTTTCGGCAGGACGGAGGCAACGACTTCACCCGATGGTAGGGGTTGGCCACTGAGTACCGCATCCATGGCCTCACGGAGCCGGGCGGACTTCCTCAACTCGGCAAGTTTTTTTCGGGCACCCTCGATGGAAAATCTCTCGATGTGAAGCAGATGCTTCACCAAAATCAAAGCCTCGATATCGGAACGACGATACACCCGCTGCCCGCTCGATGCCTTGGCTGGCGCTAAAAAAGGAAACTCACTTTCCCAGAAACGGATGACGTGGGGTTTCACCCCGAGAATCGCTGAAACATCTCCAATCCTGAAAAACGTGCGGTCGGGAATCCGGAAACTCACTCTTCATCACCCTCGTCATCGTTTTTACCACCACGACGGCGGATCATCTCTTCGGTGATCGGCTTACCCTTCAAGGTATCGTTCACTTCTGCACGGAGTACCTGAGAAGGCTTGAAAGTCAGAACCCTGCGAGCCGAGATCTCGATGGCCTGACCGGTTTGTGGATTGCGCCCAGTACGCGAGCGCTTTTCGCGCACCACAAAGTTACCGAAGCCCGAGATCTTGATCTTGTCTCCCTCAGTCAGCGCACCCTTCATGGTGTCGAAAATCAACTCCACCATGTCAGCCGCTTCTTTTTTCGAGAAACCGATTTTTTCATGAATCGAATCCACTAAGTCCGCTTTGGTCAGTGCCACAGGCCATCCCCTCCAGTTGCTGGTCTAAATCCTGGTCTATATCCCGGTCTATCTGATTACTGCTTTGAACTCGTCATTCCATTTCTTCACGATCAACTCGGAGCAGAGATCGACTTGTTTCTCCTCCAAGCTCTTCGAGTCATCCGAAAAAATCACCCGTACACCGATGCTGATCTTTCCTTCTGGAAGTTGAGCTCCTTCATAAGTATCAAAAATCTTTGCGACTTTTGCAATCGGCTTCCCATGCTTCAGGGCGGATTGGATCAGATTTTCCGCCGGCAGTGCCCGGTCTACCAAGAGGGCAAAGTCCCGCTCCATGGTTGGAAAAGGAGACCAGGCTTTGAAGGAGGCTTCCTTTTCAGGCGTCAATCCGATGACCGGTTCGAAATCAAGCTCGGCCCAAAAGACAGGCCCACGGAGCTTCAGCTCAGATTCGAGCTTGGGGTGAATCCTTCCAGCAAACCCGATCGACTCTTTGCCAGCAGCCAACTGGATGGTCTGACCGGGGTGGAACAAACCAGCGAGGGACTGCAGAAGAACTGAATCGGCAGCTCTCATCCGAATCCCCTTGGTCCGGAGACCCTCGAACAAGGACTCCAGAACCGCTTTCAGGTCGAAAAAGTCGGTCTGTCCCCTCTCTACGGCAAGACCTTGGGCATACCTCGGTCCGGAAAGGAGGAGACCAAGCTTCAGCCGCTCGGTCACACCCGTTTCACCCTCGCCCTTGGCTTCGATTTTCTCGCCGGAAAACGAAAAAACGGGGCGGATCTCAAACAGCCGGACTGAAAGAGGATCCGAACCGAAATGATGCCGTTCGTTCTCGAGGTAGGCCTTCATCATTCCTGGAAGCAAAGAAGGCACTAGGAAGCCCTGCTCCTCCGAAAGCGGATTCAGAATAGGGACGCTCGAGCGCATCCCAAAACGGGAGAGCCAGCCCTCACTCTGGAAGGAGTAAGTCAGAACCTCATTGATTCCAAGCGCGGCCAGTGTGTCTTTGGCCTCGTCAATCACGGATAGACGGTGATCCTTCGCATTCCCCAATCGCATCTCGGGCATTCCGCTCAAGGCTGGAATGGTCGTCGGAATGGCGTCATAACCCATGCTCCTCGCGACTTCCTCTGCAAGGTCTTCTCGAATCCTGAGGTCCAGACGGTAGGTCGGAGGGGTGACGTTCAGGCCCGAGCCGGATTTCTCCACTTCGCACTCGAGAGTTTCAAGGATCGTCACGATCTTTTCTTCTGAAAGTCCGGTACCGAGAAATCCGTTGATGAAATCCGCTGTGGTCTTGATGGGCTTGACGGAGAACGCGGAACGGGAGGGCAATTCTGCGAAGGAGGTACCGACCAGTTCTCCGCCAGCGACCTTGCAGACGAAATCGATCAGTCGACCCATGGCCTCGCGATGTCCTTTTGGATCGATCCCTTTCTCGAATCGCAGGGATGCCTCGGACCGCCTACCGAACCTGAAAGCCGCACGACGAACCAGGGTGGGATCGAACTCGGCACACTCAAGGAACACCCGCTTGGTGCCCTCGCTCACCTCGGAGTTTCCGCCGCCCATGACTCCGGCCAGACCGACTGGCTTCACCCCATCGGCAATGATCAACTCTTCTCCGGTCGTTTCAATCTCCCCACCATCGAGGAGCGGGATTTTGGCACCGGGTTTCGAACGGGTCACCCGAATCACTCCACCCTCGAGCTTATCGGCATCATAGATATGCACCGGGAAACCATACTCGAACATCAGTAGATTGCTGACATCGACCAGATTGTTGATGGATCGCTGGCCAATCGACTCCAGGCGCTTTTTCAGCCAATCCGGAGAGGGCCCCACCTTGACCGATTCCAAATAGGCACCGAAAAACTGAGGAGCGAATTCACCTGCATCGAGCTCGACTCGGATGGGAGATCCGGATCCGTTGAATGAACTCACCTTCGGCGCCTTGATCGGCTTGCCGAGTGCTGCAGCCACCTCACGCGCCATGCCCCGGTGAGACAGACAATCCCCCCGATTGGCGGTCAATTTAATTTCAAGAATGGTATCATCGAATCCGAAAATATCGGCAAGCTTCCAACCGACCGGAGTCTTTGGAGGAAGGATCAGAATACCCTCGGACTCCTTGGCCAGACCGAGCTCTTGCTCGGAGCAAAGCATCCCCATCGAAACGACGCCCCGGATCTTGCCCTTTTCGATCTTCATTCCGTTGGGCAGGTTCGCACCGATCTGGGCGAGACACACGATGTCTCCGACCTTCATGTTCTGGGCACCGCACACGATGTCGAGGTAATCCGCGCCACCTCCCGGATTCACTTTGCAAAGTGAAAGTCGATCCGCTTCTGGATGCTTCTCTTTGTGAAGAATCTGGGCCGAGATCACTTTCTCGAAACCACGATCCTGGCGTTCAACCCCCTCCACCTCAAGTCCGCGCGCGGTCAGGATTTCAGCAAGTTCTTCGGGGCCTTTCAAACCACTCAGATCGACCCATTCATTCAGCCATTTGTAAGAGATTTTCATTTTCGGTCACCGTTCTTCAAAATTGTTTCAAAAATCTTTGATCACCCTGGAACATCAGGCGCAAATCGGGAATGTCATGGAGGAGCATGGCGATCCGCTCGACGCCCATTCCGAAAGCAAATCCGCTAATCTCGGAAGGATCGTAGCCAGCAAGTTCGAACAAACGGGGGTGCACCATCCCGGCACCGAGGATCTCGAGCCAACCGGTGCCTTTGCAAACTTGGCAATGCGGATTCCGACCCGCGCAAATCGCGCAACTCACGTCAACCTCCGCTCCAGGCTCGACGAAAGGAAAATAACTCGGACGAAGGCGGATCTTCACATGAGATCCGAACAGCTCTTTAGCGAAAAAATCGAGCACACCCTTCAGGTCGCTCATGGAAACTTTCTTGTCGACCCAAAGCCCCTCGATTTGATGAAACATCGGCGAGTGGGTCGCATCCGAATCGCAGCGATAGACGGCGCCCGGACACAGGATCCTGACCGGCCACTTCTTTTCGCGCATGGTGCGCATCTGTACCGGGGAGGTTTGCGAGCGCAACACCACTCCCGGCCCGAGGAAAAAGGTGTCCTGCATGTCGCGCGCTGGGTGGTCTTTAGGAATATTCACCGCTTCGAAATTCATGAAGTCGGTTTCGACTTCAGGGCCGGTGGTCACGTCGAATCCCAGACGTCCGAGAGTTTCTGAAACCTTGCGAATGGTCCGGGTGATCGGATGCAAACTTCCCAGGTGAACCTTGCGAGCCGGAAGTGTCACATCGATCCGGGTGCGAATCAGATCGGCTTCGATTTGCGCTGCCGCAAGAATCGCTTTGCGGGCCTCAATCGCAGTCTCGATCTTCGCCTTCCATTCATTTGCCAAGGCGCCCAGCTTCGGGCGTTCTTCAGCGGGAACCTGCCCCAACTGCTTCAGTGCTTCTGAAAGGGACCCCTTTTTTCCGAGCACTCCTACCCGGACAGCATCGAGGGCCTCCAGGTCCGTGGAGAGCTCGATCTGGTTCAATGCGGAACGGCCTTTTTCTTCAATCGCGGCATGGATGCTCATGTGCCCATAAAATAACAAAGGCTCCATTCAAATTGAAGGAGCCTTTGTCAAAATTATTGGAATTTCAGGCTGTTGCCGATCAGGCAGCCGGAGCGAGAGCCTTCACTTTGGAAACGATAGCCTCGAAGGCCTTCGGATCGTGAATGGCGATCTCGGAGAGCATTTTCCGGTTCAGAACGATTTGCGCCTTCTTGAGGGCAGCGATGAAACGGCTGTAGCTCAGGTCTTGACCACTGGTTGCAGCAGAAAGACGGGCAATCCACAGACCACGAAAATCGCGCTTCTTCACGCGACGATCGCGATAGGCATAGACCCCAGCACGGTCAACCGCTTCAGCGGTCCGGCGGATCTGACTTCCAAGTCCGAGTACAAAACCTTCGGCTTTGTTCCTGAGTTTATTATGACGTTGACGACGTTTTGTTCCACGTTTTGCGCGAGGCATACGATCTCCTTAAAAATCTTTTAGAATTCTATCTCACTCGCCGTAAGGCATGCACTTCCGGACGTGACGGGCATCGCCGTCGGTCATGTAACCGTCTGCACGGATTCCGAGCATTTTCACGTTGGATTTCTTGCTGAGCAAGTGGCGACGGCCGGCATGGCCGAACTTGACTTTACCAGTGGCGCTGAAGCTAAAACGCTTGGCCGCTGCTTTTTTTGTTTTCAGTTTCATAGAGAGGTCGACCTTATCGGAAATCATCTAAATCAGCAAGTGCGATTTTTCAGGCAAAAAAATGGCGAAGCGAGGCCCGAACGAGCTGGACCAAGACAGTCCGGAATGAGTCCCCCCAAACCAGCGCGGGAACCAAAAACAGGGCACACAACCAATAAAGACTCCCGACCCAGATCTGGGTCCAGATCCGGGTGAGCCAAGTGTTCACCTTTCCGAGCCTCCAGGCCCGGAACACCCACAAGAGTACCAACAAGAGCAACTCGTACCCTAAAAACCGGGCTCCCCCTTGTTCCAGGGCCATTTTTTGCAAACCGCCCTTAAACTCGGTGTCACGCCCAAGAGTGAGACTGAACTGGGTCATGGGATGATTCCAAACCCGCTGAATCTCCTCATAATCCTTAAAAAGGCCCGGACTGACGGACTTGAGCCACTCCTCCGCATCCTTCGAGACCTTGAGCTCGTGCTTGAACCAATCGGGCGCGGGGCTCGGACTCGGAGTCCCTTCCGGTTGCCGACTCATTCGATCTACTTTTTCTTGGCCTGGGGATTCGGAGCCATGATCATCATGAGCTTCTTACCCTCGAGCTTCGGGGCCATCTCCACGATCCCGACGTCCGCAAGGCGCTCCATGACTTCTTTACACATTTTGAAACCGGGCTCGGTGTGAGCAATCTCGCGGCCTCGGAACAAAATGGTGAACTTCACCTTATCGCCCTCTTCCAGGAACTCATGGGCGTTTTTGATCTTGTACTCGAGGTCATGCTCATCGGTGTTGGGTCGGAGCTGGACTTCCTTGACCTTCACAATCACCTGATTTTTTCGAGCCTGGGCTTCTTTTTTCTTCTTTTCGTACTTGAACTTGCCGTAATCGCAAATCTTGCAAACGGGAGGGCTTGCAGTCGCGGAGACCTCCATGAGGTCTAGGCCTTTATCACGGGCCATTTGAAGGGCTTGAGAGGTCGGAACAATGCCGACTTGTTCCCCGTTTTCGTCGATCAAACGGACCTGAGGAACACGAATCCGCTCATTGAGGCGGACATCATCTTTTTCTTCTCTTTGGTAATTCCGGTCACGTGAAGGAAACGGACGGCTCGTTGGAGAGCGGGGAGCAAAGGTCCCAGAGGGGCGGGGGGTGACGGGTGAGGAAGGAGTGCTTCCGGGCTCTTTTGGAACGATGATACCACCGGAAGGGGGGGCCGAATTATTGGTTTTAAATGCCATGTAGAGGTGCGTGATCCTTTCTTGCAGGCATACGCCCGCGTTTTTACAGGTTTACCGAGGCAAGAGAGAAGTGTCAAGGGGGGGGAGGTATTCCTTCCGCCCGGTGATGCCCCGGCCCAGGATCAGCTTCCCTTATTGGCTTCATCCAGCTTTTTCTCGAAGTTCTCTTTAGTTCCCTTCTTGTTTATGTAGTCCCGACATGCGCTCATTGCTTGCTCCCAGCGAGCCTTTTGAGTGGCGCTACAGTCTTTGTACGTGAAACCCAGTTCTTTGGACACATTTGCATCAAGGACCTGGTTCAAACAGAA
>CANHQK010000059.1 GCA_947462765.1 Bdellovibrionales bacterium
CCGCACCCCGACAGGACGAGGAGCGCGAGACTCAGGCAAGTGGCGATTCGGATGCTGGCGAACAAGCCGGGATTCCTCTCTGCGCGGACGCGCGTCAGGAACTCATCGGATCTGGATCTGAAGTTCTTGACTGTTTTGATCCCCTAATTCAGCATACCGCGAACCGCACCCTTTTTCTGCGCCATTTCTAGGGGGCGGGGGCTTTAGGTCAATGGAATTATTTGATATTTTTGAGTTGGGTGGATGGGGCGCAATGAAAGGGGGCAGTTAGGAACAGGCGCCGTCTGTTACCACCGCATCCCGGCGGTATCCACGAAGCTCATCGAGGCTCCACTCCGGGTAATCCGACAACGACGAAGTCGTCGTGCGAGCCATGATCCGCAAACCAGCGGTCTCCCCCCCGTGCAGAGGGAGGGCCCGGAGGCGTTCGGATTCGGTCTGGATCAAGGTTACCCGTTCGGTCGCTGCCATAGTCGGGGCGAACTATAGGCGATCAGAGAGGATTTTGCAACGAGTTATATTTTTCCCGTCCCTGCGAAAAAAAGTCTCAAGTTCTCTTTTGTGGCTCCGATGAGAATCATGTCCAGGTTGGAGGCACTTTGGTGGGTGCTAAAACGCTTGGGCACTTGACTGGGGGCCGCATCATCTGATTTCGGAAGGACCACTGACTGAGGAGGTCAATCCGGGGTACAGCACAGGTGATGACGGCTCCTTTTTTTTTCGCTAATCTCAAATCATGGCTTTCCAGGTCAGCTTGAATCACATCGGCATCGCCACAGCTGCCGGAAACTCCCAGCTCGAGAAGCTCTTTCGCCTTTTAGGGATCGCCCGAGGCGTCAGTGAGCAGGTCGTCGACCAGGGCGTCAACGTCCACTTTTTCAATCTTGAAGGCACGCCCCCGCACCTCGAGTTGCTCGAGGTCCAAGATCCGGCTGGCTCCGTGGCCCGCTTCATAGAAAAACGCGGTCCCGGTATTCATCATCTGTCGTTCTTGGTGGAGAAGGGGGGCTTGGATGCACTCATGTCGACTCTCACCGCTGAGGGTTTCAAGTTTACCTACGAGACCCCCCGCGCTGGCGCCCAAGGCATGCGCATCAATTTCATCCACCCCGCCACCGCTGGCGGAGTATTGATTGAACTCATGGAGGCCCGCGATGCCCATCCGAATCAGTGAGACCCTGAAGCGTCTCCTTTACATCTTTGTCGGCATCTTTGTGCTCCAGAGCGTGGTTGACCAGTTTTTCGGGGGCAACCTCCGGGGGTGGTTCGCCCTCACTCCGGTCGACATTCTGAACGGACGTCTGTGGCAGGTGTTCACCTACGGATTCTTGCACGCCGATGTGATGCACCTGGTGCTGAACATGATGGTGCTCGTGTTCGTGGGCTCGGACATCGAGTCCGTGTGGGGCCGGCGCAAATTCCTGATGTTCTTCTTTTACTGCACCTTGATGGCCGGGCTCTTTTACCTGGTCCTGCAACTCCTGATGTACGATCCACTCTCACTCCGTCTCCCCATGGTCGGAGCCTCGGGTGGAATCTACGGGCTTTTGCTCGCCTACGGCATCCTCTTTCCGGATCGCGAAATGCTCTTCATGATGTTCCTGCCCATGAAAGCCAAACAGTTTGTCTGGGTGCTGGCCGGGGTGGAATTCCTCCAGACCCTGTACTCGGGCCAGGGCCGTCTCGGGGCGATCGCCCACCTCTCGGGAATGGGGGCAGGGTACCTCTTCCTGGTGCTTCAGGCCAAGGGCATGAGCTTCCGGGGGAAGCCGAGCAAGTCCGGAAGCGGATCCTCCGGGTCAAAAAAGCGCCCGAATCACCTACGCTTAGTGAAAGATGAGTCCAACGAGGAAGACGATCGCGGCGGCCCCCGCACTTGGCATTGAGGATGGGGGGGGTTGCGAAACAGGGTGCCTTGCGTTAAGAATGGCCCCATGAATACGCGCCTCACCCGCACTCTGGTCCTTGCCGCTTCCACGCTCTTGCTCAGTCTGGCCGCCCATGCCCAGCTCCCCGGCGGGCGCTTTCAGGGTTCAGTGAGCAACAATCCCTTCAATGAGTGGTGCCGCGTCACCGATGCCACGGTCGAGTTTCTGGATGCCGGCCAGGGTCGCTACCAGATGGTCTGGACCGAAGAGGGTTTCGCGCCGAACGGCGGTTTTTGCAGTGCTGTGCGCGACGGGTTGCTGGTTCCGACAGAAAAAAAGGGCGAGTGGCGGGTCGATTTCCAGGATTTCGACCTTTCGTTCGGTCTGGCCACCTTGGACATGCCGACTCGGACCCTCAGGGTCACTGCGCGCTACTCCACCTTCAATACCGGATTTTCGAGCATCGAAGGTCGGTTCCAGTTTCTGGCTGACGGGTCCCGGCTCAGCTATTCCCGCATCATCAATCGCAATGCGGCCTCCACACTCTTTGCCAACGGAAACCTCTACCGCCGTTGACGGATCGGGGGTTTTCCGTTAAATCTGACCTCCTATGTCACTCCTTCACGAAGCCATCCAAGACAAGAAGTTCGATACCCGCATGATCGAAAGGAACCTCGTTCGGAACGTCGTCTCTGACAAAGAAGTCAAGACCTCGATCGAAAAGCTCCCCGACGACAGCGAAAACGCAGAGTTCATCAGCCTCGACGATCTCGAAGCCTGAGAGGATCGAAACATGAGCACCACTACGAGTGCAGTCACCCCGCATGATATCGAGAATGTCACCATCCTCGGCACAGGCCCTGCGGGTCTGACAGCCGCCATTTACGCTGCAAGGGCCAATCTGAGCCCCTTGTGCGTGGAGGGCACGCAGCCCGGCGGTCAGCTCACCATCACCACAGAAGTCGAGAACTTCCCGGGCTTCCCTCACGGAATCCAGGGTCCGGAGATGATGGTCAACTTCCGCCAACAGGCGGAACGTTTCGGCACGCGCTTCAAGCAAGGTGACGTGCAAAAGGTCGATCTCTCGAAGCGTCCCTTCACCCTCACGCTTGCCGATGGCAGCGAGGTGAAGACCAAGACGCTCATCATTTCGACGGGCGCCTCGGCGAAATTGCTCGGACTCAAGAACGAATCGCGACTCATGGGTCGCGGGGTTTCGGCTTGCGCCACCTGCGATGGGTTCTTTTTCCGCAATCAGGACATCGCGATTGTGGGCGGTGGCGATACTGCCATGGAAGAGGCGAACTTTCTGACTCGTTTTGCCAAGAGCGTGACCCTGATCCACCGTCGCGACACTTTCCGTGCCTCGAAGGTCATGCAGGACCGCACCCTCAGGAATCCAAAGATCAAAGTGATCTACGACACCGCGGTCGAGGATATTGTCGGAGAGAACGAAGTCACCGCCCTGAAACTGAAGAACCTCAAAACTGGGGTGTTTTCCGATCTGGCTGTGACGGGGCTTTTCGTAGCCATCGGCCACCAGCCGAACACCAAGCTGTTCCAGAACCAGCTCCCGACCGATGAAGCCGGTTATCTGATTGTCCAGCCGGGCACCACGAAAACCGAAATCCCCGGCGTTTTTGCTGCCGGAGATGTGGCTGATCACGTGTACCGCCAGGCCATTACGGCTGCGGGTACCGGATGTATGGCGGCGATCGATGCCGAGCGCTGGCTCGAGAGTCAGCACGGCTGAGTGTGAGCCGGCTCGGACTCTCGATCGAGATCGCCCTTCGTTTCCTCCGCTCGAAAACCCGTGGAGGCTTTCTTTCTTTTGTGACCGCTATCTCGATTGCCGGGGTATGTGTCGGGGTCTTGGCTTTGCTGGTGGTCACCAGTGTGGTGAACGGATTTGAGAACGAGCTTTCGCGCGTGATCTCCGGCACCCAGGGCGATGTGCTCTTTTATACGCGTGGTGCCCCGATCCGGGATCGGCAGGACCTGGAACGCAAAATCTGGCAATTCGCTCCCGGCATTCGCGACATCACCGGCTCCTTTGTGAGTGAAGTGATGTTCAATGGTCCGAACGGAGTGGCGGGTGGCGCGCTCGAGGGAGTGGATCCCGCGACCTGGCTCCAAGTGATTGCAGTGGGGGAACGGCTTTCGCCCGGTGGGGCCTTGCCTGAGAACGAGGGCGAGATTCTGCTTGGATCCGCTCTGGCCGAAAAGCTTGGCACCAAAGTCAGTGATACCGTCCGCGTGATCATCCCTTTTGCGGGTCTCGGTGACGATGAAGATCAGGGTTACGGATCGCCTCGGGTGCAGGACTTCAAGGTCACTGGCATCGTGCACCTCGGAATGTATGACTACGACTCGAAGTACGCCTATGCCCCGCTCAAATCGGTGCAACAGCTCGTATTCAACGAGCCTCGTGACTACATCACGTCGTTTCGCATCAAGCTGAAGAATCCCGACCGGGCGCGCGAGGTCGCAGCCGAGCTCTCCAAACACTTCGGGTTTCCCTACCGGGTGCGCGACTGGAGTCAGCTCAACAAGAATCTTCTTTACGCGATCGCTCTCGAAAAAGTCGTGATCAGCGTGCTCCTGACCGCGATCATGGTCGTGGCCGCCTTCAATGTGATCAGCGCACTCTTGATGATGGTTCACGAAAAAGAAAAAGAGATCGCGATCCTCCGCGTTCTCGGAGTGCGTCGGCGGGATCAGTTCCACCTGTTTTCGTTCATCGGTTCCTTTTTCGGTCTGATTGGCACCTTGCTCGGGGTCGTGGTGGGGCTCCTCGCCGTCTGGGTGCTCCGGCATTACCGATTCATCCGCCTGCCGGCCGAGGTCTATCACCTGGAGTATCTTCCGGTGGTTGTCCGCTGGACAGAGTGGTGCGCGATTGGTCTAATGGCGTTTGTGATTTGCTTTCTGGCCACGGTCGGTCCTGCCGCCCGTATTGCCAGGAGAAATCCGGTCGAGGGGCTGAAGTGGACCATGTGATTCTGAGAGCCAGAAATGTTTTCAAGGAGTTCGTGAAGGAGCGCGAGCGCATCCAGGTGGTGAAGGGCGTGTCGCTCGATATTCACGAACGCGATTGCCTGGCCATCATGGGGGCCTCCGGTGCCGGTAAGTCGACCTTGCTCCAGATTCTGGGTGCACTCGATCGGCCCTCGCAAGGTGAGATCTTTTTCGGCGAAAAATCGGTGAATCTCTGGAAAATGTCCGACGAGGAGCTTTCTGACTTCAGGAACCGCAATCTCGGCTTCGTGTTTCAGTTCCACTTCCTCCTGCCCGAATTCTCGGCGCTCGAAAATGTGATGATGCCGGCGCTCATTTCGGGTATGGATCGCGATCAAGCTGCAAAAAAAGCCGCGGAACTTCTTCGTTTTGTGGGGCTCGGTGAGCGGCTCGAGCACAAGCCGGCCGAGTTGTCGGGGGGCGAACAGCAGCGGGTGGCAATTGCGCGTTCCGTCATTCTGCGCCCGAAGCTGCTTCTGGGCGATGAGCTCACCGGGAACCTCGACTCTGAAAACAGCCGCAAGGTGATCGACCTCTTGCTCGACCTGAATCGCGAGTTCGGTATCGCCATTCTGATTGTCACCCACGACCTTGACGTGGCTCGTCGAATGAAGCGGGTCCTGACGATGAAAGATGGAAAAATCACGAACTCGTGATAAGACCGGATCTACGTGAGATTTTTGACTTTTCTCCTCGCATCATGCTTTGGGTTTCAGGGGGCTTTTGCCGCTCCCATCGCTGAAGTCAAGACCTCCGGTTTGAAGCGAATCGAGCGGGCTGCGATCCTCGAAAAGATCCTCTCCCGTCCCGGGACCGAGTACGATGCCGACCGGATCCGTACGGATATCGAGTCCTTGTACGAAATGGGTTATTTCGACGACATTGTGATTTCGAAGGACCCGGCCCCGAACGGTGTGGTGCTGACCTTCGCCTTCGCTGAACGTCCGCTGATCAACGAGATCCTCTTCGAGGGGAATGAGAAGATCTCCACTTCCGACCTTCAGGAGGCGATCAAGGTCAAGAAATGGTCCATCCTCGATGTGAACAAGGTCCAGGCGGACATCGAAATCATTCAAAAGCAGTACGAGGACAAAGGCTACTACCTGGCCAAGGTTTCTCATGAGCTTCGTCCCGACAAAGTGGGCGAAGTGAAGCTCGTTTACAAGGTTTCGGACTACGACAAGGTCGAGATCAAGCGCATCGTATTCCTGAATAACCGTCACTACACCGATGAGAAACTGAAGGGCGTTTTCGGCGAGACCAAGGAGGGGAGTTCGCTCGGGTTCTTCTCCAACTCCGGCACCTTCCGCGAGGCATCTTTCAAGATGGACCTCCAGCGCCTGACTTACTGGTATCTCGAGAACGGCTACCTGAAATTCCGACACGAGGCTCCGGTGACGACGATCAGCGAAGACAAGCGCTACGTGTTCATCTCGATCTACGTCGAGGAGGGCGAGCGCTATTCGATCGGCTCCTTTGATTTCAGCGGGGATCTGCTTTTTTCGAGAGAAGATCTCCGTAAGGAGATCCAGATGGGTGATGGCCAGGTGTTCTCGATCACCGGGCGTAATGCCGATATCCAGCGCCTGACCGAGAAATACCAGGACCTCGGATACGCTTTTGTGAACGTGATCCCGAAGATGGACTTCAATGACGAGTTGAAGACCGTGAGCCTCGACTATTCTTTCGAAAAAGGCTCCTTGGTGCGTTTCGGAGAGATCCGTGTGGTGGGGAATACCAAGACCTACGACCGGGTGATCCGTCGTGAGCTCCGCATTTACGAAGGCGAATTGTACAGCGGGTCGAAGCTCCGGGTTTCGAGAGAACGCGTCGAGCGTCTCGGGTTTTTCGCTCCGGGTGAAGTCCAGTTCAATCAGATTCCGCGCAAGGGGCGCGACGATGTGGTCGACATCGAGATTGTCGTGAAAGAGCGCTCGACCGGATCGGTGACCCTCGGAGCGGGATACAGCTCCGTCCAGGGTTTCTTCTTCCAGGGCCGGATTCAGGAAATCAACCTGTTCGGACGCGGTCAGAATTTGAGCTTCGAGACCCAGTGGGGCCGGCAGGATCTGGTCCGGAGCTTCTCGCTTTCCTTTCTCGATCCATACGCCTTCGATACCAAGTGGAGTGCGGGGTTCGATCTTTTCATGGCGAACTCACCGATTCCGGACCGTTACCTGATCCGTCGCTCGGGCTTCAATCTGCGGGCGGGGTATCCCATCACGGACGATGTGCAGGGGTTTGTGACCTACAAGTTCGAACACCTGAGAGTCCTCGCCAACTATGCCGAGGACCGGAACGCCCTTCTGGCGGCGAATCCCTCGCTCGGGCTTCCTCCCCTCCGCGCGGACGACAGTCTCGACAAGGGCATTCTTTCGAGCGTGGTGCTGACTGTAACCCGCGACAAGCGGAACAACCGCTTCGAAACCACCGGCGGGAACTTCCAGAACGCATCACTTGAAATCGCCGGGCTCGGCGGGGTGAAAAACTTCGCCAAGTTCACAGCCAACAACCGCTACTACAATAACTTCATCGGAAACTTCGTCTTCAAGAACAGTACCGAGATCGGCGCGCTCTTCAATACGGGGGGGCGTGGGATTCCACCCTCCGAAAAATTCTTTCTCGGCGGACCTTGGAACATGAGGGGCTTTGATGTGTTCTCCTTGTCGCCCGTCAGCACATTTCTGGATCCCAATACCGGAGTCGCGACTTACGAAAAGCTCGGCGGTGTGTCGCAGTTCTATTCCCTGTTCGAGCTCGAGCATCCACTCATTCGCGAAGCCGGGATCAAGTGGGTCCTCTTTTACGATGTCGGGAATTCTTTTGCCGGTTTTCCGGGAATCGACCCCGAAGATCCGAATAATCCCTATAAACTGCGCCAGAACTACGGTTTCGGTATCCGCTGGTTTTCTCCGCTCGGGCCGCTGCGCTTCGAGTGGGGCTTTCCGGTCAATCCGGGCCTGATCCGGACCACCGGACAGGTCGAAGCCAGCCCCTCATTCATTTTCTTTATCGGACAGCCGTTTTAGGTTAAGGTGGTGTCATGAACAAACTCGCAACGTACATTTTCATCCTGTGTAGCATCCTCTTGAATGTCGGTATCGCCAGTGCGGACAGCCAGATCGTCGGGGTCGTGGATATGCAAAAGTGCATCCAGACCTCGAGTGCCGGAAAGCGCGCTCGCTCCGAGCTCGAGAGCGCCTTCAATAAAAAGAAGAAAGAACTCCAGGATCAGGAAGCCTCGCTCAAGAAGCAGCAGGACGAGTTCATGAAGAAGGCCGCAGCGCTCTCTGATGCCGCCAAAAAAGAGCAACAGGCCAAATTCCAAGAAAAAGTGATGAAGTACCAGGAGCTGGTGCAGAAGTCCCAGGCCGACATCCAGAAGAAAGAGCAAGAAATGAGCGAGCCGATCATCCGCAAGATCCGCGAGAAGGTCGCCGAGATCGCCCGTAAGCGTAATTTCGGGCTCGTGCTCGAGAAGAACGATAACATTGTGATCTATAGCGACGGCAAGACAGACATCACAGAAGATGTTCTGAAGTCCCTCGACTGAGAGCCCGAAGGGCGGCGGTGATGTTTACCCCAGCTCAATTATCAGAATGGTGTGAAGCGCGGTGGGTGAATGGCGATGAGGCCGGCCCTGCCGCGCTTTTCCCTTCTTTGGCCCTGGTCCGTCTGGCCACTCTCGAGGACGCCGGTCCGAGTGATGCTGCCTTTTTTTTCTCGAAGCTTTATGAAGATGACCTGAAGGTCACGAGGGCCGGTGTGATCCTGACGGGGGAAGCCTTTGTCGAACCCCTGAAGGCTTCCGGGTTGCCGGTCTGGAAGAGCGCCGTGATCCTCGCCGCAAAGGATCCTTACCTGGCCATGGCCAAGGCTACGGCTGAAGTCTCCAAGCGGTTATCGGCCCATGATCATCAAGTGCGGTCTGCCGTATCGGAGATTCACGCTTCAGCAGTGATCGATCCTTCTGCTAAAATCGGAGCATCGGTTCGAATCGGAGCCGGTGTGGTGATCGAAGCCGGAGCTGAGATTGCCGACGGAGTGGCGCTTTACCCTCAGGTCTATGTGGGTCGGAAAGTTCGCATCGGTTCCGATTCCGTACTGTTTCCGCATGTGGCGGTATACGAAGGAACCCGGATCGGGAAGTCCTGCCGGATCCACGCCAACTCCACCATCGGCTCGGATGGCTTCGGCTATGCGCCCGAACGGGATTCCGAGACCAAGCTTCCCAAGCGGCAGGTCAAGATCTGGCACTTGGGCGGGGTTTGTATCGAAGACGAGGTCGAGATCGGCGCAGGGACCACCATCGACCGCGGCACCTTTGGCGATACGTTCATCGGGCATGGAGCTAAAGTCGACAACCAGGTCCAGGTCGGGCACAACTGCCGGATCGGAGAGGGTGCGATCGTTTGCGGTTGTGCCGGCATGGCGGGTGGCTCGAGTCTCGGGCGATTCGCCATCCTCGGGCCGCAAGCCGGCTTGGCTACCAAGGTTCAAGTCGGCGATTACTCCATGATCGCCTCATATTCGGCACCCACCAAGGATGTAGAGGCCCATTCGGAAATGGCCGGTTACCCGGCACGGCCGATGAAAGAACATTACCGTCTGCTCGCTCTCCAGCAGAAGCTCCTCCGTGAAAGGAAGAAGAAATGAGCCTGAACGTGGAATTTCCGCTGGTTCAAAAAGATATTTTGGCATTTTTGCCTCATCGCCATCCATTTTTGATGGTCGACCGCATCCTCGAAATCCAGGGACCTGAAGGCATGGATCAAGAGGGATCGAAAAACAAGGTCGGCATCCGTGTGGTGGGGATCAAGCAAGTGACTGCCACGGAGCCTCACTTCGCCGGGCATTTTCCCACGCTCCCGATCATGCCCGGTGTGTTGATTGTGGAATCGATGGCCCAGGTCGCGAGTTTCTCAATGTACCCGAGCATGCGGATGCGGGCTTTGGATCCGGATCACGGGTTCCAGTGCTTCCTGGTCGGTGTCGATGAGGCCCGCTTCCGGGTTCCGGTGACTCCGGGCGATAGTCTCCGGATTGAAACCGAGGTCGTGGCGTGTCGCTCAAGCCTCTGGACCTTCGAGTGCAAGGCTACCGTGGACGGTAAACTGGTTGCAGAAGCCCGAATCATGGCAAATTTGGTGATGGGAAAAAATCATGGCTGAAAACAAGGTGCGCATTCATCCGACCGCGATCATCCATCCCGGGGCCGAGCTCGCCTCTGATGTCGAAGTGGGTCCTTATTGTGTGATCGGGCCGAACGTCAAGGTCGACTCCGGTACTCGCTTCATGAACCACGTCTATATCGACGGCCACACCCGCATCGGTAAGAACAATGTGTTTTTTCCCTTCGGATCGATCGGTGCGGTTCCTCAGGATCTGAAATACAAGGGTGAGCCGACCGAACTCATCATCGGGGATGACAACACCATCCGCGAATCAGTGACCCTCAATCTCGGGACCGTTCAGGGCGGGGGAAAAACCGCTCTCGGTAATCACAATCTCCTCATGGCCTACGTGCATTTCGGCCACGACACCATTGTGGGCAATCATTGTATCATCGCCAATTCGGTCAATCTTGCGGGACACGTGGTGGTCGAGGACTATGCCAATATCGGTGGCATGACCGGTGTGATCCAATTCATCCGCGTGGGGGCCTACTCCTACATCGGAGGGTGTTCCATTATGGATCGCGATGTGCCACCGTTTGCTGTAGTGGTCGGTTCAAGGCCTGCCGAAGTCAAGGGCGCGAACATCATCGGTCTCCGTCGCAAAGGATTCAAAAACGACGTGATTTCAGCCATCAATGAGTCCCTGAAACTCTGGAAGCGCCAGGATGTCATGAAGGAGCAGTGTCTGCTTGAGATCGAAAGCCAGTATGGCGAGGTCGAAGAAGTGAAGCGATTGCTCCAGTTCATCCGGGGAAGTGGCAACGGCTGTATCAAATGAGGATTTTTGTTTCCGCGGCCGAGATCTCCTCCGACCTGCATGCCGGGAAGATCGTCCGGGCCTTGCTCGAGCATCATCCCGAGGGGGGCCTTGAGATCTCTGGCATCGGGGGACCTGCGCTCCGGTCGATTCCCGGATTCCGTACGCTTGAAAAAGCCGAGAACCTCCGGGCGATGGGCTTCACCGAGGTTTTGTCCAAGCTTCGTGATCTTCGCCGGATTCGGGATCGCATTCTTGCCGAGCTGACCCGGAATCCTCCCGACGTGATCCTCACCTTCGACTATCCCGAATTCCACCTTTCGCTGATGGAAGGCATCGCAGGAGTTCCCGCACTGGCGGGAGCTCTCAAGATTTGCGGCATCCCGCCCAAGGTGTGGGTCTGGCGCCAGCACCGGGTCGAGCGGATTCGAAGGCTCTACGACGGGGTCTGGACCATTCTTCCGTTTGAGCGTGATTTTTATGAATCTCGTGGCATCCCCGTCATTTATGAGGGAAATCCCCTCATTGCCGGTTTATTCCGGAATGGCGAACCTTCGAAGACCCCGTGGCTCACCGAAACGAGCCTGCGCCTGGCTGTCATGCCCGGGAGTCGCGAGGCTGAATTGAAGCAACACTTGAAGGTGATCCCTCGGGCCTTGAAGCACCTGGCGACACTGACAGGCAAGCAGGTTCAGGCCGAGGTTCCGGTGCCGAGTGGTGTGGGCGAATCCTTGATCCGTCGCGAACTCGTGACGAATGGATCGGTGAGCTACTCGTTTTTCAAGGACGGGTCGCACCAGGTCCTGGCACGGAATTCGATCGGACTGATCAAGTCGGGCACCTCGACCCTCGAATCGGCGGTTTTGGGCTGTGTCCCGGTGATTTTTTATAAAGTGAGTCCGCTCTCGGAGTTGATCTTCAAATTCATTGTTCGCTACGGCGGCCCGGTCGGGCTTCCGAATATTCTATTGGGTGCAAAGCGAAAGGTGGACGCGCCCTTCAAGGAGTTACTCGGAGTCGATGCCACTCCTCAGGCGCTTGCTGTGGAGTTGTCCCATCTGGTCGAGGATACCGCTCGATTGCGGGAGCTCCAGAGTCGGGGGGCTTCGTTGAAAGAGAGTCTCGTGCCCGTAAACGATGTCCCTCGTGCAGTGGCGGCAAAGATAACGGGCTGGATCGAGAAGCGGCCGGTCCCGCTCCGCTTGCCTCCGCGCCGGAAGTCGATTGCCCTGCTCTCGTGGCTTTGGTCGACCGTGAACGGGCTTCGGAGATCCGCAATCCGTCATGGAGTCAAAAGACCCGAGCCGCTTGCTTTACCCTCGGTTTTGGTCGGGAATCTTCAAGCCGGTGGGACTGGAAAAACCCCTGTGGTGATCGAGCTTGCACGTGGCCTCCTGGAGCGTGGCAAGCGCGTAGGGATCATCACCCGCGGCTATGGCGGGACAGTCACGGGTCGTTTTCATCTGGCAACCTCGAATGATCCGGCTTCACTCATCGGAGATGAGGCGCGCGAGATGCTCGATGCCCTTCCCGATGTTTTGCTCGGAGTGGACTCGAACCGAATCCGTGCCGCACAGGAGTTGAAGAAGCTGGGCGCCGAGGTCTTGGTGCTCGATGATGGGTTCCAGAATCTCGGTTTTGAGCCGGAAGTGACGGTGTTGCTCGTCACCGATCTTGAGCGGGATCGGGTCTTGTATCGCGATTTTTATTCGCAAGTCCATGAAGCCGATTTTGTGTTCCAAGCCAAAGGGCGCAGGACGGAGCGATTCGGCCAGGCCGTTTCGATTGACTGGGTCGGAGAATCTCTTCCGGGCCAGCCTCTGTGGATCCTGTGCGGGGTCGGTGATCCCGAAGAAGTGAGGCGTTTTTATTCCCAGGCGGGAGCGCGCGTTGATCGTTTGTTTGCGCTTCGGGACCATGCCGAGCTCGATCCGGAATGGGTCAAGCACCGCATGATCGAGGCTCAGTCAGAGGGCGCGGTGCTGGCTGTCACTCCGAAGGA
>CANHQK010000060.1 GCA_947462765.1 Bdellovibrionales bacterium
ATCCGGACTGGAATCGGCAGGCCTTGGAGGCCATTGATTCCATTTGCGCCGACACCTGGTGCTCGGGGGATTACAATTTTCGGTTTGACTCCCTTCGCTGTGATTTCAAGCGCGAGGTTTGCGTATTGCGATACCGTTTGGGTGAGTGGCCGGCAGAAGGTGAGGTCATGAGATTTACCCGTACGGGGCGGTGTCAGCTGACCGGGATCCGTTCTCCCGGGGACTTGATCGTGTCCGACCCATGGAATCGACTGAAGGATGGCCCATACGAGCAGATCACAACCTGTCTTCCATGAATCAGACTGAATCGCAGGGGTGATCCCGCAGGGTCTTCAGGAAACGCTGGAAGGTCTCCTCGGGGACCTCTGCTGAAGGGTTCATCCTGAACTCCCGTTCGATCGAGTCAATGTCGTTGGCATTGAGGGGATGGAAGTCACCCCGTCCGTCCGTCCAAGCATTACCCCATTTTTTCTTTTTGATTTTTATGGGCGACATCGAGCCCAGACGGATTCCAAGGTACATCAATCGGGCAATCCCGGGAGCTCCCGAATCGCGAATGCACTCGTAGATTCGACGGTCGGACTGGCGGCGTGCCACCCGGCATCCCCCCGCCCAAAAGTGGAGATCATGTTCCACGCAACAATGCTTCCAAAGCTCAGGATGGTTGCGCGTGCCTTCAGGAAATCCAGTGCAATAGTCGGTGACGAAGGGACGCAAGGGTGCCTGCTCTGTGGTCTGATTCAAAGCCTGAGCCACTGGGCTCAGACCATGGATGAAAAATGCGAGAATGAGGAAAGTCCGAGTCTGAATCAAGCGCGGAAAACCTTCAGTTTTTTGGGATAGGCCCGGAATTCCAATACTGGACTCCGGGTTAGGATCTCACCGTCACCGAATACCGAGAGCGGAGCTCCATTCAGTGACTCGATCCGGATTTCAGATGTTTTGTAACTGACAAAACTCGAGTCGATCCGCCCAAATTTCATGGCTCCCAGACCTTTTACCGTCTTGATCCCGCAGACTCCAGGATGGATCAGAACGGTGAAGTTCTCGGTGTGCTTGCTCTGTCCCGGGGCGACTTTCAAATTACCGGCCAAGGTCGACTGGTTGCAAATCATCAACGCCGAAAGTGCCATCTCCTCGCTGACCCCGTCTCGGGTGATCCTGACCTGGTAGCCCTTTCCCCAATTCTTGAAAATATTTTTAAGGGCAAGTGCCGAGTAAATCTCGCAATTCATCCTCTGGGAGGCTTTTTTGAACAGTCGGTGCCGGCTTCTCAGGTCATTGTACTCTTCGCACAACTCTGCACCGATTCCGATTCCCGCCACGGTCGAGAAAGGGATGCCATTGACTTCAAGAACCCGAACCTCTTCGATCGACTCGGTACGAACCAGCTTTTCCAATTGGTCGCGACAGCCGGTGATCCCTTGCTCCTGGGCCAGGTCATTGGCAGTTCCAGCCGGAAAGGGGTACAGCGGAATGCCACTGTCGATCAATCCTCGCAGAGCATAGGTTTGTGTGCCGTCTCCGCCGAATACGATCGCTGCCTTGGTCTTTTGTGGATCCAGGGCAGAACACGCACGGGTCAGCTCAATCGAGCTATGGGGAAGATTCCGCTGGATCCTGAGCCCGGGGAGAGCCGATGCCGCCGAGCTGGCAACGAGCGGGGCCTCGCCGGATCCTGATTGGTCATTGATAAAGAAGGCGACCTCGTCACGCATAGTTGACGGACTCTATCAGGTATTGAGCCGTTTGACAAGTGATTTGTGGGTCAGGGATTCAAAATCAACCGTATTGAATGAGTCTTCAGGCTTTCGGGGGGATTTGGGTCAGAATCCACTTTAAATGGAGACCGAGGAAGAGCATGCCCAAGCTTCCGATCATGTGCCATACGGCGTGACCGTGCAAAATGAGATTGTCCGGCTCGCACCAGATTCTCTTCAGATCGAGTTGGGAGAAAACCTGGGCGGTGACCATGAGGCCCAGCGCCACCCAATAGTGCCGGTAGCTTCCCAATCGCTTTTCACGGAAGCCGGCCACCAGATCCAGGGCAGCAAGAGGAATCACATTGAGCAGGACCGTGTGTTGTACGGCGATGTCCATGATATCGAACACCATGAAGAGTGCGAGATTCGCACTCAATACGAACCAAAAATGAGCGAGCAAGGTCCGGGGATCTTTTCCTGCGACCCTTCTCCAATGAAAAGCGATCACAAAGCTGGTCATCAGGTACATTCCGATAAAGTCGAAAAACTGACTCAGGTAGTTGTTGGTGGCGTGATAGGTGAATGAGAAGAATCCCATCACAAATACCGCCCACCCGAAATAGGAGAGTGTCTTTTCAGTAGTCCCGCGGAGTCGCTGGAGAACCACCGCCCCAACGATGAGAAATCCGAGATTCGACCAGGCATTCGCGGGCTCATTGATGATCGAGCACTGGGTCGGCTCACACCAGTTTACATTCGCCGGACGGTAGGCTTGTTGGGCCTCATACCAAGGACAACCCGGTTGAATGGTGAACTCCCGCTTTTCATTCGAATAAAGTGAATCCATGTTAAAACCCTAAGGCCTTCGAAATGGTTTTCAAAGCTAAAACTCGGGACGACTCAATCCGAATCGAGTGCATCCCGGATCTCCAATCGCGAGATGATTCGAGCTGGAAGCAATCCGGCGAGAATGCCGACCCCCAGGCCGAAGGCGAGAGTCCGGATCAGTGCCCCGGGGGGCACTGAAAATTGAAGCACCCACCCGAGGAGTGCCGATACCGTGCCCATGATCCAGAAGTAAGTTCCAAAAACCCCAACGGCCACCGCGACTATGCCACCCGTCAGTCCCTGAATCACTCCTTCGCCCAAGATCATATTGGTGAGTTGGCTCCGGGTCATGCCGATGGCCCTTAGGACGCCCATCTCTCTCCGACGCTCAAGGACCGAGATCAACAAGGTGTTAAAGAGTCCGAAAAGACCGACTAACAAAGCGGAGGCCTCGATCGCTCGGGTGTAGGCAAAGCTCTGGTCCACCATTGCACGGGCTTCTCGAGCGAGATCGGCGTTGAGCGTGGCCATCAATCCCTTTTCTTTTCCGAGGGTCGCATCGAGCGTGGCGCGGACCCGGGCGGGATCCAATCCCTCCCGGACCATCACAAAAAATCCGGAGATCAGACGGTCTTTCCAATATTTTCTGTATACCTCCCGGTTCACATAGAATACGCCTTCAGGATTGGTGAATTCTGCGACCACTCCTTCAATGCGGAAACTCCTGATCCCCGTCGGGGTCGATAGCTCGATGTCTTCTCCTGGACCTTTATTGAATTTCAGCACGAAATTCTGGGAGACCAGAATGGTGTTTCGTGACGGGTCAAAAAACCTCTTGAATACCTCATCGCGATCCCCCTCAACCAGATCGAAGATCCTACTTCCGATCCGGGGATGGGGACGGTCAAAGGCTTTCAGCGCCAGGGTGTGATCGGCATAACGTTGCTTCACATACCGAAGACCGGTTGCTCCATAACCACCTGATGAATCGACTCCCGGAAGGGCTTCGATCTCTGCCTTCAATCCCTCATCCAGGGGTTGGACTTGGAATGACAGGATCTTCCCACTGGAAGACACGACCAGATCTGCCGCCAGTGTGCGATCGAACCATAGATTCAAGCTGTGTTTGATGCTTTGGTTGGTGAGGGCCAAAACAATGACCAACATGAGTCCGGTCATCAGGACCATGATGTTTCCCCCTGTGCGTCTCGGATTCCTCAGAAGTTGGTCCGCACCCAAACGGATCGAGGGCGACGGAAGGAGTACGCGGAGGAGCCGGATGAGTGAGCGGACCAGTGTCGGACTGAGGAGAATCGCACCGAGCATGAGGAGCAGGGGGTTCAGCGATCTGAACCAGGCAAAACGGTTGCTCCATCCCAACCCGGCATCGAGCATGATCAGCAGCAAAAACAGGGCGCCGGTCCAGGGAGCCAGGGGATGGGAGAGGGGAAGAGTGGCAGGCGCGCCCTTCACCGCCTCGACCGGTTCAATCCGGAGTGCTGCCCTCCCGGAGATCAGAGTGGCAAACCAGGCAACTCCGGTTCCGAGACCGACACCCTTGATCCATTGAGGCAAACCGATCGCCAGCCGGTCCAGGTGGATTGGAATCAGATACTGGAGGGAAAGCGCGCCCGTCATGAGTTCAGATGTCCGTTCGGCTACAAACTTACCCAAGAGGACTCCTAGGGTCGAGCCGACCAGGCCGAGCAGGGTGGACTCGAGCAGGAGGATCAGCAGTAGGGAAACCTTGGGTGCGCCGATCGCTCTCAGGATTCCGAACTCTTTTCGGCGTTCAGCAATGGCGATGGTGGTGGTGTTCATGACCAGAAACAGTCCGACCAGGAGGGCGAGTAATCCTAAAAACCCGAGGAGTGCCTGGTAATTTTCTACCAAGCGCCTCATGCCGTCAGCTTGTGTTGCGGGACTTTCCACCTCCAATCCGGGCTCGAATCGCTTCTCAAGCGATGCTCTCACCCGGTCGAGGGGAGTCCCTTCTTTCGGAATGATATCGATCCGATCGAGTTTTCCGACTTTGCCAAACTGGTGACGGGCCCCATCAATGTCCATGATTCCGAGGTTGCCCCCGTAAGCCTTGGCCGGTCCTTCGGGCTCGAGCAGCCCTCGGATCGTGAAAGATTTAAGGCCGAATGAAGTCGCGAGTCGGATCTGCTCACCCTTCTTCAACCCATGCTTTTCAGCATAGGCGCGGGTCAGGATGAGGCTGTCGGCCTGATTCAAAAAGGTCAGCGGATCATCAAGAAGATTTCCCGCATCGGACTGGTAACCGCGAACCGCACTTTCTTTGAGAAGATCGATTCCCAGGATGGTGATCGTCTCGGTTCTCCCCGACATCCCGTGGTAGACCCGGGTCTCGACCAGAGGGATGGCCGCAGCGACTTCTGGAAGCTTTGCAGCATCATCCAGGATCGATTCCTCGAATCCGTTTTCCCCCCCTTGGATGGACAGTTGAGCTTTACCGCTCAAAGCCTCGATACCCGAACGAAAACTCAGAAGCGTGGAGTGATTGACGATGTCAATGGAGGTGTAGAGAGCCACTCCGAGTGCAACACTGAAGAGGGTCAGGAAGGAGCGCAGGGGTCTGATGCGGATCTGGCGCAAGCAAAGTAGCAAAAGTCCTGACATTCGCTCATATTTTCAGGTTTGGACTTGCCGGTCAATGCTCTATTCTGTCCGGAGTGGGGAGCCAATATTTTCGAGAATTGAATTACACCCTGACCAATGAAGACAGCCTCTTGGAGCGAAGCATTCTCCCGGAGTCATGTTCCCATGCCTGGGTGGTTTGTGGCAGCGGGGGTCGTGTCCTGCCTCTGCTGAAATCCGGATTACGCCGCCTGACGGTGGTCGATCTCTCCGCTCCACAATTGGCACTGTGTGAGCTCCGTTTCGCCTTGTTACGTGAGCTCGACCATCAGGAGTACCTCGGATTTTTTTCGTACCCGGGGGTAGCGGAACTATCACCGGGGGAGCGGGAATCCATCTTCAAGGGGCTTTCCCTCAGAACTTCGAGTCGGCGCTACCTCGAACAGCGCTTCCGGGCGGCGGGCTTCCGATCACCCCTGTTCGAAGGTCGCTGGGAGCGGACCTTCATCGGCTTTTCCAGGCTTGCACGCGTGATTTTGGGATCAGACAGGATCGAACGGCTCTTCGCTTGTACCGATGTTGCCGAACAATCCGAACTCGTCAGGAAAGAATGGAGCGGATTCCGCTGGAAGGCGCTCATCGCCTTGGCCGGGAACACCCGGACGTTCAATTCTCTGCTTTATTCTGGCGATTTTCCGGTGAACAACACCGGAATCGGATATGTGACCTACTACCGTCGCGCATTCGACCGTCTATTTTCCCAAGGCCCGGTCCGGAATAATTTTTTCCTTCAACTCACCTTACTCGGGGAGCTCCGGTTTCCCGCCGGACTTCCACCTGAGGCCGATCCTGTCATCTACCGGGAGGCGAAACAGACTTTGAGCGGTCTCGAGCTGGAATGGGTCGAGGGCGATCTGGTCGCCGGGCTTGAACGGTCCCGGGGCGTTGAATTCGTTTCGTTTTCGAATGTGGCCTCTTATTTCAAGGCTCCGGTCGAACAGGAGTTTTTGGAAAGAATCGGAAAAGGACTCGCTCCCGGGGCTCGGGTGGTTTTACGCCACTATCTTCACCGTCCCGAGGGCTTGGTGAGATCCGGTTACCATGACATCACTACGAGTTTTCGTGAAGCAATCGAAAAGGAGAGGATGCAAATGTACGAAGTCGAAGTCCTTCAGAGGCTGCCGGTATGAATCCAGTACTCATTCCCGGACTGCCTTGGATCGGGAACTTGCATCAGTACCGTTACGACAAAATCGGATTTCTTCACCGAATTCGTGATCGTTACGGAGACCTTGTCCGTTTCCGTCTGGGGCCGCACACTCTGATTCTCGTTGCTCACCCTGAGGACGTTCATCGGGTCGAAATGAAGCATGCGCGAAATTATGTCAAAGCGACTAACTTTCGCGCCGTCGTGGGTGACGGCATCTTCATGAGCGAAGGAGAAAAGTGGAAGAGACAGCGCCGTCTGATCGCCCCCACTTTTCATCACGGAAACCTCCTCAAGATGGTCGATGACATGAATGCCAAGATCGGACTGACTCTCGAAATGATCCGTGAGGTGGATCAGCATCCGGTCGAGTTGAGTGAGACCATGAAGCGGCTTGCGTTTGAAATCGTGTGCGAGGCGGTATTCGGAGCCAGATCCGCGGGTGATTTCACTTCGCTCAGGCAGGCCATGGTCTACATCAACCGCTATCTGACGAGGCGTTTCGGTGCTTTATTGCCCCTGCCTATGTCGTTTCCGTCTCCCTCCAATCTCCGGTTTCACCGTGCATTGAGAATCATCGATCGCACGGTCTGGGAGTTGATCGGCCAGAAGACCGCCGAATCAGCGTCGGGCTCGCCCGGTGAGGATCTGCTCACCAAGATGATGCTCGCCCGGGATCCTGAAACAGGGGAGGGGATGGAGCCGGCCCAGTTACGCGATGAGGCGGTGTCGATGATGCTCGCAGGATTCGAGACCACCGGG
The DNA here is from genome assembly GCA_947462765.1 of Bdellovibrionales bacterium. Lineage (GTDB taxonomy): Bacteria > Bdellovibrionota > UBA1018 > UBA1018 > CAIMNF01 > CAIMNF01. The sequence continues at coordinate 7,102 of CANHQK010000060.1, forward strand.
CACCTGATTCCTTGGGTCTTGAATGAGTTGGCCGTTCATCCCGAACATCAGAAGCGATTGCGGACCGAAATCGATGAGAGGGTGGGAGATCGGATCCCGGGAGCCGAGGAAGCGATGGCTCTCCCGTTTCTGAATGCCGTGATCGATGAAGCTCTTCGATTGCATCCCCCGGTCTGGGCTTGGACGAAGCGTGCACTCGAGGAGGATGAGATTCGGGGGCACCGGATCCGTGCAGGCTCCATCCTCTATCTGTCTCCCTATCTCACCCATCGTCATCCGCAATTCTGGGAGCGTCCGGAGGCGTTCGATCCGGATCGTTGGACGCCCGAACTCAGGGAACGGAACAAGCTCGCTTTTTTCCCCTTCGGGATGGGGCCCCGGACTTGCGTGGGCAGGCATTTTGCACTGCTCGAGATCAAGCTGATTCTCATCCGTATTCTTCAGGGGTGGGTGCTCCAGCCTGTACCCGGTCATCGGAGTCAGGGTGATTTTCAAATCACTCTGGGCATGAAAAAGCCCTTGATTCTGCGTTTCATCAGGCGGTCCTCGTGAGGAATTCTGATTGAAACAAGAGAGCCAAGGCAACACCATGGAGTTGTTGTGGGAGCGGGAAATCCGGGCCGATGCACCTGCTTTTTTTCCTCTTGATGGGAATCCCTGCGATTTCGGTACTCTGATTTCCCTGGCCCGGAACGCTGAGCAAAACCTCGAACGGGCACGTCTCGGTCCCGGAGATTCCGTTCTTCTGGCTGACTCCGTTTCCGCCGAGTTTTATGCCGTGATCATGGGGCTCTTGAGTCGGGGGATCACGGTATTGCTGGTCGAGCCATTTCTGCCCCTTTCCGAGATCGACTCGATCGTTTCAAGAATGAATCCAGGACTTTTTCTCGGCTCTCTGATCGGAAAACTCTGGGGCGGAAGATCGAGGGCGATCAGGAAGATTCCCCGTTGGAGTTCAGCCCGGGCAATGTGCTCGGGTCCTGCGGATCCTACAAGCCGGTCGAGGATTCCTTCGTTTTCAGTACCCGGCGATCACCCCGGGGTGATCACCTTCACCAGTGGCACTACGGGCCGTTCGAAGGGAGTAGTGCGGACTCACGAAGGATTGAGTGCCCAAAATCGGGCGATCCGGATATCAGGGGACTTTGAGCGTTTCAGGCAACCTGATTTGGCTGTTTTTGCAAACCTCGTGCTCGCCAACCTGGGAATGGGGCGCGGGACAGTCTTCGTTCCACCACGTTGGAGGCAACGGCATCTCAGGCGCCTCATGGATCTGCCGCCCGAGTGGCGTCCTGAAACACTGAGCACAGGCCCCGCGTTCTTAAGCCGGTTGATGGAGTCAGGTGCAGCTCCCCGTCTCAGCTCGATCCATGTCGGGGGTGCTTTGACTGATTGCCAGTTGTTCGAGCGCGCTTTCGACCATTTCGGGTCTGAAACACGATTTTTACATGTTTACGGGAGCAGTGAGGCTGAGCCGGTGGCGTTTTCGGATGCCCGGGAGGCGGTTCGGCTGAGCCGTGAAAAAGGTTTTTTCCAAACGCTTCATCTCGGCAAACCGGCAGAGGGGATCGATACCGACTTGAGTCCAGAGGGTCTGTGGGTCACCGGAGATCATGTTTGCAGGCGTTACATCGGCAACGAGTCAGAGGCGCTCAAACACAAGCGCGCCGACTCCAGTGGGCGCATCTGGCACTTCATGGGAGACCGGATCTCACAAGACGGTTCTGGGTTGTGGTACGGTGGGCGGAGTTTCCAATCGGAGCAGGAGTTCGAACTCGAACAGAGAGTGTACGGATTCCTCGGACACAGTTCAGCTTACCTCGAGCAGGATCCGGGCTCCGGGCGCTGGGTACTACGAGGGCAGGGGATCCGTGATCGATCCCCGCTCATTCTCCGTCATTTTCCTGAAATTCATAGCGCAATTGAAACAAGAATCGTCCGGGACCGGCGACACCGCTCTCGGATCGATCGGGGAGCCAGTCGATGAACTCACGGTGGTCAGTTTATTTCAAAGAACGTTTTCCACTCATTCCTAATCTCCTTGTGGCCCTGGGCATTGTAGAATCGGCCAGAAGGTGGGCCATCATCCAGGGGAGTGACCAGACCGGGCCAGTCCCCTTCTTGATCGCTTTGGCGGGCGGGATGCTGTTTCTGATGCAGCTCCGGTTGATGGATGAAACCAAGGACTACGAGAAAGACAAAGTCGCCCACCCCGATCGTCCGCTTCCACGCGGACTGTTCAGAATCGAGGAGTTCAGAGTCTTTGTCCGGCGCTTCCAGTGGGCGATGGCCCTCTGGACCGTTGCTGCTGCTTTTGCGGGAGGATTTCCAGCAGCGCTTCTGTTCGGATTCGGTGTTTTTTATCTACATCTCATGTTTGTGGAGTTTTATCTGGGTGACCGGTTGGCGAAAAGCCCCTTCTGGTATGCCGTGCTTCACCAGATCATTATTTTTCCGCTCGGGGGTTTTGTTTTGGCCTGCTTCCACAGTCCATGGGCAGATGCCCGGGGATTCTGGTTTTGCACCCTTCTGATCGGATCTTTCTTCGGCTTTGAAGTCGGTCGGAAGCTCGATCCCGGCGCCCACCCGGTTCTACGGACCTATTTGCGCGAGTACGGAAGAGAAAAGACCGTATTCCTGCTTTTGGTATTGCTCGGAATCGCAACTCACGCGGCCCGTACCCTGGGTGTGGCGACACTCCTGGGTCCCCTCTACATTCTCATTCTGGCTGGATCGAGTCTGCTGTGGTGGGCTCCCACGAAGTTCAAGGTCGTGGAAGGGCTAGTGACCCTGTATCTGCTCCTTGCCCTGTGGAGCCTGCCTTTACAACAGCTGTCCGGAGGAAATCCATCATGACATCTCGATTACTCGATTTGAGCAACCACGACAGTGACTTTCGCTTGTTCGGCGGAGGCAAGGCGGCGCAACTTGCGGTCTTGTCACGATCCGGCATTCCCGTGCCCGATTGGTTTTGTATCCCGACTACGGTATTCGAGGAGTACCTCGATCACCATGGACTCAGGACGCGGGTTTCCGGACTCACCCCGGGGCGCGAGTCCGAGGAACAGGTGCTGACCTGGTTCACTGAGCACGCACTTCTGCCTTCTTTCGAGCACGAGCTTCAGGATCGTTTGGCTGTGCTGGGTTGGCTCGATCTAGATCTCGCTGTTCGCTCGAGCGGACTCGATGAGGATTCAAAAGACCATTCATTCGCGGGGTTGTTCTCAAGTTTCTTGTTTCAAAAAGGGGTACAGCAAGTATCGCTCTCCATACGCAAGGCCTGGGCGTCCGCTTTTTCGGAGCGCGGGCTTCGATACCGCCTGGACCGGGGAATTTCTTCGGCTCTTCCGAGGATGGGTGTGGTCGTCCAGAAGATGATCGATTCCGAGCGCTCAGGCGTTCTGTTCACCCGGGATCCGTCCGCTCCTTTGGATCGGGACTCCCTTGTGATCGAAGCGGTCTATGGTCAGGGGGAGGGCCTGGTCGGAGGTGAGCTGGAATCGGATCACTTCCGATTGCACCGGGAGAAGGGGGACGTACTTCTTCATCGTAGGGCTGAGCACACCCATGAGCTTCGAAGGAAACCGGGCGGTGGATTGATCAAACAAAACATCCCCTCAGAGCGACTTAAACCTCAGGTGCTTTCTTCCGAGGAATTGGAAGAGCTGCGGACGATTGCATTAAAGCTCGAGAAGATGGTCGGTGGTGCCCCTCAGGACATTGAATGGGCTTTGGCAGAAGGAAGAGTGCACTTTCTGCAAATGCGCCCGGTGACCTCTCTTCCACCCGAGGCTTTCTTCAATCCGGATGTCAACGGAACGCAGGCGACCCTCTGGGATAATTCCAACATCATCGAGAGTTACAGTGGTGTGACTTCACCCTTCACCTTTTCTTATGCGAGCTATGCTTATTACCAGGTCTATTTGCAATTCGCGCTTATGATGAAGGTTCCCGAGAAGGTCCTGACGGAAAACGACCAAAGGCTTCAGAACATGCTCGGACTCATCCGTGGTCGGATTTATTATAACCTGGTGAATTGGTACCGGCTCCTGATGATCATGCCGGGCTCCGGAAATAACCCTGCCTTCATGGAAACGATGATGGGGGTGAAGAAAAGTCTTTCGAGCGAGCATCAGCGGATTTTCGACTTTGTGAAGGATCGACCTGATTACGGGTTCGGGCTAAAGCTCCAACTCATCGGAGTATCGATCTGGAGATTCTGGCGGAGTGATTCCATCATCAGGGAGTTCAAGGCGCACTTTAACACCATGTATGAGGCTGGCCGGAAAGAGGACTTTCGCAGCTGGTCTCTTCCCCGACAGATCGATTATTTTTTACATCTTCGCAGGGAAATTCTTCCCCGTTGGCAGGCCCCCATCGTCAATGACTTCCTTTGCATGGTGTTTTTCGGTGTTCTTAAAACCCTGACCTCCAAGTGGATCGAGTCCGGTGATGCCGGAGCGAGTCTCCAGAACGATCTTCTTTGCGGGCAAGGGGATCTGGAAAGTACTGAACCCACCAAGTGGCTCATGCGGATTGCACGCGAGATCGACGAGGGGGATCCGGGTTTCCGTGACTTTTTCCTGTCCGGTCCGGCGCACGAGATATGGAGGTCCCTGCCGCAGAGGAGTCCTGTCATTCATCAGCATTTCCGTGAGTTCCTGGACCGGTACGGTTTTCGCTGTGTCAATGAACTCAAATTCGAAGAGCGGGATTTGCATGACGATCCGGGTTTCGTGGTCGGGAATGTGGCCAGCTATGTCCGGATGAAATCCTATTCAATCGACGCGATGGAGATCCGTGAGCGGCAGATTCGCGACGGAGCTGAAGAAAAAGTCCGCTCGAAGTTGAGCGGCCCCAGACGTTGGCTGTATTTCTGGGTTCTCCGTCATGCTCGAACGGCTGTCAGGAACCGGGAGGATCTCCGCTTTGACCGGACGAAGAGTTATGGACTGGTCCGGCATCTGATGCGTGCAGTAGGAGGGAATTTCGTCAAACTGGGTTTGCTTGATGATGAGTTTGAGATATTTTTCCTGACCGTTGAAGAAATCATCGCTTTTGTAGAGGGTCGCCTTCCCACGCATTCGCTTCGTGACCTGGTTTCAGTCCGGAAGCCGGCATTCGATGAATACCGTCGGACACCGGCTCCTCCCGATCGCTTTGTGACCTATGGTGCTGTCGGCCTATCCGAGGCTTATCCGGCTATTCTTGATGGAGGGGATCTGCTCCGGGAACTCGATGCGAAACCACAGGATCCGAATTTTTTGTACGGGACCCCGTGTTGTCCGGGTGTAGTGGAGGGAGTGGTCAGGGTGGCGCATGAGCTGAAGGATACGGAGAATCTCTCGGGAGAGATTCTTGTCACGTCCCGAACCGATCCCGGTTGGGTTCCGTTGTATCCCTCTTGCTCCGGCTTGTTGATCGAGCGAGGTTCACTGTTATCCCACTCGGCAGTGGTCGCCCGTGAATTGGGACTGCCCACGATTGTCGGGATTTCGGGAGGACTGATGAAAAGATTGAAAACCGGGCAGCGTGTGCGGATTGATGCCGGAAAGGGAGAAATTCGAATATTATGATCCGTGAACTTCAGCTTCAGGATTTGCAGGAGAGTTTTTCAAGAACGGAGTTCGAGAAAAAGATTTTCGGCTTTCCGTTTCGATTCGAGCGTGTCCATTTCGTATCGGAGGGTGAGGGGGGGGACCC
>CANHQK010000061.1 GCA_947462765.1 Bdellovibrionales bacterium
GCCGGGGACAGAAGTGCTCGAGGTGGGGTGTGCCCCGGGCGGAGCCACCACGGCCATGCTCGACCGGGGCTGTAAGGTCGTCGGAATCGATCCGAAAAAAATGGACGCGCTACTCGACAAGAGATCGGACTTCCATCTGATCCGGAAACCCGCGAAGGAAGTGAAGCCGGAAGATCTCCGTGGGGTGAATCCGCGGGTTCTGGTTCTGGATATGAACTTGGCGCCTTTGGAAACGCTCGATGAGCTCGAACACGTGGTTCGAACCCTAAGGCTGCTTCAGGGTAAAAAGCTGGCGCTCGGTGTCGGGCTGCTGACCATCAAGCTGAACGATTGGAAGTTCGCCCACCATGTTCCGCTCTACCTGAAACGGATCCGTGAACTGGGCTTCGAGCATCTCACCGCCCGTCAGTTGTGCTCCAACCGCCAGGAGTTCTTCGTTTACGCAGAAGGCTTCAAGTGAGCGGTCTCACCGGCAGTTCGCAGGAACCTCGACTGTACGGCCGATAAAGGATTCCAGGATGCCTTTCTCCGCGGTGCTGTAAAGACGGTTCAGTTTGCCCTTCCAAGTCCCATCGAGGAAGCCCTGTTTTGATGCACAGGCCCGGTTCAGCACCTTCTCCGCCTGGCTCCACAGGGCGTCGATGGTTCCCGCATAAGAGCTGTTTCTCATTTGCTGATAAAGACTCTTTTGCTCCTGTGAGGCAATTCTCAGGTATTTGGCGGTGTAGTCCATCATGGCAACCAGTCCGGGATTGATCGTATTCCGTTCGTTCAAACCCTCGGAGAGGTCGATCGTGGTCCAGGCACCATGGGCGTAAGCATTCAACTCATCGAGCAGGACCTCGAGGCCCTGCGCTCCCGAGTCACCCTCCAGATAGGCCTCCACATATTGATCCTTTTTTTCCTCAGCGTTCATCAGTTTCAAAACCTGATTCCGATGAAAGGTCTTGATCCGCGGGGCATCGACGATTCGTTGATCGATGAGAAAGTAACTGGCACCGGAACCCCGGCTTTGGATCTGGTCATCGAGGAGGTGCAGACTTTCGTGAACTCCTGTATCGAGGGCGTCGACCACGCTCTCACCCGGCTTGATACCTGAGAAAAAATCGAAACTTTCTTTTTGTTTCAGGCGATCAATGACGGCATATCCGGCTGGATTATGCTGTTTGAGGATCCTGAGTTTCGATGCCCGGGAATTAGGATTGGCCAGATCGGTCTGATCCACCGGCTTGAAAGCCTGGTCGAGATTCTCTTTTAAGCCCGGATACGCCGAAAGAATTGAGGCCGGAATCGCATCGAAGCGGTTCCCCTGAAGGCTGACTTTCCCCGATGCATCCCTGACCCGGAAGCTGATTTTTTCGCCTTCTTTCTCCAATTCGAATCTCATCACACCATCGTGTTCCACCTGGATTCCGGTCTTGTTTCCCACTTGGTACATGATGATGGAATATCCGTTCTGGACCAGGACGGTCGGGTGGGCCGAGGCGGAGTGGGGACTGAACGGAAGCAGGAGTGAAAGACAAAGGAGGAGGCTGAAGAGTTTCATGATCCCGACGGATCGCAAAGTTCGTGCCTCCTTCAGGTTCCGTGAGCGCGGCCACAGGGAGGGAAGGATGAAAAAAATACTCGCAATGTCCACCCCTTGGGCATGAACAAAAACAGTTGAGTGGGGTGGGGCCCGATGGGACACTGGCGCCATGGAACATCCTTCAGAGCACCGTCGACCTGAGCTACCTGTCGAAGAGCCCGGCCAGAGAGGCTGGTCAGGCCGGTATGAGCGATGGCTCCGGAAGTATCCGGAGCTCACTCACGGGCTTACACTGATTCCGGTCTATGCTTTTGCCACCCTGGTGGCCGGAACGGCCCTGGTTCCCGGTGTTTTATTTTTCCGTTTGATGAGCGAGTGGGGAGGGGATCCGGGAAGCTGGAAGAGCGCTTTCGGGACCGGAATCGGCCTAGCAGGGGGATTTTTTCTATCGGGTTTCGCTCTCCTGATCCTGGTCCCCTCAGTGGCCCGACTTTTCCGTTCGAGGGTCCGTCCGAGCAGGGGGCCCAGTCATTCCAATCGGTTCATTCCCTGGTACCTGTTCAATGCCCTGGCTTACCTGGTGCGCTATACCTTTCTAGAATTTGTCACGCCGACTCCGGTCAGTCTCTGGTATTTCCGGGCCATGGGTATGAAAGTCGGAAGAAAAGTAGTGATCAATTCCACTCATATCACCGATGCTCCGCTGATCACGCTCGAGGATGGAGTGACCATCGGAGGTTCGGCTGTCATTCTGGCTCACTACGGGATGGAGGGTTACCTGGTCATCGCTCCGGTGGTGATCCGCCGGAACGCGGTGATCGGACTCCATGCCAAGATCCTTGCCGATGTCGAGATCGGGGAGGGGGCTCGGATCCTGCCGGGGTCGGTCGTGATGCCGAAGACGGTCGTTCCCGCGGGTGAAATCTGGGGAGGCATCCCCGCTGTCCGGATCGAGTCCCGCAAGGTCAGTTAGTGCCTTCGCCACTGTCCTTGATCGTCTGTCGGATGATGTTCCGCATGATCCGGTTCCGGTTGGTCTGACCGATCAGGGCCTTCGTATCGTCATAAAGAGCCGGATCATTGATAAAGGCTCCGAGGGACCCCCGGCCATGATCAATCTTCTCCAGGATAGAATTCAGGTGCCCGACGGTGGATTTCAGTTTCATCTGGCTCAATTCATCGTTGATACGGGTGGAGACTTCGGCCAGGTTCTTACTGGTCGTGGTGAGGCCCTGGAAAAACAGGTCAGCCCGGTTTCCTCGATTGAAAGCGGATAGGATCCGTTCGAGATTCTCGGCGGTGGACGTCAACTTGTGCATCAACTGGTCGCTCGAGGTCAGGATCTGCGACAAATCCTTGTTGAGGCCGTGGGGGATCTCCCCGCCATTGGCCACTTCTTCCTGTGCTGGGTCACCGGCATTCAGTGAGAGGTACTTGTCGCCGAGCACGCCCTGGGTCACCACTTCTACAGTGGAGTCTTTGCGAATGTACACCGCGTAGTCGCGCTCGATCGTGAAGTCCACCTTCATATCCCGTTTCACCGGGTCAAATGAGATGCCCGAGACAGAGCCGATCTGAAGCCCACCGAGCGTGACTTTCGCTCCATGTACCAATCCGTCGATCTTTTCGAAGTGAGAGGTGTAACGGTTCACCGAGGTGAACACGCTCTGTTTCCCTCCGAGAATGATGATCGAGGCCATGGTGATGCTGAGTCCGATCAGGACGAAGATTCCAACTCGTGTTTCGATTTTCTTTTCATCGGCTTTCATCGGATGTGGGCTCCTGTGGTAAAGGATTTGACTAGCGCATTGTTCGACTTTTTCATCTCATCGACACTCATGATGAGTTCGATCTTTCCCTGATTCAGAATCGCGATTCGATCACAAATTTCGAATGCGGCCGGGATATCGTGAGTTACGAAAATCCCGGTCATGCCCCTCCGTTTGAAAGAGAGGATATTCTGCAACAGCCTGCCTGTGTTGACGGGGTCGAGACCCGCTGTCGGCTCATCGAATAGAACGACTTTCGGTTGCAGGATCACGGATCGGGCGAATCCAGCACGCTTCTGCATTCCTCCGGAGAGCTCACTCGGGAGCAGGTGGTTTGCCCCTTTCATGTCGATCATCTCCAGCATCTCGTCCACGCGTTCCCGGATTTCCCGGTCGGTCATGAGCGCATGTTCACGGAGTGGATAGGCGAGGTTCTCTTCGACTGTGAGAGAGTCGAACAGGGCCCCATTCTGGAAGACATAGCTGATGCGGGTCCGAACACTGAAAAGTTCCCGTTCCGTGAGGGGGATCAGGTTCCGTCCTTCAAAAATAATCTCCCCCGAATCCGGGTGTTCGAGTCCGATAATCGATCTGAGAATCACGCTTTTGCCGGTGCCCGACCCTCCGAAAAGACCTAGGATTTCGCCATCCTGAAGGTCAAGGCTGACGCCACGGTGAACAACTTTCTCCCCGAAGGCTTTGTGGAGGTTCCTGAGGCTGAGTGCGATAGTCGGGGTTCCGGTTTCCTGTTTCATGGGTCGCTCAATATTTCGGGTAAACCGTGATGATGAAAAGTTTCGTCAGGAAAAAATCCGCTACCATGATGAAAATCGAACTCATCACCACGACTTCGGTCGTGGTCCGGCCCACTCCGCGAGTGCCTCCGTCGCTGTTGAGTCCCTTCCAGCACGCTGTGATCGCGATGAAAAAGGCGAACACCACCGTTTTCGCCATCCCTGTGAAGAGGTCGGCCAGGGTGAGGGTCTCCATTGATTTCGCGATGAAGAAGTTGAATCCGATATTGAGCTCGATTTTCGCGATCAACATCGCTCCGACCAATCCGACATAGTCCGCCAGCAGAGTCAGGATGGGCAGGGAGAACATGCAGGCCAGCAGACGGGGGATGACGATTTTCTGGACTGGCGAGGTGCCGAGGGCCCGAATGGCGTCGATTTGCTGGGTCACCTTCATTGAGGCGATCTCGGAGGCCATGCCGGATCCGATCCTTCCCGCTACCAGAAGACTGGTAAACACCGGTCCCATCTCTCTCAGGATGGAAAGAGAGGTGAGTTTCGGAACGTACAGGGTTCCACCGAAGCGTGCCAATCCGAAGCCGAACTGAAGGGCCATCACCGAACCTGTTGCAAGACCGGTGATCAACACCAGCAGGAGTGAGTCCACGCCGATTGCCGCCATTTGCTGGAGAATGGGTTTCCAAGGGAAAGGGGGCATGAATAATTCTCGGACGGCCTGTGCCGATAATCGGGCAAAGCCACCCGCGAAACGGGAGCTTTCCATGATGCGGATACCGATGCGTCGAGCCAGGGCGGGTTCACTCACTTGAGGTTCAAGTTATCATGAAAGCTTTGAAAAACAGAGAGATCTCGTTCAAAGCTCTCTGTCGGACTGACCAGGACCAGGTCGTAAATGCAAGTCGGAGATTTGACGATTGTGATCTTGAACTTTCTTGATTCTCCGGAGTACATGCCCTCGGCAATGGTGCTCAGGGCCGGAAAGCCTGAGAGTGTGTGCTGGGATTCACCGACGACCCGGAGACGATCCCATTGCGAAAGCAGCGTCTGCGTCACGGATTTCAGGCTCTCGCGGTTGCGTTTTTTCGAGCGATCGCAAACCGAGTTGATCGAGATCACAGAAGAGGTGAGGGTCGATTTCCAAGCCGCATCCGGAATGTCGGTGTGACTTTGCGCGGAGCTCTCGATCTCGAGCTTTTTCCAACCAGCGGTCCGTCCGGGGAAACCGTCTGTCGGGGAATTGACGGCTTTTTCTTCCATAGGCTTCACCGATCCGACCAGGATGCTGCACCCTGAGGACCACATGCTGAGAAAGAGCAAGCCATAGCGGAGTGTTGTCATGTGTTTACAACATCTTAGGGTATCCGTTTTTGAAAGTGAAAGAGAAAAATTGAAAACTTCTTGAATGTGGATTGCGGCCACGAGGCAGATTCTGCCACAATAGGAAACAAGTACCTGGGTAATTCACGACTAGGAAGGGAGTGATCGGTACGGTGAGCAGAATCAAGAAACCACACATGGTTTGGATCGGACTCGGTGCGCTTTTTGCGCCCGTTCTCTCCTTTGCTGTCGATTTCGACGGATCGGTCGAGCTCGCCAGTCAGGCTTCTTTCTCCCGTCTCAAGATCGCATTGGATGAGTCCTTCCGTCCCAGGATTGAAAGTGGCGCCAAGGGATTCAAGATCATCATTCCAGCGGCGACATTGATGGATCTTGGTGTTCCTTTCGGGGCTGAAGGCCAGTTCAATGACTTTCTCAAGGGTCTTTCCGACGAGCGCTTGGTTCAATTGAAGGTTCAGGAGAAAGAGGATTCGCTCATCCTCGAGGGGAATTACCGTTTTCCAACGGGATCGAAAGCTCTAGCGCGACCCGCGATGGAGCACTTCGACTTCCGCCGGGATGATCAGGGTAAATTCATTGTTGATTTCTTTTATCGCAAGGGACCCACACGTTCGGATGTCGAGCGCGAGGCCAGGATCCGTGAGGCGGCCCGATTGCAGGCCGAAAGGGAGTCGATCCGTCGGCGGGAGGCGGAGAAGAAAGAGTCGAAGCGCAAGCGGATCGAGGATGGCCGGAATGCGCTCTTGTTCTGTGAACGTCCGTTCAACCGTGAGAGCACGGTGTTCCTGAGGTTCAGAGCCGAACATCCCAATCTCGATCTTTCCGGTTATTTTCCCGAGAAAATCCCCGATCATCGGTACGAATACCCCGAGCCGAAAGGCGCCGGGGAGGAGTTCGACATGATCCGCCTTGCACTCAAATTGAGTCGCGAGAACCAGCATGCACTTTCCATCAAAACGGTCGAGTTTCTCGAGAAGCAATACCCGAAGTCGCGCTACCGGAATGAGATGGCCTTTTTGAAAGCCAATGCCTACTTCAGGTTGGGGTTTGAAGATCAAGGGCGCGAGTTGATTCGAGACATCGCCAAACGTGCAAGGGGTACTGAAGTGGGACTTCAAGCCTCCGGGTTTATGGCTGCGCAGAGCTTTCAGAAGAAGGAATGGCTCTCGGCACTGGAGAGCTTTCTGGCCCTCAAGAAAGAAATGCCCAAGCACTCCTTGGGGTGGTTGTTCCGGTATGGAATCGCCGAGTGTCTTTATCAGATCCGCCAGTCCGATCAGGCGATCGAGGAGTACCAATGGCTCGCCCAGCATGCTCCGAAGCCTGAGATTCGCGCCGAGGCAGCATTTAAAGCGGCAGATGCCCATTTTGATCGGGGGCAGTTCGCTCAGGCCGCCACTCGATACGAGTCGGCCATCCGCTCACACGAAAAGGAATTGAGCCATTTCCCGCTGGTGCTCCTCAATCTCGGAGAGAGCTATTTCCAGCTCGAGGAGTTTCAGCGATCTCTTGGCGCTTATAAGAGGTTTATCGAGATTGCCCGGAATCAGCCGTCAGCCTGGAAAGCGAGTTTGCGTATCGCCGAGATTACGGCGATGAACGAGACCGTGAACTCGAAGGCGGAGGCTGCCTTGATCGGAACGATCAATCAGTATCCGCTTTCCCCGGGTGCGCTGGTGGCCAGGCTTCGTCTACTCCCTTGCGGGAGCCATGGGGGCTTCGATTTGCCTGCCGCGGAGCGGTTTATCGCCTCTCCTGAAGTGCGTAACTTTTCTGGCGATGGTGCTGTTTATGAGGGTCCTTTCCGTGATCTGGTGGGGTTGACCGAGGTCCGGATGCTCATTTCGTTTCACGAGGACCAGAAGGCTGTCGAAAAAGCACTCGAGCACCTGCGCGCCAACCCCGGAATCGACACCCGCAAGATGATCGAGCATGCGATGATCGGGGGGATCAAGAACCTGATTGAGAAGAAGATCTCCGACCGGGATCCGTTCGGGGCCATCGCCTTGTATGAGAAATACGGAGATTTCCTTCCTTTGCCGGCCCATGATCCGCTTGCTGATGAGCTGAAAATGAAAATCGCAGGCTTCGCAGCAGAGCGTAATCTGACCACTTTGGCCCGGAAAATCATCGAGCCCTACCGTCTCATGAATGAGGCCGGTCAGCGCGAGGTGATTGCGGCAATCGAAAAACGCTTGACGCTCGAGGGGGCGGAAGACCAGGAGTCCCGGAGTGTGATCGAGGCCAAGACGATCTGGAACAGTCCTGAGTTCAAGGTGGAAGACGCCAAGGCGGTTGAGGATTTGAACGGGAGACTGGCCTTTGTACGGGATGGATCGAAATTCGCCCTGGAGCGGGACCTGATTCTCGGACTTCTGCACTGGAAAAAGAAAGATCCGGCCAAGGCCGGGATCCTGGCCGGTAAGGTGGTTGATGCCTCTTCCGGGCTCGGTAAGGTAGACCGGTGTCGCATCCTTGGATGGGCCGGGGATGTCGCCTTGGAGGCGCAGGATCTTGAATTCGCTGAGAAAGCCTATCGGAGCGGGAAGAAGCTCCGTGAGGAAATCGGGAAGGAAGAGAGCGGGAAACTGAGCATCAGGCACTTGGGTGCCCTGCCTTCGTTGGCCTACTTCGTGCTTCAGTGGGGGGATACCCTTGAAAAGCAGGAAAAATGGAAAGAAGCGGTTGCGCTTTACTCCGAAGCCAGTGAAAATAAAATCGGGGGAAATCGGGTGCTTTACGCGCATGCCCGGGCTCTCCTGAAAGACGGGGGAAAAGATTCCAGGATCGCAGCCAGTCGCTCACTCGAGAAGATTCAACAGAGTCAGGAAGATGATGTTTGGAAAAAATTAGCGAAGGATACGCTAAGTGAAATTGCCAAGGAGGGCAGAGTCGATGAGAAACGAAATCCGTGAAAACACCAGTGTCAGTACCCAGGCCATCTCTCAAGAAGGATTTCCTTTAACGGGTAAGGTTCAGGCGCTTCCGAGTGTCGATCGTCAGTACAACGAAGTGTTGGGGCTGGCGGAGACTGTGGCTCGGAGCAAGGCCAGCATTTTGATTCTTGGCGAATACGGAACCGGAAAACGTTCCATCGCCCGGTTCATTCACGAGCGCAGTTCCCGGTCGGGTCGCCCTTTTTTCATGATGAATTGCCGCGAAACAGCGCTCGGCGATCAGGAAGTCCTGTTCCAGTCGCTCGTGGAGCAGGCTCGCGGGAGCACGCTCGTGTTCGCCGAGATCTGGAAACTGTCTCCTCCGGTACAATTGCGGTTGCTTGATTTGATTCAGACTGGAGCGGACATCCGGATCATCGCCACCAGTTCCCGGTCGATTGCGAATCTGGTCCGCAATGGCGAATTCCGCGAAGAACTTTACCATCGGCTCAATGTGGTGAACATGAAGGTCCCCAATCTCCAGGAGCGCCTCGGAGATGTCGAGCTGTTGGCCCAGTCGTTTGTGTCCAAGTGGTCCGAGTCCCATTCGCGCCCTGGACTCAAGCTCTCCGAAGAAGCCATCATGCTTCTCAATTCACACCGTTGGCCCGCGAATATCCGTGAGCTCGAAGGGGTTTGTGAGCGTGCGGTACTGCTCGCGCAAGGAAGCGAGATCCGGGCCCGTGACATTCAATTCCAAACCACCGGGGAGGGAAGACCCTCAGTTGAGGCTTCCGGATCTTCCTGGAAGCCAGGAAAGACTCTCGATGAGATCGAACGCAATGTCATCCTCGAGGCATTGAAGCATTTTTCCGGAAACCGCACCCATACTGCCAAGGCTCTTGGCATTTCTATCCGGACGCTCCGGAACAAGCTCGCTGAATACCGGGTCATGGGGATCCGGGCTTGAGGAGAACCGAATGAAAGGTCTTTTCGATCCCACCATCAATGCCTTGAATCAGAACCTGAATCTCAGACTCGAGAATCAGAATGTGATCTCGGCCAATATCGCCAACGCCGATACCCCCGGGTACAAGGCGAAAGCGGTCAGTTTCGAGCAGGCGATGCGAGATGCGATGGATCTCAATGAAAACGTGAAGCTCGAGGCAACGGATTCCGCTCATTTCGGCTCAAAAGGGCCGGAAGGGGTGACGGCCGATGTCTACGAAGATCCGAACGGTGTGGAGTCCCTCGATGGAAACACGGTGGATCGCTCCGCTGAGATGGCGAAGATGAAGGAAAACCAAATCCTGTACAATGCATCGGTGGAATCCCTCAGGAAGAAGCTCGGGATGCTGGAGTACGGGATCACTGAAGGGGGAGGGAATAGGTAATGGCTGATTTTTTCTCGTCCATGAGGGTAAGTGCTACCGGGTTGGACGCGCAGATGAAACGGATGAACACCATTTCATCGAATATCGCGAACTCCGAAACGGTTGGATACAAGCGGAAGGACGCCGAGTTCACCGCCACTGCCGATCGCGAATCCTTCGGTGAGATCCTAAACGACAAAGTCGATCAGGCGGTTCAGGGTGTTTTGGTGACCGATATCCGTGAAGACACCCGTCCCCCGAGGATGGTTTACAAGCCGGACGATCCCCGCGCCAATCCGGACGGGTATGTCGAGATGCCGAATGTGAACCCGGTGCAAGAGATGGCTGACATGATCAGTGCCCAGCGTTCTTATGAAGCGAACGTCACCGCAATCGGCGCGGCGACCCAGATGGCCAACAAGGCACTGGAACTCGGTCGATGAACGGTGAGAGGGGATAAACGATGAACTCGATCCAGAATAACCTGAGGCAGATGGATCCGGATCTGGGACTGATCCGGGAGGATTCCATCTCGATCCGGCAGCCCGGTGTGCAGGCTCCCGCTCCGGGATCCGACCCGAAGGGCGCGGGTTTCTTCGAAACACTTGCCAAGTCTATGGAGGAGGTCAACTCCGACCAAGTCCAGGCAGATGTGGCGATCAAGGATCTTGTGGCTGGTCGTACCAAGAACATCCATGAGACCATGTTACAGGTCCAGAAGGCCGAGCTGTCTTTGAAGACCATGATGCAAGTCCGGAACAAGATTCTCGAAGCATACAAAGAAATCATGAGGATGCAGGTATAGTATGGAATTCTTTAATCGGATCAGAGCGCAACTCAAGGAATTCGTCGAAGGACTCTCCACCAGCAAGAAGATGGCTCTCGGGATCACCGGAAGTGTCATCGGTGTGGCTCTGGTGGCCATTTTCATGTGGGCGGGAAAACAAGGTTATCAGCCTGTGACCTACGGCAATTTGAATGCCGAGGATTCCGCGAACATCATGAGGCTGCTCCGTGAGAAAAAGATCCCCTTCCAGGTGGATCCGACCGGGAAGCAGGTCATGGTTCCACCCGAGTACTTGCACGATCTCCGTCTCGAGCTCGCCATGCAGGGAATGCCCCAGTCTTCCGGAGTCGGATACGAACTTTTCGACAAACAGTCCTTCGGAACGACGAGCTTCCTGAACAAGGTGAATCAGAAGCGGGCACTCGAAGGCGAACTCATGCGTTCGATCAACTCCATCAAGGGTGTGAAAAGATCCAGGGTCCACCTGGCCGTGCCCGAGAAAACGGCATTCGTAGAAGATCAAAAGAAGTCTACGGCCTCCGTGGTGTTGGATCTCGAGCCTGGCACCATTCTGAACGAGAAGCAGATTTTCGGGATCAGCCACCTGGTTTCGGCTGCGGTGGAGGGCATGGATTCCGCGAATGTTGTGATCCTCGATTCATTCGGCAAAGAGCTCTCCAAAAACGTTCATGATTCGATTGTCGGTCTCACCACCGAGCAATCGGATTTCAAACGCCGGTTGGAGGAGGATTACCAACGTCGGGTGGAGGGAATCCTCTCAAAGGTTGTCGGGGAAGGGCATGTGAAGGTTGCGATCAGTGCGGATCTCGATTTCTCGACCGTTACCGAACAGCAAACCATTCTCGATCAAGACGGGGCCACGGTCCGCTCCCAGCAAAAGACCAACGAGACCATGGACGGCAGTCGTCCTTTGGCCGCGGGGGCACCCGGAGCCGCCTCCAACACTCCTGGCGAACAGCCCGGAGTGGTGGCGTCGAATGCCATTCGGAACAATACCGCCAAGTCGAACGAAATCGTGAACTACGATATTCCGAAGATCGTCCGGAATACCCAGAAGCCAACCGGAACGGTTAGGAAGCTTTCTGTAGCGGTACTGGTGGATGGCAAACAAGTGCGTGGCCCAGCCGGTGCAGACGGGAAAGTGGAGACCAAGACCGAAGCCTGGAGTGCTGAAAAGCTCAAAGAGTTCGAAGCATTGGTGGTCGGAGCGCTCGCGCTTGATCGCAAGAGGGGTGACAATCTCGAGATTAAAAACATCGATTTTGTACCGGAGGACTTCGAGGAAGCCCAGCGCATTCTTGATGCGACCGCGACCCGGGGTTACATCCAGAGTCTCATCGTTTACGGTGTGATCGGGCTGATCATCCTCCTGTTCTTCTTCCTCGTGGTCCGTCCTTATGTCAGATGGATCACTGAGAATACGACCGACAGCGTCGACACCTTCCTTCCTCAGACCATCGAGGAGCTCGAGAAGATTCAGAAGAGCAGTACCTTGTCCCAGCTTGAAGAAGTCGTCCCGGATCTTCCTGACCGTCTGGATCCAGAGAAGGTCGAGGGCGAGATGATCCGTGAAAAAATCGTCACCTTGGTGGATAATAATCCTCAGAAGGCGTCGCTGATCCTGAAGGAGTGGTTGGTCCAAAGGCCGATCAAGGAGCCGGCAGGGGACAAAGGTAAATCAGCCAGCGCGTGAAGGAGAGATGAGTCATGTTGGAAGTCCAGGCTTATGAACAGCTTTCCGGGATCGAGAAGTCAGCGATCCTTCTGAACGTGCTCGGAAATCGTGTCACAGCGGAAATCTTCAAACATCTCCGGGATAATGATGTCAAGCGTCTGGTCACGGTGATGGGACAGGTCGGAAAGGTGCCGATCCCGATCGTGAAGCAGGTATTGGATGACTTTTATGTCGAAATTTCCGAGGAAGAGCAGCTGATTTTCGGGCATGCCAGCGGGAAAGACTTCATCCTCGAGACTTTGGGAGAGGAACGGGCCAAAACAGTGCTCGGGCAGTTGGCTGTGATCGAAGGAAGTCGATCGCTTGAAGCCCTTGAACTCGTTGACCCCCGAACTCTTGCAAACTTTCTCGTGAACGAACATCCACAGACTACGGCAGTAGTGCTCGCTCACCTGACTCCA
>CANHQK010000062.1 GCA_947462765.1 Bdellovibrionales bacterium
CGTGCGACGCAATCGTCCGAAGTCTGCAAGAAAAGAGTGAAAAGCTCGAGAGAACCCAGATCATTCTTCAGAAGAATGAGGACTACATGAAGAAGAACCCGGACGCCTCCCCTTCGATCGCGATCAAAGTCAGATCGAACATCCTCGTTTCCAAACTGCAAATCGAAACCCTTCAGAACGAGAGAGTCTTGATCGAGAAAACGATCACCGAGAAAGGATGCGGAAAATGCCAACCCAGCCCTACAAAAGGAACCTGAAAAACCTCCTCATCAATCCGCGCTACCAGCTGAGATATGTGTTCTGGCTCACCTCCAGTGGTTTTGCTCTCGTGGCGCTCAATGGGGTGATTGCCTACAGCTTTATCAAGGAGAACTACCTGACCCTGGTGGATCTCAGCCCGATGACTGATGAAGCGAAGACCCAGCTTTATTCGGAATTGAAACAACTGGTCATCGCCCTCGGAGGGCTGTCCGTCCTGTTCCTGGTGGTGATCTCGATCATGGGTATCATGATGTCCCACCGCACTGCCGGCCCGATGTACCATTTCAAGCGCGTCTTCGAAGAAATCAAATCCGGAAACCGGAAGCAACGGGTCCGTCTGCGCCCGAAGGATGAATTCCAAGATGTGGCCAAAAGCTTCAATGAAATGATGGATCATCTTCAGAATCCCTCATGAACATTCGCTCCCCGGCTAGATGGATCTCCACTCTATTACTGGTAAGCTCACCACTCGCCTGGTCCGCCCCGGTAACGGGCGCGCCTTCCAAAGCTGTTTCAATCGGGGGAGCCTCGAAACCGAAGTACGCTGGCCCGCCCCCTCTCTCCCTGAAACAGGCGATTGATATTTACTTCAAGCAGAATCTCGATTTCCAGGCGCTTCTCCTGACCCAGGAAAGTGCGAAAATCACCTACCGCCAAGCTTGGCGAAGGTTCTACCTCCCCACCCTCAGCCTGACCGCCGGAATGGTTGGCAATGAGACGCTCGGCACCCTCCCGGAAACTCCCTCAAGACTGACTTATCCGACCGGACGATCGCCTGTTGCTCCCACTCTCTCTGTGGGCCTGGGCATTACATCTCCGAATCTTTTCAATTTTTTCCTGGATCGCATGGATTACGATTTGGCATCGATGAACTTCGAGCGAACTCAGCAAAAGCTCGAGGAGGAGAAGCGAAGCCAATCGACCTTGGTTATCGACAGATACTCGGTTGCCCGTCTGTCGCAGGAGCAGTTTGAAGCCACTCAAAGATCGCTCCAGATCGCAGAGGTCATCCTGAACCTCGTTCGCTCCAGAAAAGCACTCGGTACGGCGGACCAAACCGAGGTGGAGTCGGCTGAAGTCGATCGGAACGATGCACGGAACGCTCTCATTGCAGCGAGAACCAAGCTTCAACAGGATCTTTTTGAATTGAACAGGCAATTGAACATCCGGACCGATAGCAATTGGAATCTCACCACCGCTTTTGAACACAAGCCCTTGAATATGACCTTCGAGCAGGCCTGGGAGATCTTCAAAGAGCGCGCTCCTGCGATGCGGGATGGAAAGCTCAGCCTCGAAACAGTCCACATGGGCACCGAGCAATTCGAAAAACGACGGATGGGTCTGCCGAACCTCACACTGACAGGATTCACCGCAGGCTATTCAAACGGGCTCACGGGTGGTACCAGCACCGTGGGTGATGGACTCATCAATACGGGATTCACGCTGACCCTCACCATTCACATCCTCAATGACGCAGGGTTCTTCAGTATGGATGCGGCTCGGAATACTCGAATCGCCCTCGAACAGGCCGAGATCGGCTACAGGAAAATGCTGAACGAACAGGAGAGGAACATACGAACCACTTTCCTCGATTTGCAAAAGCTCCAAGAACAACTCCTCCCCCTGCAAGAAAGCTTCAATGCCTCGACCAAGGTTTTGGACCGCCTGGTGAGTGAGATGGCTACAAAGAAACCCTCACGACTCGAGCTCCGGGATGCCATCAAGAATGCGCGGGATAAAGAAATCGACCTCTTGAAAAACGTGATCGACTTCATCAAGGCCAAAAACAACTTCTACGTTCAAATCGGAAAGGATCTGGAATTCTGATGAAGCAGTGGATGATCCCGATCCTGATCGCGTGCTCGACGTACCTGCTCCCTCGAGCGGCGCTTGCCACGGAACCCTTTTACAAAGAGAACACGGCTTACCAGTGGATCACGCAGAAGTACCGGTTCACCCATCATCTCGACTTCCGACTCCTCCCCGGAGTGAAGTCCGGCATGGGAGGGAGCTACCGTCTCGCTTATAGCCTCGGTGAGTACGCTTTCGACCTGCAGGCAGCCTACGATGAGTCCTCCTGGGGCGTGATCTTCCCGAGCGGTGGGCTCACGCTTCCTCTTCCCTCAAGCCCGGCTGCTGACGATCCGAACTCCCAGCTCAACTTACCCCGGAATGCATCCGATCCCTGGAGGACCCTCGTCATCGAGGCGGGAATCTCCTATCGTGGCAGGCTGGTTCCATTTAAAGCAACCAAGTGGATCCAGAGCTCGAGGATTTCAGCAGGACGCTTGATGCTGATGGACAAAGCAAACGGCCTGGCCTTCTCGGGGTTCGGGCTCAATGTCGAATTCAGCATCTGGTATCAACTCCTCCCGAAGCTCCTGATCGGACCCACCTTCGGTTACCGAGGAGGATGGGCTTTTCTGGACGGGAACCCGAACGTCGACACCAACCGGATCCCGATCCGAATGCTCCAGACGACTTTCGGCACAGTGTTTCGCTTTTAGTCAGATTGGACCCACACCGGGTAAAACTTTCCCGAAGCAAACGAACCCGTGACATCAAGTGGATCCGTTTCAAGGCATTTAAATCCCTGGACTCACTGGAGTATTGGGACTCATTGGAGCGGAGCCGTTTTGGCACGAAGATTGTACTAGTCCGAGCCGTATGGAAACCCAACTTGAGAATGTCATCGATCTGAACTCCCACCGTCGCCCCCACTCCACTGGCCTGGCCAAATCCGAGACCGGACGCCATGCCGAAAGTGCCGAAATCCTCGACTGGATCGCCGCCCGGAACAAGGCCAAGCTTCGCACCGAAGACCCCTATTACCAAGCGAAGGTCAACGGCATGCACATGGCCGAACTCCTCGAGGAAATGGTAGCCTTCCATGAAAAGCGCAGCGGAAAAGGGAAGCTCTCTTTGACCATGATGGTCCGAGGCCGGATTCTGTTCGCAGCCCTAGAGGCCAAGGCTTCCACTCGCGAATTGAGACTCCTGGCCAGCTCGAACCGTCGCCACCTCGAACACGAGATCGCGATTAGTCTCCGAGCCGACCAGGCCCAAGTCTGAATCTCAGCCCGTTCTCAGAGCAAATTGCTGGCAAGCTCGGACAGCTTCGAACGCTCGCCCTTCAAGAAGGTCACGTGAGCCGCAATGGATTGATCCTTGAAACGGTCCACCAGGTATACTAGACCGTTATTAGCGGAATCGACATAAGGGTTGTCAATCTGGTACGAGTCCCCGGTGAGAACGATCTTCGTGTCATCCCCCGCGCGGGTGATGATGGTCTTGATCTCATGTGGGGTCAGGTTCTGGGACTCATCCACGATCAGATACTGCTGGGGGATCGTCCGGCCCCGGATGTAGGTCAGTGGCTCGATCTGGAGCAAACCCTGATTCATGAGCTCCTGGGCCCCCTTACCCGCTCCGCGACGATTGCGGTTGGCGGATGATCCGAACAGAAAATCCACGTTGTCGTAGATGGGCTGCATCCAGGGATTCAGTTTTTCCTCGATCGTGCCGGGCAGGAAACCGATATCCTTCCCGAGCGGGAAAACCGGACGGGAAACCAGCAAACGGTGATACACGCCTTCATCGACCGTCTTGACCAATCCAGCGGCAATCGCAAACAGGGTTTTACCGGTACCGGCTTTACCAAGCAGACTGACGAGCTTCACCTCGTCGTTCAACAAAGCGTCGACAGCGAATGCCTGCTCCGCATTCTTCGGAAAAATCCCCCAAAGTCCTTCGGGTGGCTTCACCAGGGGAACGATGGACTCGAGTTCCTTCGAGAAACGCCCCATCGCAGTGTGAGTCGGATTGGCATAGTCCTTCAAGATCAGATACTGATTCGGATAAAGCTGCTTCGACGCTTCGGGGTCGAACTCGAACAGACGCTCGGAATAAGGAATGCGTTTGTTGGCGTAGAACTCATCCACAATCGAGGACTCAACTTTGAGCGTGGTGCTTCCGGAGTACAATTGTTCCGGTTCCACGTTCGAGGGCTCGTAATCCTCGGCGACAATCCCGAGTGCATCGGCCTTGATCCGGAGGTTCGCATCCTTGGTAAGGAAGGTGATCGGACGGCGGGGTTGCTCTTTTTTCAGCATGAGGGCCAGGCCGAGAATCTTGTTGTCGGCCTTGTCCATGCCGAGCTCGGCCGGAAGCGGGACATCGCCTCCCCCGAGTTCGACAGTGAGCTGACCGCCATTGGGCAACTTCACACCCTTTGCCAACTCACCGGTTTTCCGCATTTCATCAATCGAGCGGGTGAACTGACGCGCATGACGCCCGTTTTCGCTCATTTCGCGCTTGAATCGGTCGATCTCCTCGATCACCACGATGGGAATGATCACATCATTCGCACCGAGTTTGAAAATGGCCAAGGGATCAAACAGCAGGACGTTGGTGTCGAGGATGAATGCTTTTTTCAAGTGTCGCTCCTTCTTGGTTTCGAAGGAGAGCGCCAGAAACCTCTCCCTCTTGCGAAAAAAGTATCATAGGATTCCGAGTGAGCGAGTCAAAAAACCGGTATGAAAAAATTTTTGGAATGGCTGAAAGAAGAAGCCACCGCAGCGCTGTGGTCGAAGGGAGTGACGCTCTCCCGGAGCTCCGGTTCTTTCGAGCGCTTGGGCTCTGCGAAAGACGGGAACGAGCTCAAATTCAAGGTACAGACTCCGGAGCGGATCCTCGCTTTCACTGTCACTCTGTGGCCGGAAGACGAAGACGCTCACTGCGATTGTGGCAGTAAAATCGAACCGTGTCACCATATTATCGGAGCGGCCATCGCCCTCTCCGAGGACCGGATCCCGGAAGCACGGAATCCGGAGTCCGATCAGGGCGTCAGGCTGGTTTATCACTGGGAATTTCGTGCCTCCAACGATTCAGGCTCGAAAGCCTCGATCCGCTTTCACCGGAACCTGAAGACCGGAAGCGAGTCAAAAAAAATAGAGGGTTCCCTGGTTGGCCTCATCGGAGGGATCCGGAGTGGCCGGATCTCACTCCCCCTCCCACCCACCACACCGGTGGATCTGGCGATCGACCAGCTTTATACCTCCGCCTCTCCCTCTTGGGGAGCGCTCTTGGAGCGAATCGGTGAACTGGGCCCCTTGCCTCTTTTGAACCATCCTGCACTCACTGAGTTGAAAGTCCGGAGCAGACCCGATCGATTGCGAGTCTGGATCCGTGAAACCCGTACCGGTGACTTGGATCTCACACTCGAAACACAGGCGCCCGGAGAGGACCTCGAAGGCAGCCTCAGGATCGAAAACGGCTTCCTTTTTGTAAGAAATCCGCCTCCCCAGAGTCTGAGAAAAAAAATCCCCCGTGATGCCATTCCTGCCTGGACTCTGAACGATCTTCCAGTTTGGAAGACTGCCTGTGAAGTGATCGACGAGCGGTCTGAAACGACTGAGGTGGTGGAAGGGATTCCAGTCCTGAGCCTGGTCTTGGAACCGGTGGGATCGGGAGGACTGCGTCTGACAGGACGCATTGGTTATCCTCCGCCTCTTCCCGGGCAAGTCCTGCGGCCTTCACCGGAACGCGAAGCCGAGATGCGAAAGTTTCTTCGGCAGGAATATGACCTTTACCCCGATCAGCCCCGGCCGCTTTCGATCAGCGAAGCGCTCCGTCTCCGAGATCGTGTTTCCGAATCCACTCGCGCGGATTTCGATGCCAAATTGGGTCCTGTACTGATCACTGAGACCGGTCTCGATCTCCAAGCGGCACTCGATCATCGTGAGCTCCTCATCGGTTTGCTCGATAAAAAACAGAAAACCGAGGCTCCGGTCTCCATGATTGATCGGATGCTCAGGTCCTTGCCACTGGGCACCGTTCTGCCCCCGATCCCTGAACCCGGAGTGATTCCGGCATCGCTCGAAGGACTCCTACGCCCTTATCAAAAAGCTGGAGTGGCGTGGATCCTGAATCGGGCCGAAACGCTCGGATGCGCCTTGCTCGCGGACGACATGGGGCTCGGAAAAACCATCCAAACCCTTGCGACCCTTCGTGGCAAAACCCTGGTCATTCTACCCCGCTCTTTGCTGGGTAATTGGACTCGAGAAGCCTCCCGCTTCCGCCCTGATCTCAGGATCTCGGTCTATCATGGATCTGGGCGTCAACTCAGTGCGGATTCCGACCTGGTGCTCACCACCTACTCCATTCTCCAGCTTGATGCCCCGATCCTTTGCGCTCGGGAATGGGATGCCGTCATTCTCGATGAGGCCCACCAAATCCGGAATCCCGAGACCCGCGCTGCCATGGCTGCCGCCCGTCTGAACTCCCGCTTCCGACTCGCGCTCACCGGGACTCCGATCCAGAACACCAAACGCGATCTCCTCAGTCTGTTCCGTTTCTTGGCACCCGGACTCTTCGAACAGGAGTCGGAACTCAATCCGTCTGCAATCGCACCATTCATTCTCCGGAGAACCAAAGACCAAGTCCTGACGGAACTTCCTCCTAAAACACCGATTGAGCACCGGATCCAATTATCTGAAGACGAAAAGCAGCGTGTGGAGGCCTTACTGACTGCCGCCAGGCAGGAATGCCTGGAAAGGCTCGGCTCCGAGCGAGACCTCGAACCCCTCACCGTTTTCGAAGTCCTGCTCCGGGTCCGTCAGGCTTGCTGTCATCCGGGACTGCTCGAAGATGAACGGAAGGGCGAAAGCTCTTCCAAGCTCGAGGCACTCCTGAACTTGGTGGAGGAGATCCTCTCCGAGGGACACTCGGTCCTGGTGTATTCCCAGTGGACTCGCTTCCTCGACCTGATTGAATCGAGACTCCGGGACAGGATTCCCTATTTCCGGCTCGACGGCTCCACCCGGGATCGGGAGTCGCGTATTGAGGGCTTTCAGGAGGGCAAGACTCCCTCGGTATTTCTCCTCTCTCTCCAAGCCGGGGGCGTGGGACTCAACCTGACCCGTGCCAGCCATGTGATCTTTTGCGACCCCTGGTGGAATCCATTTGTCGAGCTTCAAGCCGAAGACCGCGCCTATCGAATGGGTCAGGAAAAGCCTGTCACCATCCACCGCCTGGTAGCGGAGGGTACAATCGAGACCTCGATCCGGAAACTGCAGGCTGCCAAGCTCGACCTCGGTGAGGCCACACTGAAATCAGAGGATCTTCTCGATCTGCTTCGATAATTTCTGGCTTTTCATGAGGTTCCAGAGGCTCTATGATCGGAAGCCATGTGCGGAATCGTCGGTTATGTTGGAGAACGTCAGGCCTTGCCCATTTTACTAGAAGGACTCAAGCGTCTTGAGTACCGGGGCTATGACTCCGCGGGATTCGCGCTGCAGGGTGACGAAGACTTCGAGATCAAACGAAGCGCGGGCCCCGTTGAAGGCCTGGTGGAGGCCTCGCGCGGCCTCGGTCTGACGGAAAAAGAGGGCATCGCACATACCCGGTGGGCCACTCACGGTGCGCCGAACGAAACCAACGCACACCCTCATCGTGCCGGTGAACTGGTTCTGGTGCACAATGGCATCATAGAGAACTATGCCCAAATCAAAGAAAAGCTGATCGCGAGCGGAGTCCGTTTCTCTTCACAAACCGACACCGAAGTGTTCGCCCAACTCATTGAAGCCAAGCGAAGCCTTCTAGCCAAGGAAGCTCCGGGCGCGGATCCGGAGAGCATTCTGCTTCGTGCGATGAAAGCCGCCATGACTGAAGTGGAAGGCCACTACGCAATCGTTCTCATGTCGCGACAAATTCCCGGCAAACTCTACGGCATCCAGAATGGAGCCCCCCTCGTCGGATCCACGCTGAAGGACGGGGCCCTGATCGCCAGTGACCTTCAAGCCGTCATCCCTCATCACAATGAGGTGGCGTTTCTGCCCAAAGGCGAGATTTTCATCGCTGACCGGAACGGAATCCATTGCTCCGGATTGAAAGTCGAAAAAATCGACTGGACTGCGGACAAGGTCGAAAAGGGCGGGTACGAGAGTTTCATGCTGAAGGAGATCTTCCAGCAACCCATGGTGGTGGCCGACACTCTGACGGGACGCCTCCCTTCAGATCCGAAAAGTCCGTTCATGTGGGACCACCAGAAGGCGCACGAAGTCCTCTGGAAGAATGTGAAACGTCTTTATCTCGTGGCATGTGGAACCAGTGCCCATGCCGCCATGGCCGCAAAATATTTTTTCGAACGCTGGGCCCGCCTCGACTGCCAAGTCGATATTGCGAGCGAATTCCGTTATCGGGACCCGGTTTTCGAGCCTGGAACGGTTGTCGGGGTGATCTCCCAGTCAGGCGAGACTGCCGATACCCTGGCCGCCCTTCGACTCGCTAACGAACGAGGAGTCTCGACGTTCTCGATCTGCAATGTTCCCAATTCGACCATCGCACGTGAAAGCTCCTTCCAGTATCCGACCAAGGCCGGACCCGAGATTGGCGTCGCTTCGACAAAAGCCTTCACTGCCCAGCTCACCGTGCTTTGCGCACTAGCCCTCGATGTCGGCCGTCTGCGCGGAATTCAAAGTGCCCGGGATACCGAGAAGGAGTCGTTCCTCGGATTGGCCCGCCTTCCGCAGGACCTAGATCATATCCTTTCAAGGAACGAGGAATTCATCCGCTTAGGGGAAAAGCTGGGTAAACAGCGGATCATCCTTTTTGTGGGGCGTGGAACCATGTACCCGATCGCGCTCGAAGGAGCGCTGAAGTTCAAGGAACTCACTTATCTTCCGGCAGAAGGTTTCGCAGCAGGTGAACTGAAACACGGGCCGATTGCCTACATCGATCCGGAGGTCACGGTGATCACTCTCGCACCCAAGGACGAGTGGTACCAGAAGACCGTTTCTAACCTCGAGGAGATCCGGGCCAGAGGGGGACACTTGATCACCCTTGGCACTGAAGGCGATACGGTTCTTGAAAAGCTGTCGGATGCATTCATCGGTCTTCCACCGGCTGCTTGGGGAACGAACCCCATTCTTTCGGCAATCCCATTACAATTGCTGGCTTATGGGTGTGCAAAGGCCCTCGGACGGAATATCGACAAGCCGAGGAATCTGGCGAAGTCGGTCACGGTGGAGTAGCCCCCGCCTGTCCAATTAGGAGAAAGTCCTGTCATTGCTGGCTCTGATGGTAGGCCTTAGCTGGATCAATCGGAGCTGGATCGATGCGCAAAACGAGTCTACCGTCTTCCACCACTTCCGGCCCGAATCCGACCCCGTAAAGCTGGTTCGAAGCCACAACCCTCAGAACTTCACCCTCCATTCGTGCCTTTGTGATCGACGATAGAAGGCAATTCCGGTGGAGTTCACGTTGGATGCGGTTTGCAACCGGGATCGCCGTCCCGACTGGATCGACCGGAATCCGTAATCCGCATCCCTCAGCGAACATCAAATTCCTGAGGTTCTCGAGTGCCGGATAAACCTCCCTCAGTGCTTTGACCCGAGTCGTTGCAGAGGCCGGCATCATCGAGGCAAATGCACTCCCGTATCTCGCAAGGGTCTTTTCATACGCCTCAGTCCCCTCTACCAGCGACTCTCGGATTTCGCGGATCACGGGAGTGTCGAACTCACCGAACATCCGATCCTGGAGTCCGTAAAGCACCGTCCTTCCGTTCTTGGCACTCTCCACTGAAGGACCCGAGTCCAGACCGAAGAAATTACCGTACCCATTCATGAACCTTGCAACCTCTGCCGGCCCCCGAGCCCGCGCCTGCTTCTCTGCCGAACGGATCTCATCGTATTGCAACGCATGGTGAACCTCATGACCTACCGTATAGGCCTGGCAAATCGGACTTTGGTCTTTCGAGACCCAAATGTAGCACTGAGATTCGAGCAGCTCGGGACTGCGAGTGGACTTACGCACGAAGCAGGCTCCGGATCCCTTCCATTCCGGACACTCCAACCGGGCAATTCTTCCAGGAACCAGCTTTTCACTGAACAAATCCACTGTCTCGACTCCAATCGCCACCGAGTACCGCTCCAGATTGAATCGGGCATAGGGTAGGACCTCGAGCAACTGAAGGAGATCACCGGGAGTTCCACCCGATGGACGATCAATCAACGACTGAAGAATCCTCAATCTTGGAAAACGTTCGAAATGACTCTCTCGTTTCTTCTCGATTCTTTCTTGATCGGTATCCGTTAAGTATCCCGCCTCTGCGCCCAGCCAAGCGAAGCGGGCTTCGAGAACCCAGTCAGGAAGTCTCATGGTCTCGAAAATCAAGCGCCCGGTCATGAACTCCTGACCAGTGGCGGACTCCGCCGGAGGGGTTTCGACATGAACAGGTCGGGACTCAAGACCCTCGAGAGCCCCACCTTGGTTCAACCAGGACAAACCCGGACTCTCTGACCACCGGGTCCGGGATCCCGCCTCGAAATGGGTCAGAAGCTTCCGCATTCTCCTCGCCTCCAAGCGGGTGATCACACGGTCTGGACAAGGTGTTCGGACCAATCGTCGCAAGGAGGGCAACAGACTCTTGCGGACCCACCCCCGGGCTTCTGGATGGAGGCTGATTCGCTTCAGGAGTTCCTCATCCTTTTGATTCAATCCAGTCCTGACTCCGGTATAGACCTCCGGGCTCGAGAGAATCCCTATCTTTTTGAATAAAGAAACGAACTCGAGACCTGATTCTTCCAGCTTGGGCGAAGCAGAAACCCACAAGGCCCGGAATCGATTGGCAGAGGAAAAATATCCAGCGATGGCCCGACGGTCGATCTTCGACTCGACCCGCTTGAGCCAGGCATGAACCACCTCTGCTGCCCGGGGGTCAAGGAAAGCCGCGACCTCCTTGATCTGAAGCGAGAGTCCGAGAAGAATTCCGTAGATCCGATAAGCACTCGGTGACGGCCTCTCGAGCTCGGCCTTCAGGAGTCCAATCATCCGAAGAATCTGGATCAATTGAGCCGCAGCGAAAACGGGTAACTGCTCCACCGGTACCGGGAGCAACGGGTTCACTGACTGATTCTCTTTCAAATCACACCGGTCACTGACAATCACAAAGGGGGCGTAACCCCCTCCCTTTGAGGTGTTCACAGTCGAGCTCAGGGCGCCTTTTTCGACCGGTGCGAAACGGACCAGGGCGTTCCGGGTCATTCTTGGAATACTGCCCTCGCCGCCAAACAGGACCCACATCCTCAGGTCTGCCGCCAGATTGGCGAGCCGATACTGTTCCCCAG
>CANHQK010000063.1 GCA_947462765.1 Bdellovibrionales bacterium
AGCAGCCCCCAAATCGAGCACCTTCATGCCGGCTTTGATGATTTTGAACTTCTGGTCGATCTCTTCGAGCTTGTAGATCGAGCGGGCGGCGAAGTTCTCTTCCTTCGCCTTGTGATAGTAATGATCCCGCTTGTTGTAAGCCATGCCCGGTCGAGTCCCGCTTACATCACGGTGACTTTACGAAGCAGATCGAGATCCTCAAGCGCCTTACCGGACCCACGGACCACACAAGTGAGCGGATCTTCGGCCACAGTGACCGGCAAGCCGGTTTTTTCTTTGATGAGAATATCGAGGTTCGACAGGAGCGCCCCACCGCCGGCGAGCACGATTCCGTTGTCGACGATGTCCGCCGCGAGTTCGGGCGGAGTCCGCTCGAGGGCCACCTTGATGGCATCCACCACGGCAGAGACCGGCTCGGCCAAGGCATCGCGGATCTCTTCGCTGTTCAGTTCGATGGTCTTCGGTGCGCCCGAAATGAGGTCACGGCCCTTCACTTCGAAGGTGCGCTCCTCTTCGAACGGATAGGCGCAACCGATGGCGAGCTTGATCTGCTCGGCCGTGCGCTCGCCGATCAGGAGGGAGTACTTGCGCTTGATGTAGTTCACGATGGCGTCATCGAACTTGTCGCCGGCGACACGAACGGACTTGGAATACACGATCCCGCCGAGAGAAATCACTGCGACTTCGGTCGTTCCACCGCCAATGTCGACAATCATGTTGCCGCTCGGTTCGCGGATTGGGAGACCGGCGCCAATCGCGGCGGCCATGGGCTCTTCAATCAGGTAAACTTCGCGGGCACCGGCCGACTGGGCCGATTCCTTCACCGCGCGCTTCTCAACCTGGGTGATTCCGTACGGAATACAGATCATGATGCGTGGGCGGATAAAACTCCGGCCCTCGGAGGCCTTGGTGATGAAGTACTTCAGCATCGCCTGAGTCACTTCGAAGTCGGCGATCACGCCGTCTTTCAGGGGTCGAATGGCTTGGATGGAACCGGGAGTTCTTCCGAGCATCTCTTTGGCTTCTTTCCCGACCGCAAGAACCCGGGTCTGTCCGCGGGCGTTCCGGTGGATCGCCACGACCGAGGGTTCGTTCATGATCAGACCGCGACCTTTCGAGAACACGAGAGTGTTCGCAGTGCCGAGGTCAATTGCCAGATCGTTCGTGAAAAACTCGATGACTTTTTGAATCATGTCCATAGTTGCCGCCTACCACTTGTAATGTCGGATGTGTTCGCCACGTTCGGCGATCTGACTCATCGACTTGATGCCGATCTCGAGATGCTTGTCCGTGAACTGCTTGAAAACCGAGGAAGCCGAGCGCTTGGTCTTGATCCCACCACGCTTCAGGGGCAGATCCGAGACGAGCAACAAGGCGCCGATGGGCACCTTGCTCGCGAATCCCGCTACAAATAGGGTCGCGGTCTCCATGTCGATGCAGAGGGCGCGCTCGTGGTAAAGATCGGCCTTGAACTTGTCGTTGAATTCCCAGAAGCGATAGTCGGTGGTGTGAACCACTCCGGTGCGGTAGTCAAAGCCGCTTTCGACCAGAATCTCGGAGACAAACTTCTGGATCTTGAAGGTCGGAAGGGCGGGTACCTGCCGGGGCAGGAAGTGGTGCGAGACGCCCTCGTCACGAATGGCTGCGGTCGGAAGAATGAAGTCGCCCTTTTTCAGAGAACGATGAAGACCGCCCGTCATTCCAAGGAAGAGCACGGCCTTCGGGTCGATCACCGACAAACATTCGATGATGAGGGCCGCAGTCGGTGAGCCGATGGAAAAGTTGATGATGGAAACACCGTGCTTCTCTGAGTGGACGGCACCCATGGCAGAGCCCCGGGTCTTGACCCCGTTCGAAAGCACGGCAAAGCGATCGAGGTAGTATTCGAAGTTGGTGAGGATCACCTGCTTCTGGAACTGCTTGATCGAGCTCCCGGTGTACCGCTCCAGAATGTCGCGAGCGATTTTTTGCTTTCGCACATTCGTATAAATGCGATTAGTATTGGGGATCAAGTAGGGGTTTTTTTCCACGATACTCAGACTACCGACAGGGGCGGGCTGAAACAAGCGAAATGATTGGATATGTAAGCCACCACATCCCGATCCTGCTCGAGCCGATCACCGACTTTTTGGTGACGGGAATCGAAGCTTTGCCTGAAAGCTTGTCGCAGGGCATTATTCTGGACTGCACCCTCGGCGGTGGCGGCCACAGCTCGGCCTTGCTCGAACGCATGAAGGAAAAGACACCCCATCGTCCCGTGCGAGTCGTGGGAATTGATCGAGACCCCGAGGCCATCGCCCGGAACCGCGTCAAGTTCGAGAGGGAGATCGCCGAAGGTCGTCTCGAAGTCCATCACGGCTCCTTCAGCGACGCCCTCCGCTTCGCCGGAGATCGACCCATTGTGGGCCTCCTGGCTGATCTCGGCATCTCGAGCGACCAGATCGACTCCGAGATCCGTGGGTTCAGCTTTCGCTTCCCCGCCCCACTCGACATGAGGATGAACACCACCCGGGGTATTCCGCTTTCAGACTGGCTCGAAGGGGTGGGTGAGACCGAGTTGGCCGATGTGCTCTGGAAGTATGGCGAAGAGCGATTGTCCCGCAAGATTGCGCGGAGATTGGTCGATTTACGCGCAAAAAACGCACTTCCACAAGACACGGCCGCACTGGCAGAAGTCATCGCCTCGGTGTTTCCTCCCCCGATGCGCTACAAAGGGATCCACCCGGCCACCCGGAGCTTCCAAGCCCTCAGGATCGAGATCAACGAAGAGATCCGGGAGCTCGAAACCCTGATCTCAAAGGTGTTCCCCGCGCTCGTTCCTGGCGGGCGCTTGGCCCTGCTTTCGTTCCACTCTCTAGAAGACCGCCTGGTGAAGGAAGCCTTCCGCACCCGCGAGCTCTACAAAATCCACACCAAAAAGCCCATCCAGGCGGACGATGAGGAGTTGGCCCGGAACCCCCGCTCGAGGAGTGCCAAGCTCCGCCTGGCCGAACGGATTTGAGCGCCGTCAAGGATCTGACCCGTTCTGCTTCGCGTTGCAAGTTCCCCTTGATCACGTTACGCTTTTTCTGGAATGAACAGGTTCTTCCCCATGTGGACGATTCCGGTGTTGATCGCTCTTTCTTTTGCCACGGTCTGGCTTCGACTGACCGTGGTGCACACCACCTATGAACTCGACCAGGCCAACAAGACCCTGAACAACCTGAAACTCGAAAAAGAAAAGCTCGAACTCCGTGTGGCGCAATTGCGATCCCCGCGACGACTCGAGGCGCTTGCTCGCGAGAAATTCAAACTCCTTCCTCCCACTCCGGAAAAACTGATCCGGATGAAGGAATAGGAAGGAACCGATGGCGAACACCTACTACCAGACTCCAGCGATCCGCATCCGTCTGTCTTTGGTGATCATGGTGTTCGGCCTGATTTCGGCCGGAATGCTGGTCCGCTCGACCTGGCTCCAGATCATCCACGATCCGAAACTCGCCAAACTGGCCCGTCGACAATTTGAATCGAAGATCATCATGAAGCCCAGGCGTGGATTGATTTTGGATCGCACGGGCGAGCCGATGGCGATCAATCTCGAGACGTCCTCGCTCGCCGGCAGCCCCGCAAAAATCCTGAAATCGCGGACAACCCTCACTCTTTTGGCTCATGCACTGGGAACAACTCCCCAAGCCCTGAAGAAGCGCCTCGATCCTAAAAAATCATTCGCCTGGTTCGAACGACACGTGCGCGACGAGCGCATGGATCATTTCCGCAAACTCGGCATCATCCGCGCCAGCGGGGAAATGCCGGAGGGCATCTGGATCGTAAAAGAGATGAAGCGGGTTTACCCGCACGGCGAGATCGCCACCTCTTTGATTGGCTCGGTGAACATCGACACCGAGGGCCTTGAGGGTGTCGAACTCTGGAAGAACACCCTCCTCCGTGGGAAAAGCGCCTCGGTCGAGGCCTTCAAGGACGCACTCGGGCGCCCGACCCTGATCGATTCGAACCCGCAGACCAAGATGGTCGATGGTGAGAACATCACTCTCAGCATCGACTCCTCACTGCAATACTCGGTCGAAGAAGCACTGATGGCCTCGATCGAAAAATCCCGCGCTGATTCCGGCATGGTGATTGTGATGGACTCGAACAACGGTGAGATCCTCGCCTTGGCCCAGGCCCCAAGCCGCCGGGGAGTGAAGAAGGTCACCGCCATCACCGACGGATACGAGCCCGGCTCGACCATGAAACCCTTGATGCTCGCCGCAGCCTTGAACAAGGGCGTGATCCGGATTCAGGACCAACTCTTCGGACACTACGGAAAACTCACCATCCAGAAGCGCACCATCAGCGAGGCCGAGGCTCACGAAAAATTCGGTATGATCTCCATGAAGCGGATGATCGAGGTGTCGTCGAACGTCGTGGCCGCGCAATTGGCCCTGAAAATGGGATCGGAGCGCGCCGTTCAGGGCTTGCGTGAATTCGGATTCGGATCCCGCACCGGAATCGCCATGCCGGGCGAGATCGCGGGCTGGATGCCCTCCCAGACCAAGAAAATGCAGCCTCTGACCCTCGCCACCATCGGGTTCGGCCAGAGTATCATGGTGACCCCCCTGCAAATGATTCGCGCGTACGCCTCTTTGTCAAACGGGGGCTACCTCGTCGAGCCGACCCTGATCAAGCGCGGAGAGAAAGAGGCCTTCAAACGGCTCCCGATTCTGAAAGCCGCGGCAGCTCGCGATGCCACAGAAGCCCTGGTGCAAGTCACCGAGGGCGACAAAGGCACGGGTCACCTGGCAAGGGTCGAAGGGTACCTCATAGCCGGCAAAACCGGCACCGCCCAGACGGTCGATCCGCGGACCAAGAAGTACTCGACCTCGCGTCACATCGCCTCGTTTATCGGCTATCCGGTCGGCGTGAAGCAACCGATCACCATCCTGACCCTGCTCGATAATCCGCGCGGCGTGTATTATGCCGGACAGACCGCGGCTCCGCTGTTTTCAACCGTGCTCAAACAAGTCGTGAGTCGCTTCTCGATCCCGACCACCGAGAAAATCCGAATTCCCCTGGTCGAGTCGACGCCGACCCCCGCTCCAGTGAGACCCGCCCAAGACGCGGACACTGTTCAGGTTGCTCAGTCGAGTGCGGAAATCATCGAGCAATCGATCGAAAGCACCAAGGAGGTGAACCTAGATCACCCGGTGATGCCTTCTGTGATCGGACTCACTCCGCAAGAAGCGATGCGCGCACTACGCCCCTTCCTGCCTAAAGTACAGGTGCATGGTTTCGGTCTGATCCGAAAACAGAGCCCGGAGTCGGGATCGACGATTGCCAAAGGTCTCGACGTGAGCCTGCATCTCGGAGAGTAATATGCACGTCACCGCAGACTCGAAAAGTGTTCGGCCGGGTTCCATTTTTTTTGCGCTGAAGGGAGCCCGCTTCGACGGCCATGACTTCATTGAAGAAGCGCTGAAGCTCGGTGCGAGCCAAGTGTATTCAGAGCGCGAGACAGGAATCCCCGGGGTGACTGCCCTCGGCAGCAACACCCGCCGGAAATTGGCTGAGCTCGCCAGCGAGATGCACGGGCACCCCTCGCAGCAGATGATCATGATCGGAGTCACCGGGACGAGCGGAAAGACCACGACCACTTACCTGATTCAGCACCTGCTTGAGAAGAATGGCATCCCTTGCGCGCGGCTCGGAACCAACGGCGGCTTCTTTGCCGGCAAAGAGGTGGAGACAGCCAACACAACCCCCGACGCACTCACCCTGCAAGCCTGGTTCGCCGAGGTCCGGCGCCTCGGAGCCAGGGCCGTGGTCATGGAGGCGTCTTCGCACGCCCTTCACCAGGATCGCTGCTACGGGATCGCCTGGGACGCGACCTGCTTCTTGAACCTGAGTCGCGAGCACATGGATTACCATCCGACCCTCGATCACTACTTCGATGCAAAGGCCCTGCTTTTTACGGCACACTCCGCATATGCCCGTACAGGTGGAAAAAACCCGGTCGGTTTTTCAAATGAAGACTGCGCCTTCGGGAGCCGCCTCCTCCGGGAGAATCCAGAAGTGAAAGGATTTTCTCCGCAGAAACAAATCCGGAATTTGGTGAACACCCCATCGGGCATCGGTTTTGAAGTGGCGCTCGGTGGCCGTTGGATTGAGGCGTCTTGCCCCCTGTTCGGCGCCTTCCAGACTGAGAACATTTTAGCCGCACTCTCCATAGCAACCGGAGTGGGAATTCGTGCCGAGGACGCTTGCCGGGCGCTTGCCGATTTTCCGGGGGTTCCGGGCCGCATGGAGCACATCCCGAACAACCAGGGGGTTGCAGTCTTTGTGGACTATGCTCACAAGCCCGAGGCCCTTGAGAAAGTCCTGCTCGCCATCCAAGGCCGGCGGATCATTACCGTTTTCGGGTGTGGAGGAGATCGCGATAAAACCAAGCGCCCCGTGATGGGCGAGATCGCCACACGCTTGTCGGAGCTCGCAATCGTCACGAGCGACAACCCCCGGACCGAGAATCCTTCAACGATTATAGCTGAAATCGAAGCGGGAATTTCACGCAAGAACTACCTCGTGATTCCGGATCGGGCTCAAGCCATTCGGGAGGCGATCCGCAGGGCGAGCCCCGGAGATCTGGTTCTGATTGCAGGAAAAGGTCACGAAACGTATCAACTCATCGGAAATCAAAAGATTCACTTCGATGATCGCGAGGAAGCACGAAACGCATTTGCGCTCAGAACCCCCCCCCATTCAGCCCCGAATTAACCACAGGGCCCGATCTCGACTGTGTCAATAAAGACACGTTTTTTAGTGCAAATTTTGCCTAGAGCGCGAAGTCTGGTGAATGTTAAACTGTCCTGAATGGGGACTCGTAAGTTGTGGCAATGGGGTGTGTTGGTCGGTGGGATCGCGTTGAGCTGGATGAATCCGGAGAGGGCCCATGCCCAGGCGGATACACTGTCTCCACAAGAACTGGTCACCAGGTGCTTCCAGTCCCTTGCGGATATCCGCCTTCCATTTAACGATGTCCGCCGGGCCGGAATCAACACCCAAGCCAAGGCTCTGGAGCTCTGTGATCTACTCATCGATGCCCCGAACCTGAATTTGCAGAATGGCGGGATTCAGACCGCTAATACCCGGATCCGTCTGCAAGAAGCAAGAGACCTGGTTCGTCGTTTCCATCAGTACCATGAAACTTTTTTTAAGAGCGACAAGTTTCAGCACGTGTTCAACGAGTTCGGCTACACCAAGATGCTCCACGACACCGGAGCCCCGGCTGCGTATTTCACCCTGGCCACCTTCGGTCCGGGATCCGATTATTCTCGGGCAGTGACCGAATCCTCTGCTTTGCAAGTGATCCGCGCAGGGAGTTCGACTTCCCCCTATGGCAATCTTCTCAGAGATCCGAACGGGAATGCCCAGAGCCTGACCCGCTACATCGGGAGTGAGGTGTACGGAACCGATCGCGGGTTGTTTTCGGGGATCCGACTCATCTCAAGTCCCTCTTCATTTGTGGCGTCGGGCGGAGTGCCCCCCACGAGCGAACAAGCCAGCAACTTTGATAGCTGGGCCTTTCGACCCTCGCAAGCGGTCGCAGAGTGGTCCCCACTCTGGAAGAACACCCTCGGTGGCGGTTTTATGGGAGACCCCTCATTTTTGCTCCTGAACTCCGGCATGCCAATAGGTAATGTTTCTAATGGCTCCATGACGCTTCCCCGCCGGTGGTCTCGCGAAGTCATGAATGCGGCCCTCTGTCGAAACGGACCTTACCTGAAGAGCACCGCTCCAACCTTACAACTGGCTCCGGCAGGCGATGTCTCGAACCATCCCCAGCGTCCTCCTTTCCGTGGTCTGCCGGGTTGCATGCAGTGCCATTCCACTATGGATCCCCTGGCAATGGGGATCAAGAACCTCCGTGTGCTCGAGTTCTCAGAGCGCTTGCCCGCGGCCCCGGCAAACTCGGTGATCGCCCCCGAAACCACTGTGTTTTATCCGGTGATGTTCCGAATCCAGCCGAATCAGGTGCTCAGCACTAACTCAACTTTTGTTTGGCCCGCACCTGCAAACGGGATCGGAGACTTCCATAAATCCCGTGCCCACGGACGCTTCACCTACACTTCGGCCTGGGACGGAAACCAAGTGTCGCAAACTTTCGATGCCAACCCACAGCAGACGAATCAGTTGGCTCCACTCGGTCAACTACTCCGCAACAGCCAGGACTACTACCTCTGTGGAACCATCCGTTACTTCGAAATGCTCTCGGGTGTGAAGATCCCCCTCGAGAGCGAAAGCCTGCCCGATCTTTCACCCTCGACCCCAGCCTACGAGAAGAAGATTTGGGCCGACCTGAGACCTGTCGCGCAGCAGTTCCTGTCACACAAGAACTCGAAAACCCTCCTCAAGCAACTGCTCCGCACGCCGCAGTTTCTCTCCCGATCCTGGGGGCGCAAGGTTCCCTCGAACTGGGTGCGGGTGAGCTCGATTCTTCCGAAGTCCGGCCCTTCCACAGGCAACACTCCCGTCGTGATCTCCGGAGCGAACTTCGGTTCGGGCACTTCGGTCCGCATCGGTGGCGTCCCTTGCTCGATCACTTCGATGAACGGCCAGGAGATCCAGTGTCTGACCGGACCTCGTGAATCAGGAACCTTCAGCGTCGATGTTCAAAAAGGGAGCCAGCTGGATGTCCTGCCAAATGCCTTCGATTATGTCCCCGCCATCAGCTACACTTCGATCAAGAACAACATCTTCCTGCCGAAGTGCATGGGCTGCCACGCCAATACCCACCCGAATCTGACCGATCACTCGGTTTTGACCAATCCGGCCAACGGTCTCGTGAACACGGCAAACCCGGCTCAAAGCGGACTCTATTTGAGGGTCTCCGGAAGCTCTGTGGGAACCCAAATGCCGATGGGCGGGCAACCCTTGAGCCAGCAGGAAATGAGTTCCATCTTGAACTGGATCCAAAGTGGCGCTCCAAACAACTGATCAGGAATAAAACATGAAAACCCGAAATCAGAAACTCAAACTTCCCGACAATTGGAACCAGATGAGCGAAATGGACCGGAGGAGTTTCCTCGAATGGTCCTTGAAGCTCACGAGCCTCATGGCTCTCGCCCCGGTGCTTGAGCCTGCTTTGGCCCAGGCACAGACTGCCGGTAACCGTCCCACCCGCTTTGTGAACTTCTTCATCCGGGGCGGATCTTGCCAACTTTCGAGCTACCTCGCACCGACAGCCAATTTCGGAAGCCTTTCCGGGCTTCCATCCCAGTGGAAGACGCCGGGGCTCGCCACCTCGTTCCGCCCGAGTGCCGCGAACAAAGCGACCGAAGAGAATGTCGATTTCAGCGTGTCTCAGGCCTATGGAACCCCTTCGCAAGGGAGCCAGCCCATTTTCCACGCCCGAACTCAAGTCGGGAACTGGCACATGCCCCTCCTTTGGAGCTCGATGATTCCCGTCGGTGAGGGTACCGGAGTGGCACCGATGAGGAGCCTGATCCAGAATAACTGCGCTCTCATTTATGGACTCGAATCCGCACCGGCGCACCCTTTGGCCGAAACCATGATGCTCGATCCGGAGCCGGGCGCCTTCACCATCGGAGGCTACATCTCTGCCATGGCCGGTGCTGGGTTCTTCCCGGCCATCGCCGACTCGAGAGGGATCCGCCCGTTCAAGACCCTCTCCGGATCAGGACTCCGCCTGTTCAATTCCGACGACAGTGCCGCCATGGATCTGCTCCGTGCGGTGATCCCACACTCGAATGAAGTCAGCTCGAATAGCGGTCGAAGGGCTTGGTTCCAACAGATGCGTGGGAAGATGCTCCAAGCCGTCGAGTCGATGCGACTCAACAACATGGTTTCTCGGCCGGGGATCTCAGAACTGTATCAGCTCCTCGCACAGGCCCAAAACTCGGTGGATTCGAACCTGTACGCCCACGTGCTGACGGACTTCTCGAATACGCTGACGAAGTACCGGAATATTCTGAACCGGGCACGAGTCATGGCTACGAATAGTATCCAGGGAATATCCGACCCCGCCACCGTCGCAGCCAATCCAGTGGTCGCAAGATCGATTCTTCGAAACTTCGAAGGGTCGACCTCAAACAAGCAGTCCATTTCCAATATCGCCTCGCTCTTCGCGAATGGCGGGCAACTGACTGTGTCCGAT
>CANHQK010000064.1 GCA_947462765.1 Bdellovibrionales bacterium
ATCTTCCGGGTCGGCGGGTCGCGCACTGAAGTCCCCCGCTTTCAACCCCTCGATCAGGGTCGTGACCTTTCGGTCCATCTCGGACCAGACCTCGCCCGGCTCGGCCCGCACGAGCGAACCGCTGATACTCCGGGCTGTCGAAACCGGAAAAGGGGCCGGGTCGCTTTTTTTGCTTTTGTTCCAACGCTCGAACAAGAAACCGAGATTCCGATTGGTCTTGCGGGGCGTGATCTGTACATATTGGGCCGAGATCACCTCCCTACCGTGCAACTCCCGGAGCGCAAGGGCATAGGCTGGAAGCTGGAGGCCCTTCCCGGACATCAGGGTCTGGGAAGCGTTCGGCAAAGAGCCCCCGGTTTTGTAATCCATGAGAACCAGCCCATCGGCGTGGCGATCAACCCGGTCCATCCGACCCTGAAAGGTATAGCCCCCGCGGGTCAACGTGATGTCCTCTTCCTGCGAGAAGACCTCGGTGGCGGAGCGCTCACGGTAATCACGCTCGGATTCGAGGAAGGACTCCAGCATGGCAATGGTCTTCTTCCGGATGGCTCCGAAGAGCCGTTCCGAACGGATCCAGGCCGGCTTGGCGGTTTGTACAAATGCCCGATCGAAAGCCTCGCGTGAGGTGATCGTCCCTCCCGAGGATACCAGGAGTTCGATGGCCTGATGGAGAAGGTTCCCGTGGGCATCCCCACTCAGATCGAAATCCGGATCCCGCTCATCCTTCAGATCCAAAAGGTATCGGGCGTAAGCCGTGAATGGGCAATCGCCGAGGGAATTCAAAAAACTGATCGGGAAGGCCGTTCGATCGACCGGAACACAGACCTCGACCGGTGGAGACTTCAAGGTGGAATTCAAAGAGGGAAGGATTCTCGGGTGCACCGGAAGCGCGACCGGGGCGCTCTTTTGGATGCCCTCGATCCGTGACAATACCAACTCGAGGGACTCGAGCTCCATACCTGCTCCGTCGTGAACGAACTCATGGAAGACCGGATCCGGCCCAGAAGCCCGAGACCAAGCCAAAAAAGACTCACGGGCGGTCGAGACTCGGTCCCGGCGTGAGGCAAGTCCGAACTCGCCGGACAAGACTTCGAGATCCCTTGCCGAGAACCACTCGGTGCCCTCTTCCTCGGGCTCGAAAAAAGCAGACGAAACTCCAAAAAAGTGGATTCTTGATCTGGGCAGAAGTGCCAAACTCACGGCCTGATCCACACGATAGATGCGGAGCCCGACCTCATGACGGAATGGAGGCACGACCGGAGGAGCCTGC
Organism: Bdellovibrionales bacterium; assembly: GCA_947462765.1. Taxonomy (GTDB): domain Bacteria; phylum Bdellovibrionota; class UBA1018; order UBA1018; family CAIMNF01; genus CAIMNF01. The sequence goes on from CANHQK010000064.1 coordinate 1,271, forward strand.
CGGAGTCTTTCCGTGAGTTCCTTCAGCCAAATCCTGAGCGGACGACGCCCACCTTCCTGGCCGATCAGCGCAAGCGAGCTGATCCAGGCATCCACCAGACGACCGAGCAGTGTCCCCACCCAGGTGGGGAGCCGATGCTCGACCGCGCTGGCCAATAAAGCATTTTTGAGCCCCTCCAGGGTGATGCGGGAGGGATAGCGATCCCGGATCCGGGCCAGGGCATTCGCCAGCTCCTGATCAAAACGATAAGCCTCAAGTCCGCGTAGGGAGCCCCGCTCGATCAAAACCTTCCGGCGCTTGGAGTCCGCCGGATGAAGAGCCGTCCACCAAGCGAGCACCTGCTCCCCTTCAAAATTCCTGGCGACCATTTCGAGTTCAGAAAGTGCGGTCTTGAGCTCTTCAGCTTGAGGGAGGATCGAAGGGTCCCTCAGGTCCTGCAGGGGCAGCCCCCTCTCCCGTGCGATCCGGGAGAGGGTCCTCCTGATCTCGGGACGGTCTTCAATCACGATGGGATGCAAATCGGGATTTCCTCCCCCGATCACTTCGTCGATCAGGTGATGGGCTCCATCCTCGAGAGAATGGGCCACCCGATGCTCAAGAACCCGAGATGCATCTCCGCCCCCCCCTCTGCTCGGCCGGTGAAGATCCACCTCATGGCCAACTCGGAGGGCGTCCAAAAACGCTCGGACCCGGGGACGGGGATCAAAGTGTTCGAGCAAGTGGAAGCTCCTGATCGGAAAAGTGAATCCTTCATTCCGGAGACGCTCGGTCGCCACCTCGAACAGTCGGGGTTCGTCCCAGAGCTCACGGGCCCGCAGAACCGCCTCCCAAAGCCGATTCAATTCGAAAAACTCATTCCGGAGATCAGACTGTCCCCTTCGTTCATTGAGTCGTTCCCGGAAAATTCCAGCCTCCTCCGAGTGAACGAACTGGGACCGACCCTTTTGAAGGGTCCGATCCAGGCCCTCGTAGAACCGGGGACGGTACCGGTGCTCGAGCAAGGTGGCCAAAGCCTCCCGAAGCCCCGGGGACCGAAAAGTGACGCGCAACAGCTCAACCCGCGAACCCACATCCAATACCCGACCTTTAGACTCAGGAACCACCTGGGTCGCCAAGTCGAGTGGGCTTTGGATCGCCGAGGAGCACAACGAAATTCCATTTTGAAAACAAAGGGATTTCCACTCCTCCCGGACAAAGCCCTCGGGGAGGATCAGGATGGCTTGGGGCTTCAAACCCCTCAATGATTTCAGTATCTTGGACTCAACGCTCCCCATGGATTTTTCAATCCTAGCATAAGAATTTTGACAGGAAGGGATTTCTATGGTCTAATTCGCTGCGTCAATGATGTCTGATTTGCGACTTCCACCCTCTGCCTTCCTCGCTACCGGACTCCTCTTGGGACTGTCGCAGCCGAGCCACGCCTTCAAACCCGATGTGGACTTCGGGCTTGAGAACCAGATCCATTCCCAGACCGCCACCCCCTCCTACTTTCCAGTTTTAAGCGCAGGCGCGCGTTATGATTCGAAAAACCAGGCGGACTCCCTTTCTTCGGAGAGCGAGTTTGTCGGAGATGTGAAGTTCCGGATCAGCCCGACTCATCCCCGTGCCTTTGCGATCACTTCCAAAAACCTCTACTACGGAATCAAAGACCACAGCGACCGCTCCCGTTTGCGCTTGAGCGTCGGCCGCCGGCACGTGGGCTGGTCCAGCCTCGACTCGATTTGGGGACTCGGGCAGGTCGAACCCTACGACAGCTGGGATCGCCTGCGTCCGACGACCCAGGGACTGACCGGGATCTTCGCCCATGCTGAAACCGCCTTCTTTGATTTCCGCTTCTTCGCCTCTTACCTGATGCTCCCCGAGATCATGCCGAACGTCGTGATCGACGACCAGAAGCAGATCCTGAGCGAGCACCCCCAGGCTGTGAACTCGGCGCCGAGAAGTTTCACGCTTCTGGATAAACCAGTGCCGATTGGCTACAACCTCCAGCTACCGTCCATCTCCAACATCCTGCTCCGTCCGGCCATCATGGGCCAGATGGAAACCAAGCGTGAGCTACCCTACTTTGCCAAATTGGGATTCGGCTACCTCCCGTTGAATCATTTCCCGATCGCCCTGGTGGCTTCGCTTCCGACTCAAGTGAACAGCGTGGTCGCCACCTTGACCCCGAGGCTGCTCAGCCACCGGGTGTACATCGGAGAAGCGGGTTACCGCTTCAACCGCCGAATCGAGGCCGGCGTCGGCGTGCTCATCGATGAACCTCTGCGGGACTCTCTTCCCTCAAACTACACCACCACCGAACTCACCACCTCGATGAGTACCTCCCCCTGGATCAAAATGGAATTCAGGCGCATCAAGTTGCAGCTCGCACACCTCATGGTAAGCGGTGGAGTCGGAGCTGACTTCGGTCCTTTGGCTCAAAGTGGCCAAAACTTCTTGAGCTCGCGCTTGCTTTACCGCAACGCCAGTCAATTGGCCTTGAAGTGGGCCCTCGATGGCCAACTGCGCGGATCCGAGATCCACTTCAAATATATCCATGAATACAGCGTTCGGGGTGACTGGTTTGCCGGCGATTTTTTGTATGCCGTCAATCCGCGGATGGGTCTTGTGGCCGGAGGCGATCTGATCTCGGCCTACGAATCAGCGGCTCCGGACCGCGGAGCGGAATTCCTGTCCGACATGAGGACCCTGGGAAGAATCCGCTTGGGAGTGAACTATGCGCTTTAAGAGCTTGATCGTGACCCTTTGCATGATCTCGGTATCCGCCTGCGGCTGGATCAAGAATTCTCCGAAGGCCGCTCGTCCATTCCAGTCCGACAGTCTCGACTTGTCTTGCGTTCAAAAAGTCCCGGCCCAGCTTCAAAACCTTTTCTCGGGTGGCTACATCACAGGCTCCTCGGTCGAACAGAACGAGATCGAAGGATCGTTCCAGTGCATGAGCCGAGCACTCAATGTGTTCACTCAGTTTGTGAAGGGTGCCGAAAAGGACGTCTACACTGCGGCAGAACTCCAGACCTTCGCCAATCGCTACCTGCCTTCCGGCAACCCGATCTCCGACCCCTTCATCCAGTCTATTTTTAGACTGAAGTCAGACATTGTGGGGGGAAACACCGAACGCCTGACCGCCCAAGAAATCGAAGGGATCCGTGGCATCCTCCAGCGATTTGGGGGGATCATCGCACCCTTGTCCCCGTACCTGAAAACCCTCACCGAGCCCCGGACTGCCAATCCCCAAGCCCGTCGGGAAGCAGGCAAGGCCTTGAACCGCTTTGTGAAGGAACTCGCGGAGCTTCTGTCCACCTCCAAAAACGCGCTCGATTGGAACGATCTGCATAGTTTTGTGCGCGAGCTCGACCTCTACACCGCCAAGCCGGACGAAGTGAGCGCTCTGACCGTGGTCCGGGAACAATTGCCGATCTACCAGTATGCCAAACTACTGATCGTGGGGGGCGATGCCGCTTCGATCGAGAAGGCCAAGTGGAAGCCTATCTTTGATGCCATTTGGCACTTTTTCGACGCACTTTTCCTGACTGCCAATACGACTGAACTCCTGGATCAACTCAGCATCGAAGTCCAGTCGACAGAAGCCGAGCAAGCACAGGCAGTGTCCGCTCTGACGACGCTTCTGAAGACCATGAAGCGAGACACCACTCTCCATTCCCGGGAGACCATCCTGACGCTCAGTGATCGCTTCGGAAAAGCCCTGATCCTGAATGCGGCCTTGTTTCCACGGAATCAGGGGTCCCTCGCATTGAAGCCCTTCCTCGAAACTCCGGCACTCCGGAAGCTGGCTGGAGTCATCATCGAGCAGGTGCTCAAGATCGATCCGGCCCGGATCGACTCAGCACTTCTGAAATCCCTGGCTGCCAATGTCGGTGAGTTCATCGAGCAGGCCGCCAAAGCCAACGTTCCGGCGGGAGAGTCCCCGACTCCTCTCAACCTGAACCGCCTGAAGGAATTCGCCACTTCACTCGAGCCTCTACTCGATAAGCCCGACCAGATCGAAGCCATCCGGTCCTCGGTGTCCATTGCACGCACCATCCTGCCGATTTTGCTCGGTCGTGACGGCTCAAGCCTCACTCCGGGGGATCTGCGCCAGCTCCTGTCGAAAGGTGTCGACCTCTATTCCCTCTATGATCAGCGCGAAAAGCTCGGGCTGAAAGACATGGTGGGCATCGCCCTCGAAGTCCTGCTCCGCGAGCCGGCATTCTACTCGGTCTCGGTACCCCAACTCGAGGCCGCTTTGACCGAGATCAGGAAGCTCGCCGACCAGTACATGCCCGGGAACACCATTCCCTGGGAAACCGTGAAGTCGAACATGAAGCGGGCTTTCCGGGTCAAATCCGTTCTTTTCCAGAGCAACGAGAACACCATCACTCATTATGAGCTTGGCCAGCTTGCATATCTCTATGAGCCGTTCCGCCAGTCGGACGACATGATCGGCGCGCTCGACTCGCTCTCGGCCCTGCTCCAGATTAAGAGCTTTGCGACGGTCAAGATCGATGATCTCCTCAATCTCGCCAAGGAATTCCTGCCGAACGGGGAGCTCGACCTCGAGCGCTACGGGATCACCCGTGAACTGCTCGGGAGTATCAAATCTATCCTGATCGGTGGAAACCCCGACCAGATCGCTTCCGCCGAGTATGCAGAGGTGGTTCGTGTAGGAAAAAACCTCTATCAGAGGATCCTGCCCAAGATCGAAGCTCTTCCGAAAGGCTTCAAGCCCGGGATCAACTCGACCACTTTCGGAATCATCAGCGACGTCCTTCAAGTCGTGGGTGAGACGAAGAAACTTCCCATCAGCGCCAAGGACCTGAAAGTCCTGATCCGGGACCAGACGGCAGCAGCCGGATTCCAGGTTCGGGATCGAACCCTGAACATGGCGCTCTCCGGACTGATCACACGGGTCTTCAAGGACTCGAAGGGTCCCAAACCGCAATCCATCGAAGGGCTCACTTTCCCTGCGGCGTCGCTTGTCCAGGCCGCAAAACTCTGCGCCCGGATCGCGGCTGATCAACGCGAACTCGAATCAATCTTCAAAGGAATGAATCCGGACACCGCCCGGATGGAAAAATCCGAGCTGGCTCAGAAAGTCACGAGCCCCTCACTCCGCAAGATCTTGAACGGCATCCAGCCGCTCGTTGAAGGTCCGGTCGGCGCCCTCCGTTTCCCGCGTAAGGGTGAGATCAATACGCGCTATACCTTCTATGATCTGAACTACAAAGCATTCGTGTTCCACGCCGTGGAATTCGTGTTCCCGAAATACAAGTTCGGAGAGGACGCCGACCTGACCCGCATCGACCAGAACGATCTCATCGATCTCCTGACGGATTTCAATGATTTGATCTTGGATTTGAGACTGTCGTTCTCCCTGACCAGCGTCGTCGATTCGGCCAAGTCCAGAATGAGAAGCATCAACATCTTCACCTCGACCGGTAATGGTGACGATTACATCGACTCGATCGAAACGACCGAGTTCTTGACGATTACTTTCGGCGGTAAACTCATTCTGAACGAAGCGAGCAAGGAGATTTTCGCGATCTGCAATCCGGGTGTGGCGGATACCAATACGATCCAGACCATTCCGACTGCATGCTTGTCGCGGGTCTTCTTCAATAAGGACTTCATCAACCGTCATTACGGAGCGGTGATCCCTCAGTTCATCGACCAGGCACTCCGTTGGGACGATGCGGGTATGGACAATTTCCGCAGGTCGGCCCTGACCACGGCGGTTCCGAGCTGGGAGCAGACACCGCTCTTCCCGAGGGGGGAGCTCGAGACCCTGACTTCGGTTCCCTACTACACCGAGAACCTCTTTGAGCGCTTCGACCGGAACTCCGATGACTTGCTCCAGTTCTCGGAAGCCATGAACGGTTTCCCCGTCTTTTGCGGCGAGATCAAGAAAATGGCCGGGTCCTTCATCCGCGGGTCGTGCGTTCCGGGTGAGAAGCCCCGCCAGATTGAGGCGATCTTCGGGTACTTGCTCTTCAAGGGCAAACCCCCACGCGGCATCGAGCCGGGCGACAGCCTCGGCCAGAAGCTCAAAGTGATCTGGGATCTTCTCAAGTGGTTCCGCGAATGGAAGCGACTCGACAAGAACCCTGCTGTCCGGGATTCCCAGCCGCCACTGCTCGACCGGAAACAGCTTCTGAAAATCATGTCGAATCTGGCAGCCCCTAGCGGAAGTCAGCTTCCGTCAGTTCCCGAAGATCCCCAGACCGTACGTTGATCCACCGGTCCATCCGCCGGAGAGCTTCCGGCCGATGAGCCACCTGGATCACGGTCCGCCCCAGAGGTCGCTCGGACTCGAGGACTGAGAGGAGTTCTGCCTCGGCCTCCGGGTCAAAAAAAGCCGTCGCTTCATCGAGAATCCAGATCTCCGGCTCCGCCAACCACGACCGGAGAAAGGTGATCATCTGCTTCTCACCGAGTGAAAGATTGCCCCCGCGCTCCGTGACCGGATGATCCAAACGTTTAAGTAGAGAACAAATCAAACTGTATTCACTGAAACGGGTGAGCAAAGCGTCCCGGTCCAAGCGGTGCTTTCCGAACCAGCTGATATTCTCTCCGATGGTACCGGAAAAGAGGAAAGGAAACTGCTCGACCACACCGAAACGTCTCCGGATCCCCTCGGGGTCAAGCTCACGAACATCCCGTCCGTTCCAAAGCAGGGCTCCCCGGGTCGGATCAAGAAAAGCGATCGCAAGCTGGAGAAAAGTACTCTTCCCCGATCCGCTCTCTCCGAAAATGCCGATCCACTCCCCCCGGTGAATTTCCAAATTCACATTTTTGAGTGCGGCCTGTGCGGTGCCTTCATAAAAGAAGTCCACACCTGCGAAGCGGAGGTGCTCGAACCTTCCCGATACCTCGTCCCCACTCCGTTCTTTCGAAGAATCCAGCACTTCACGCACCCGGCCGATGGAGGTGATGCCGGCCAAGAAAAAGTTCCACCGGTCGGAGATCTCGGTCAGTGGCTGTTGCATCATCAGAACATAACTGAGACCGGCGATCCACCCTCCCACCTTGAGCTCACCCGAGGCAACCAAGGGCAATCCGGACCCGATCCAGATCAAAAGGAATACTCCTGTGGCAAGGGTGATGGTCGGATGAAATAGCGCGTAGGTCTGGATCATGCCTTTCTGGGAATCAGCATAGTCGGCCACCTTGGCATTCAGTTTGCCGTGGCTGTCGACATTCAATCCGAGTGACCGGAGCGTCCGCATCCCGAAAAGCATATCCGCCAGGGTTGAGTTCAACTCGGAGAGACGGGATCGCATCTCTTCGTAAACTCGCCTCAATTGTCTTGAAAAAACAGAAGTGACCCAGACAAACGGTACAAACACTGAAAAGAGAAGTAGACCCAAACGGGGACTGAGAGACGCAAGCCCCGCGAATGCAGCAAAAAGACTTCCGATGTTGCCCAGAACTGAAACGAACCCGGATTGAAAGAAATCGGTCAGGGAGTTGGCGTCGTTCACCACCCTCGTCATCATGCCACCGCTCGTCACCTTGTCGAAATAGGGTACGGGGAGTGAGACCAGATGATTCACCATTCTCCGCCTCACCCGCTCGATCACATTCTGTCCGAGTACGGCATAGACCACCTGTCCACCAGCCGAGGATGCGAGTCGAAGGAATTCTGCAAGCGCCAGGAGGAGAACTCCGCGGATCACCCGGTTCCGGTCTCCCGGTACGAGCCCTTCATCAATGATCCCAGCGATCACCACCGGACCGGCCCAGACCATCAGAGCACCCCAAGCGGTCAGCACGAGTCCCGCCAGCAATACCGGCCAGTCATGGAGAATCTCAACCAAGATAAATCGGATCGAGGCTCTCATGATTCCACATCCTGTCCGCCAAGATCTACGTGACGATCACAAAACCCGAGGTGCTCAGGCCGATGCGAGACATATAGAACCGTCTTCTTCTTTTGCGTCCAGATCCGTCTCAGGCCGGAGAGCACCTGGTGGGAAGTCTCTTCATCCACCGAAGAAAGCGGGTCATCCAGCAAAAACAGGGAGGCGGGCTTCCGGAGCACTCGTGCGATCGCGACCCGCTGTTTTTGCCCCCCGGAAAGTGACATGCCTTTCTCTCCCAGCTCCTCTTCGATACGCTCCCCGACACCGGGACCCTGGAGACCGGACAATGCCAAGGCCTCAGTAAGCGGTACTTCTTCACCGGTCTGCAGATTGGACCGGATGCTTCCTTGAAACAGATAAGGCTCCTGCAAGACGGATCCGAGTTCCTTCCGGAGCGATGGCGGATCCCAGTCCAACACATCCACCCCCCTGAAAAAAAGCGTTCCACGCGGTGGGTCCTGAAACCTTAAGATGAGTCCAAGCAGCGTCGACTTCCCGCTCGCGACAGGCCCCCTCAGTCCCACCCACTCTCCTTCGTGGACGGAAAAACTCAGATTGCGAATCGGACCGTGGTTCAACTTTCGGCACTCGAATAAGGGCCCCTCCGTGCGGACTCCCGCCGGTAACCGGTTCGTTCCTTCGAGCGACTCAACCCGCTCTTCTTCCAGGAACCGGTAAAAATCCCTTCCACTGGCACGGGCTTTTTGAAAGTACACCACGGCCATCCCAACCGCCGTCATCGGCC
>CANHQK010000065.1 GCA_947462765.1 Bdellovibrionales bacterium
GGGTCACCAAGCTCCATGCAATCCCGTCTTTTCCGCCGCGGCCCGTGCGGCCGATTCTATGAATATAAAGATCCATCTCGCGCGGGAGCGAGTAATTGATCACATGGGTAAGGTCCTTCACATCGATTCCGCGGGAGGCGACATCGGTGCAAACGAGAATCGTGCACTCCTTGGCCTTGAAGGACTTCAGAGTCTTCTCGCGCGCGTTCTGCTCCATGTCCCCGTGCAGGCAATCGACCGGATAGCCCTTGTTCTTCAGCGATTGGGTGAGCTCGGTCACATTGACCTTGGTCTGGCAGAAAATGAGGCCGTAAAAGCCATCCACCGTGTCGATCAGATTCTCGATCATCTGGTTCTTCTGCTCTTCAAAAACCTTGAAGTAGAACTGCGAAACTGAACCGGCGGTTTCGGTGGTTTTATTCACCTTCACCTGCTTCGGCTTGGTCAAAAACTGGTCCGCAATGCGACGGATCTCGTCACTCATGGTGGCCGAGAAGAGCCAGGTCTGGTGCTTCACCTTCTGATTCACACGCTCCAGAATGGTCTCGATCTCGTCCTTGAAGCCCATCGAGATCATTTCGTCGGCCTCGTCGAGCACCACGGTTTGAAGCGAATCGAGATTCAGGGTACCCCGATCGAGGTGGTCGATGATGCGGCCCGGAGTCCCGACCACGATGCTCACACCGTCTTTCAGTGCCCGGATCTGACCGCTGTAGTTCGAGCCGCCGTAGATGGCGAGTGCTTTTGTTTTTTTGTAGCGCGCGAGCAGATTGATCTGCTCTGAGACTTGCTTCGCGAGCTCCCGGGTCGGACACAGGATCAGGGCCTGTACCCCGCGGGCATTTGGATCCATATTTTCAAGAATCGGAATCGCAAAAGCTGCTGTTTTACCGGTGCCGGTGCCGGCGAGGCCCAAAAAGTCGGTGGCGCCTTCCATCAGCAAGGGGATGGTCTGTTCTTGCACAGGCGAAGGGGTTTCAAATCCCAGTTCGGAGATGGCGCGGGTGAGCTCGTTGCTCAGTTCGAAGTCTTCAAAACGGACAGTACTATTTTTAAGTGATTTCATGATTTTGACGCGGAGAGTAGGCCAGAAGTCCCAAAATAGCTAGCATTCATTTAAATAACTTTAAGATAATCCCCGGACCCCATAAATCTTGACTTTTCCAATCAACTAATGTATCTTCCCGCTCCATGCTCCCCAACTGGCTCCACTCCCGCCTCCTGCTCGTCTCGACCCGCTCGAAGATGCGGCTCATGCAGATCCTGGCGGCCCCGATCCGGATCTTCCGGTCGCTATTGGGGAGGCCCACCCGGGATCTCATCGTCCGGCGCGAAGGTATCACCTGGTCACTCGATCTGAGCGAAGCCATTGAGGCCAACCTTTACCTCACCGGCCGCTACGAGCCCGAGCTGGCGGACCTCATGGATCGCACTCTCTCGCACGGCTCAGTGGTGCTCGATATCGGCGCCAATCTGGGAGCCCACACCTTACCCTTGGCTAAAAAGCTCGGCCCCGAGGGCCGGGTGATCGCCGTGGAGGCCACCGACTTTGCTCTCAAAAAACTGAAGCAAAACCTGGCCCTCAATCCTCAACTTGAGGCCCGGGTCACTCCGATCCACGCCTTCTTGTGCGATTCCGAGCGCACCGATTTGCCCGCTTATGTCTCGGCCAGCTGGTCATTGAAAGGAGGGCTTACCTCACCCTCGCGGAACGCACTCGATCTTGGTTATGCCAAACCGATCCTCGGGGCTCAGACCCTGACCCTTGATGAGCTCGTGAAAGACCTCCGGCTTGAGCGCGTGGACGCCATCAAACTCGACGTCGACGGACATGAGGTCACGGTGCTTCGAGGGGCTCGGAACACACTTCAGAAACACTCGCCCCTGGTGTTCATCGAGTGCTCGCCCATTCACTACGAAGCCATGAAAACGAGCTTTCGCGAACAACTCGATCTGCTCCTCGCCGAAGGCTACCGTTTTGAGGATGTATTCGGACGCGAGCTCCCCTCTGATCCAGATCGGATCCGCGCCTCGATCCCGAGGGGTACCCTCATTAATATTCTGGCAAAAAAGCCAGCCCACCAAGAGTCGCTTGATCTGAAAAACCTGAACGAGCAACGCCTCGAGCGCCTAAAGCACCGGCTCACGGCCTACATGGCCGGGCAAAAAGACTCTTGGAGTTACCTGAAAGTCATCCGTCCGGGCTACGCATCGAAAGAGCTCTACGCGATCTACATGATCGAGACTTACCACTACACCTTTCACAACTCCCGGAACCAGGCCCGCGTCGCTACACGGAAAGAGCCGATCGAGATTCCGTACCTGAAATTCTGTCTTCACCATGCCGAAGAAGAGGCCGGCCACGAACTCATGGCGTTACATGATGTGAAGAGCCTCGGATTCCCGGCTGATATTGCCACCCTTCCCGAACCCCTTCCCGCCACACAGGAGCTCATCCGCTACCTCGATGAGGTCGCCGAAACCGGCAACCCCTTGGCCCGCCTCGGGTACAGCTTTTGGGCCGAGCGGGTCTACGACTACATCGCTCCGCTCCTGAGCCTCATGAAAGTCGGAGTCGGAATCCCTTCGAAGTCCATGAGCTTCTTCACCGCCCACTCCACCATCGACGCAAAACACGCCATCGAGATCGACCGGGCGCTGATCCGTTTTGCAAAGACCGAAGCGGACTGGGAGGCCATTGAAGCCTGCATGATCGGATCCCTCGATCGGACCATCAAGATGACCCATGAGGTGCTGGCTGAATACGACCGCACCCGTGCGGGCGAGCCGACCCGATACGACGCCATCCTCGGAGGCCGGAAATGAGACAATTTCCGCGCGAGCAGGAGCTCTTGAGCAGGTCCCTCGATGGACGGGTAATTCCGGGCCTGAGCCCGGCACAACTGCAAGAAATTCAAAGCGAAGTGAGGATCCTGCGCGAAACCGCTCAGGATTCGCCCGTTTTTCACGGACTGATGGAATCCCTGCCCTTCTTGATCTTGATCATCACGTGGGCACTTTTGATCTTCGTGGTTCCCGGCCTGATCGAAAATCGGGCCCTCTTGTTCACCGTTTTATTCATCACCCACGGAGTCATCGGCTACCAGTGGGTGATCTATGGGATTCATGAGGGTGCGGGACACGGGCTCTTCCGTAAAGGAACTTCACCGGGAGTCCGCCTATTGAGGTTTCTCGCCTTCCACAGCTCCCGCCTGATGATGGCGGACCCGGTTCACTACCAGGAGCAGCACAAGAGCCATCATCGCTTCACCGGGACCGAGCAAGACGGTTCCCAAACGAACTTTGTTTTGGCCCGCAGGGTGGTCCTGAGCCTGCTTCCGGGAGCCGGAATTCTCTTTCCGAACGACTATCGTGTCCACCACGGAGAAGGCTTCAGTCGCTCCCTAGCTCTTTCCGCTATGGTGGGATTCACACGGGTCGGGGTCGAGATCGCGGCTCTCCGCTCGCGATTCAGCCTCGTGGAGTGCCTCTTGCTCCTTCTCCTTCTCTCGCCCTGGGTGGGTCTGGCACTCGATCGGATCCGCGAGAGCCTCGAACACCACCTGATGCCGAGATCCCCGATTCATGGCACACGCGAGCTCGGACTCTCACCCCTGGCGCTTCTCATCACCGGGGGCCCCTGGGGCCAGCCTTGTCACCTGCCTCATCACCTTGCACCGGAGCTCAACTGGTATCAGCAGATCCGCCTTCATTTCGCTCTCAAGAATCGCATCTTGAACAAGGAGCAACTCAGCTTCTTCGGGTTTGAGACCTCGCCGCTCCGACTCATCCGCGAGCAAATCCGGAAGCATCAGGCGCTGGAGTTCGGACAAGAAAGGAGCCCTGGATGAGCCTCCTGAGCACCATGATCGAATATCTTGCGTTTAGGCCCTTCCGCGCCCTCCTTCAGGTTTACATCCACCTCGGGTCCACCTGTTTTCAAAGCATCAAACCGGGCACTGAGCTTCCAGAGTCTACACTCGAGGAAATTGTGCGCTTCAGAGAGAGCCAGTATGCCGGCAACCAGGACTACTTGATCCCGGACACGCAGGAAGCCCGAGCACAAGAAAAAAGTCTCGATCTCCGCTCCTATCACGGCATCGCCCGTGATCGCACCGGACAGATCATTGCAGTGGCCCGTTTCACCCCCTATCCGTTCGAGACCACGAGATTGCTGGGGCCTCGCCTCACTGCCCCCTTCCACGGGTACCTCGAGATTTCCCGCCTGGTGTGTGCCAAGCGGCGTTCAGGGATCGGTCGAAGACTCCTGCTCCAAGGCGGATGCTTTGCCATCGCCCGGGGAAGATATCGTGGCTTTGTGGCGATCTGTAAATCAGGCAATTTGGCTATTTTCGAGAAGTTCGGCCTCGGAACTCACGGCCAGCACCGGATCCCCGGACGCCCTGCCTCAACCTACCACTTCATCTCTGCAGACTTCCAACGGATTACCGGAACCACGCTGGCGTACACCAGCCGTAAGCTTGCGCACGCCTGTTCCGTAATCCTCAGCCCGTTTCTCTGACCCTGAACACACCGTCTCGCTCGAGTCGGCTCACCAACTGTTCCCGATCCGCCTTGAGTAGCATGTCCCGGAGCGAATTCAGACGTTTTTCAAGTACACGACGATGCCCTACCGACTCGAGATGATGCGACCGCTCCCCGGAAGAAAGTGGCCCGCCGACCTCTTCCAGAGCCCGAAGGACCCAGTGAGCGGACTGAAGAGCCCCCACGAATTCTCGTGTGAACTCGAAGCATTCGTCACGGTCTCCCGACCGGAGGCCCGATTCTTTAGCCAAAACGAGACCCGCCCCGTGATGCCGGGCCTCATCCCGCAGGATTCTTTGAAACGCCTGCACCAGCGCCGGATGTCTGCAATCCTCCATCAAGGAACGGTAATGTCCCATACCGAACCCTTCGAGCAAAACCTGGATCAGCAGCACGCATGCCTCTTTACTACCCTCACGGATCACCCTCGCCAAGGGATCGAGCATCGGGTGCCAATCAGTGGCAGGATCGGGCGTGAAGTTCATGAAGTTCCGGAACAATCGCAGATGAATCGCCTCCTCTGCTGAGAACAGGCAATAAAGGGACTTTTCTTCCATCCGGTCGGCGAGAAGGATCATCTTCGCGCCATAATTGTGACCTGACTTTTCGATGAAATAGGACAAACTCAAATTCCAACGGGAAATCTTTCGAAGCACAGCCTCCTGTTGGTCGGATGCGAGCGCCGTGTAGACCGAGGAACGATCCAGAGCATATCGTTCCGGCCCCCAAAGGACATCGGGCACACCGGCCTCCGGCCCCGGTACACCGTACTGCTCCAGACCCCGATCAAGAAGGGTTCCGATGGCATGGCCCGGATCAAGACTTGGAGCGAAGAAAATCGAATCGTCCGTCAAGTAACTCTTCAAATCGTTCATGATGTTTCCCCTCCGGAATTTCACGATTCGGATACACGACCGCCCCGGCCTCGATGAAGGCCCGATTGCCGATCACTGATCCGGGGGCCAGGGTGGAAGCATATGAAACCACCACGTCTGATCCGATCCGGACCTCCTTCACAAACAACTGATAACGGTCCTGCTTCTTCTTGATCGCATGAGCCGTGATGTAGGCCTGATTGCCGATCAAGCTTCGGTCACCGATCTGCAGATGAGGACGATCCACAATTTTACATCCGGCGGTCCAATTGACTCTCTTTCCGATCCTGGCTCCCCAAAGCCTGAGCCAAAGAGAATACACTCCCGGGATACTCCTCAAGAAGCGCTCCAGCACTTCGAAAGTCTCGTAGAGCTCCTGCAAACGGTGACCCACGAGCCAGAGGCTCCCCGACTCCGCCTTGACACCGATCCGGCTCACCATAGGCACCGGACCGTAACGTGCATCCATGAGCCGCCAAATGAGAGGGGATTGAAGGTAAAGGACAAAAACCATCCCCGGACCGAGCAACACACCCCAATCATCAGCCCAAAAAAGGAGCAATCCCAGCTCCAGATAGAGGAACGGAGTGTAAAATCGAAATACGAGATCCCAAAATTTCGGCATCCCTGATTTTCCGGGTCAAATCAACGGTGTTGAAGATTCGAGCAAGTGGTGACTGACTTGGTATCGTCCTTCCACTGGTCATTCAAAAGCACGAAGGAATCCGGCCTGTGGCTCTGGGAGTTCATCTTGAGCACAAAAGCGGATCCACCACTCGGCGTTCCCTCGACCGCGGTCAATTGCTCATGAGCAAACTGAACCGTCCCGTCCTCAGCATTCACTACGGGCAAATGCTGAAGATTGAGCTCTTTCGATCCGTACTTGATGAGCACCCGCTCGTTGAGAGGGTTCTTCACCCCGTTTTCGAAACGGATATCGATCACTTCGAATGAGCACGGGTTTCCATTCAGGCCGAGACCGGAATAAACCCCTTTTTCAAGGTGTGCCTCTGCAGTCAGGGTCACGAATAAGACTGAAAACAAAGCCATTGCTGATTTCATGATGTGAATCTCCTTGTCGATGACTCGGTCAGTTTCCTGATTGAACCAATGCACACCCACGGACCCGGACATCCAGCGCCCCGTCGGCGTTCAGACAACTGTAAAAACGATAGGTCTGCTGCCCGTAAGAAAGCCCCTTCTCGGCGTAAATCGCCCCATCAGCGCTGACCTCACAGGGGTTGTTCATCGTGCACTGCTTGCCATCCTCACTTCCGGTGTTGTTCACACCGATCACCTTACGGGTGTTCACCGAAAGAATCGGCGATCCGGAGGTTCCTCCGATGGTCTTACAACCGCTCCGGCTGTAGCGGATGGAATCGAGCCAGGTGTAAGCGTCTTCTTTCATCTTGAAGACAAAGCCGTCGATTTGGCAGGAATAGCCCCGTTGCCAGTACCCCGAAAGGATCTCAATCGCCTCACCCTCACGCGGGCGGTTGGCATCGAGAGTGAGAGCATCGACATCGAAACGGGTTTTGATCTGGGTATAAGAGAGCTCAAGCTCGTACAGGGCGACATCCGTTCCGGTCATGGTTGCGAACAGAATCTGGGTGGAAACCACGCTGTTTTGGCTCAATGAACCGTCGCGATTCAAGAAGCGGAAGGACCGTTTGACGGGCTTACGGATCAGGTGCTCGCCCGGCTTGATGAAACCGCCGAACATGCCGGTGGGAACACAGTGGCCGTTCGTCATGACCATGCCTTTGTCGGAGTCTTTTGAGTGCTCGAAGCGGACCAGGGAACCTGAACAATTATCAAGCTTCACAATCCCTTCAAAGTCGTAAGCACTAGACGAATTCCAAGTGAGCGCCTGGATCTCTTCCAGGGTGACACGGGTGTTGACCGGCAAAGCGAAAGCGGATTGAACCGACGAAAGCACGAGGAACAGAACTGCGAATGTTTTCATAGACCCCCCTTGAATGAGGAGAGAGGGTGTCATGAGATTGGCGCTTTGGCAATCGACAGAAATTAGCGCGCTGATGCGTTGCATCAAGATCGAATTCGACGAGGTCCCTGCATCAGAATCATCAGCGTCGAAACCAGCACCATTCCGGCACCGAGGAGCATGACTCCGGTAAGGCGCTCTCCAAGAAAAAACACGCCCCAAAGCACCCCGAACACCGGAATCATCTGGGTCACCAAGCTCGACCGGAAGGGCCCCACTCGGGCCAAAAGAGCATAATACATCACAAAGGCGAGCGAACTGCTCAGCACGCCGAGTAAGATCACAGAAACGAGCGCGATCCGCCCGGAATCACTCGCCAGCAAGGCCGGATCAGGCACCGGACCCGACACCAAAACCGGAAGCATCAGGACCGAAGCCGTCCCGAAGCTTCCCGCCACCAGAACCTTCGGATCAGTGGGAGGGACTCGCTTTTTGATATAAATGCCGACCAGTCCATAGCAGATCGCAGCCCCCACCCCCTCCATCAACGCCATCCGCACCCCCGGGTCTTCGAATCCGACCGGACCGAACTCCTCGATGAGTACGACCCCGATGAACCCCGTGAAAAGTCCCAAACCGGTACGGAAACCGAGAGGCTCAGACAGAAGCAGCCAGGAAAAAAGTGCGCTGAAGGCGGGGGTCAGGGAATTCAATATCGAAAGGTAAGAGGCAGGCAGGCGCACGGATGCATGCGCAAACAGCAAGAAGGGCAAGGCACCGTTCAGCGCTCCCACCACGCCCCAATGAAGGAACCGGGTCCGAAGCGGGATGGAGGACGGAAGGGTGTGTCCAACAAAACGCACCCAGAGCATCATCACCCCGGCACCGATGGCCAAACGGGCCCAAGCCACCGGCCCCGCTCCGAAAACCGGTGCCGAGAGCCTCACCCAGACATGGGAGGCACCCCAAATCGCTGCAATGACACAGATTCCGAGGAAGGTTTTCATGGTGGAGTTGGAATTCAGTGTACACCCGTTTTTTCAGCATTGCGCAATCTCAACCGAACCCAAATTGATCATTTTGCTCAGATTTTACCCATTTCTTCCGAAAGGTGATGCATGGGGTTCCGTCCGTCCATTTTCACTTTCGCCACGTTCGGGAGCATGCTCCTCGCTTCGTGTTCACCCCAGATCGTCGGGGAGCGCCTGAGCGAAACCGAAGGGCGCTCGGCTACTACTTGTTCTCTTCAAGGCTTGAGCTATCCCCAAGCTCAAGCAATCAAGAACCGGGACCCGGTCGATATTTCTCCGAGTTTGACCGCAGGAATCCCGATCCGCTTCGAGATCTCTCCCGCTCTCCCTGCGGGACTAATGTTCGACCCCCAGACAGGCCGAATTTCAGGACTTCCGACGGTTGCATCCTCATCACAGACCTATACCGTATCAGCGCGGGCGGAGGGTGGATGCTCGATTGCCACTGCGGTGAGCCTCCGGATCACCGGTACCGACCCGGATCTTTCAAGCCTCACAGTGACCCCTGGCCAAATCCAAGTCGGAAACGCGGTCAGCGTCCAAGTCAGCCTCCGGGATGCAAGGGGCAATCCGGTGGCTGGAAACCAGGTGAGCCTGACCAGCTCCCGCCCCGAAGACGCGATCACCGCATTCGCGGGGGGCATCTCAGATGCAGAGGGGCACGCTTCTTTCATTGTTTTTTCGACTCTCGCGGGTCATGCCGTCTTGAGCGCAACCGATGTCACGGACCTCGAAACCTTATTCACCATGACCCCAGTCGAGTTCACACCCGGTCCGGTAGTCAGATTGGCTTTTTCGGGATTGCCTCATGGCACTGTAGCCGGAGCGAATTTGAATTATACGATTCGTGCGGTGGACCACTACGATAACCTCAATCCGGGATTCGAAGGCGCCGTCACCGTCTCGCACGATGATACGAAACCGCAGTCGGAAGGAGGAGCAGCCATACACCTCACCCTCGAGGGAGGTGAGGCGAATGCCACTGCAAAGCTCACGAAGATTCAGAATACCACCTTCACTGTCGTGCACAGTCCCTTGAATGGTCCACCGTTCCTCGATCTAGCAACGAAAACCGTCACGGTCACCCCGGGAGCTTTGGATCCGAACCAGACTGAGATCACGACTCCTCTCACGTCTTATACCTCAAATGAGAATATTTCCCTGGTGATCATCCCGAAGGATGCCTTCGAAAACCCGTTCCCTTACGACGTCCCTGACCCACGGGAGGTCGAGCTCGTTGTTTCGGGCGAGGGCTCGATCA
>CANHQK010000066.1 GCA_947462765.1 Bdellovibrionales bacterium
CGGAGCCAAGACTGCGAAACACGTGTCGTTAGTCGGAAAAGGTGTGACCTTCGATTCAGGCGGGATCTCTCTGAAGCCCGGTGCGCGGATGGAAGACATGAAACACGACATGACCGGAGCGGCCACCATGATCGGCGCTACCCTGCTTGCCGCGCGTCTGGAGTCGAAAAACAAAATTACGACCATTCTGGTATTCGCTGAGAACATGCCCTCTGGAACGGCAACCCAACCGGGAAATATCATCAAAGCCCGTAATGGCAAGACCGTAGAAATCATCAACACCGATGCGGAAGGCCGCCTGGTGCTTGCCGATGCGCTCGATCTCGCGCACGACTATGAGCCCGATGTCATTGTGAATACCGCCACCCTCACCGGAGCGGTGACCATCGCCCTCGGAACCCTCGCAAGCGCCCTGTTCGCCAACGACGACAAACTCGGCAAGGCCCTGATGACCTCCTCCAAAGAAACAGAGGAAGCCCTTTGGGAACTCCCGCTTTGGGACGAATACTTCGAGGATATCAAATCCCCTTATGCCGACATGATGAACAGTGCGAACAACTCGAACGGCGGAACCATCCGGGGAGCGGTGTTTCTGAAACAATTCATTCGCCCGGGAATGAAGTGGGCCCACGTTGATCTGGCGAACCGCGCCTACGATCAGGGTTACCTGCCCTATAATCCGAAGAAGGGCTCGAGTGGCGTCTACGTGCGCACCTTCGCCCACTTCGCCATGAACTACAAGTAAGGAGCCTTACATGACATCCTCCCAGAACCCGCTCGCGCGCATCGAAAAGCTGGCAGACTTTGACGGACAAACCGTGGCCCTCCGGGGCTGGGTGTTCAACAAACGCTCCTCGGGCAAGATCAAGTTCCTGATGATTCGGGATGGAAGCGGCATTGTTCAAGGCGTGCTCGTCAAAGGCGAGTGCTCGGACGAAAGCTTCGATGGCTTTGAAAAGCTCACTCAAGAAAGCTCAATCGAGGTCATTGGAAAAGTTCGCAAAGAGCCACGCTCCAAACTCGGGTTCGAGCTGACCGTCCTCGAAGTGAAGCCGGTTCAAATCGCCGATACCTATCCGATTTCACTCAAGGAACACGGCGTAGAGTTTCTGATGGAGAATCGTCACCTCTGGATCCGGAGCCAACGTCAGTGGGCTGCATTGCGGATCCGGAGCGAGATCTTCTTCGCCATCCAGGATTTCTTCCGTCAGAGAGGCTTCACTCGCTTCGATCCGCCGATTTTGAGCGCCACATCTTGCGAGGGGACCTCGACCCTGTTCTCCACACCCTATTTCGATGAGAAGGCGTTCCTGACCCAGTCCGGACAACTGTATGGAGAAGCGGGTGCATTTGCATTCGGGAACATCTACACCTTTGGCCCCACCTTTCGCGCTGAAAAGTCGAAGACCCGTAAGCACCTGACCGAGTTCTGGATGGTGGAGCCCGAGATGGCCTTCGGAAAACTCAACGACGTGATGGATCTCGGAGAGGCTTTCGTCTGTCACATTGTGAGGCACTGCCTGAACCATTGCCAGAAGGAGCTCGTGATCCTGGAACGCAACCAGGCAGAACTTGAAGCGATTGTCGCACCCTTTCCGCGCATTTCTTACGATGAAGCGCTCAAGATTCTGGAGAAACGCGGCCATGCGATCCCCTGGGGAGAGGATTTCGGAGCTCCCCACGAGACCGCACTGGGCGAAGAATTCGGAAAGCCCGTATTCGTTCACCATTTTCCGTCCAAGATCAAAGCCTTTTACTTCAAGAATGCGGATGATCCGAATGGCGAAGGCGTCGATCACGATGGTAAGTATGCCCTGGGTGCCGATCTGATCGCTCCATTCGGTTATGGCGAGATCATCGGGGGCGGACAGCGCGAGGACAAGGTCGAGATCCTCGAGCGACGGATCCAGGAGCACGGATTGAACCTCAAGGATTACCAGTGGTACCTCGATCTGCGCCGCTACGGAAGCGCACCGCATGCGGGCTTCGGGCTCGGTGTCGAGCGGACGGTCGCATGGGTCACGGGAGTGGAGCACGTTCGCGAGACCATTCCGTTTCCACGCATGATCAACACGATCCGGCCGTAAATGGGAGACTAACTATGAACTTACCCACCGAATTACTCCACCCCCTCCTCGCCCAGGTCGGCTTGACCGCAATGGTTTGGGCAGCGCTGCTGACTGCTCGCTTGATCTCCATGCTTCGCAAGGGA
Organism: Bdellovibrionales bacterium; assembly: GCA_947462765.1. GTDB lineage: Bacteria > Bdellovibrionota > UBA1018 > UBA1018 > CAIMNF01 > CAIMNF01. The sequence continues at coordinate 2,213 of CANHQK010000066.1, forward strand.
GTGGGCATGGAGGAGCTGAAGGGCGAGGAGGGTTACCGGAAGATCTCCGATACCGATGCCCTTTCGGATAATTTTGAGAACCAGTTTGAAGTCCCGGTTCTGTTCTACCTGGTCCTGGTACTCTTGATGATCTCCGGAAAAACCGATCCCGGGATCATCACTGCCTCGTGGGTATTTGTCGGTAGCCGGGTGGCACATTCACTGGTCCACTGCACCTTCAACTCGGTTTACTTGCGCTTCGGGTCCTATTTCACAGGCTGCGTGACCTTGGGTTGGATCTGGTGGCGGGCGGTGACTCTCTAGCCGCCAATCGAGCGCCAGTTACGGGCTCACTTATGCACACCTTGTTTTTTCAATAGAACCCATGTATAAAGCCCCCCATGCTCACGAGGGTCGTCCTCTTTTTACTTTTGGTTTCGCCCCCTTTGGCAAAAGAATCCGTTGCCGAAGAAGTTCATCTTCGGCACTCACTCCGTCCACCCCTTCCATTGCCCGGCTTCACTGAGGGCGCCAATCGTTCCACGCCCTTTTACCTCTGGCAAAACGATCCACTCTTGATCCAAGGGTCCGGGAGCTCCGGGGAGGTCACCCCCCTCTGCATTCCAGCCACACTCACTAACCTACTCGCACGGGCCAGAGTTCTCTCTCCAGAGACGGCTGGCAATATCCCGCTGGCTGGACTTTCTTCCGACAATCAAAAACTCGAAGGAGCCCAGGCGATTCTCGGATTCATGAAGTCCTGCGGGATCGACCCGCTGTCCCCGATCGATCCAAAGGCTGCTGCGGAATGCGCTGCCCACTTCCTGAATGCCGGGGGCCTGACGGGCGAACGGGTTCACCTGATCCGTCGCCTAGGTGACCGCGATCCTGCGCCCGGAATTCGGTACGAGAACCGTGCGCCAACCCTTTCAGACCTCATTGACGCTGCCCGATCCGGCGATGAGATCGCCCTCACCCTGGCTTTCATGGTCTGGGACGGGAATCTCCAAAGGTGGAAAAAATCCGGAAGCCATATGGTGAATGTCACCGGATACGCGCACAACCCAGGGGAAAATCGCATCCTGCTCCACATCTCCAACCCCACCCGACGATATCGGATGGACGGTTCTACTGCGGTCTTCGACACTCTTCAAATCACCCCTCAAGAGCGGGATCACCCGGAGCCTGCGCCCTACGCTCCGCTTCGCGTGACCACCGTGAGCGGTCGGCTGATCGAATTCGAGGGGAAATCGACCTTTGTCGGAGGACTGATCCGTGTCCGAATCTCACCCTGAACCCGCCCACAGCCCGGCCCGCTTGAATGTGGTCTTGATCGAGCCCGAAATCCCGCAAAACACCGGCTCGGTCGGAAGGCTGTGCATGGCCACCGGCTCCATCCTTCACCTCGTCAAGCCCCTGGGGTTCAGCACCGACGCCCAAGCCCTGAAACGCGCAGGACTGGACTACTGGGAACACCTTGAGGTGCATGTCCACGAGTCCACCGACGCCTTCTTCGCCTCACTCCACCCAGGAGCACGACTTCACCTGGTCGAAACCCGGGCTGGCCAAACCCTTTATGATGCGACCTTTCGTCAGGGAGATTATTTGATCTTCGGAAAGGAGACCACGGGACTTGCGGACTGGATCCTGGATGGCCATGCCGATGCCCTGATCCGGATACCCATGTACGATGCCCGCGTCCGATCCCTGAATCTTTCAAACGCCGTCAGCATCACCGTGTATGAGGCCCTCCGGCAGATCGATCGACTGGGCCCATCCTTCTAAAACCTTCAAACATTCTTCAATTACCATCAAGGGACAAGCAATTTTTCCATTGATTTTATATATTTATTGATTTTTGACCCTCTGCCACCTAACTTGAATTTATCTTATGCGGGTGCTTTGGATCGATCAGGATACCGCCCTCGTGAACACGCTTAAGCTCGGCTTGCCGCCGGAGATGGACTTCCTTCACCTGAACGAACTCACTCAAGCCAACATCGAGGAAATCGACTGGGGATCTATCCACCTCATCCTGATGGAACTACGAGGTCCCCAGGGGTGCCATGTTGAGCTCCTGCCCCTGGTCCGATCCAAGAAGAATGACCTTCCTGTCCTGATCCTGACCGACCAAGCCAATAAGGACGACTGCATCCTGGCCCTCAACTCGGGGGTGAATGGCCTACTGGAAAAGCCGGCAACCGCCCAACAGATTCATGAAAAAATATCGTCCATGATGAAGCTCGACGGGGAGCTTCCACTCAATCACGAGCGAAAGGCCGTCTTTTCGAGCGGGAAGTGGGTTGACCTCACCTCCACGGAATACAGGATCCTCGAAAGCCTGAAGTCCGCTCGCCGCCGATTGACTCGGGCCGAGCTCCAGGCTTCCGTATGGCCGGACTCGAACATCTCAGAGAACAATCTCGACACCCACCTCACTAACTTAAAGAAGAAGATTCCAGAACTGAATCAATACCTTAACGTCAAAAGAGGCCTGGGTTACTTTCTCACATTCCGCAAGTCCTGAGGCTGCGACAAAATCCTGACAAAAAGTCCTCAAGGTTTTTTAATACCTGACCGATATGGTTTGGTGTGAGGTTTTTGACAGACTAAATCGGTCAAGAACTCCATCTGATGGCGTACAGCAAACCTGTCAGCAACTAATAACCGTTCCCGCAAGGGAACACCCTGACCTATTGAGGAGGATCTATGGGTTTACGCATTAATACCAACGTTCAATCATTGGCGGCTCAGCGAAATCTGGGCGTGTCCAACGCCAAGCAACAGGCAAGCTTGGAGAAAGTGGCTTCCGGAACCCGGATCGCCAAGGCCGCTGACGACTCGGCTGGCTTGGCGATCTCCGAAAAAATGAAAGCGGATATCCGCTCTTTGCGCCAAGACAACCGCAACGCCAACGACGGTATCTCCCTCGTTCAGGTCGCTGAAGGTGGCATGGCCGAGATCGGGAATATCCTGACTCGATTCCGCGAACTGTCCATCCAAGCGGCTTCGGACACCATCGGCGACAAAGAGCGCGGCTTCATCAATAAAGAGATGACCCAGCTCCGCTCCGAAATTGACCGGATCTCTTCGACTACCGAATTCAACGGTGCGAAGCTCCTTTCCGGCCAAGGAGAAAAGCTCGAGATCCAAGTGGGTCTCAACAACTCCCCTGAGCACGACCGTTTCGTGTACGACAGCGCTAAACTGAACGTCTCCGCAGACGCTCTCGGTGTGGCAGACGTCAACACCGAAACCAAAGAAGCCGCTCAGGCCAACCTGGAAAAAATCGATGGCGCCATCAAGATGCTTTCCGAAAACCGTTCGGAAGTGGGTGCCCTCCAGAACCGCTTTGCTGCAACCATCAGCAACCTCAACATCTATGAGGAAAACCTCTCGGCCGCAAGAAGCCGCATCTACGATGTGGACATCGCTTCGGAGACTTCGGAACTCACCAAGTCGAATATTCTCTCCCAAGCAGGCACTGCGGTCCTCAGTCAAGCCAACAACAACTCCATGAGCGCTCTGAAGCTCTTAGGATAATTCAATCCTGACGGCAGGCCCGGAGAGGGAACCCCCCTCTCCGGGCCACTGTTGTTTGCTCACGAACAGGAAAGTCGTTGATTAATCGGCTTTAACTAATCGTTTTTATTAAAATTTAAAAAACCTACTTCATTGCTCAACTTTTTTGATGCATCAAGACAAAAAGTTTTCTAAACTAGATCTTGAGGGCGTCAAAAAAGTCTCGGTTCTTAAAGGGGGGCCGGGCACGCATAACGGGCACAGCGTGGACGAAAGGGCAATGAAGTATGGGACTTCGTATTGGAACCAATCTCGCCTCGATGGCGGCTCAGAGGAACTTGTCACGCACAAGCAACGATGAGGCCAAAGTCTTTAGCCGGCTCGCTTCCGGTAACCGGATCACCTCTGCCGGCGATGATGCTGCCGGCTTGTCGATCTCTGAAAATCTGCATGCTCAGGTCCGCTCTCTCAAGCAGGCAGAACGAAACGCTAATGACGGAATCTCGTTTGTTCAGGTCGCGGAGGGCGGCCTCTCCGAGATCGGTAACATTCTCACCCGACTCAGGGAACTCTCCATTCAAGCCTCATCCGACACCATCGGTGATCGAGAGCGGGGCTTCATCGACAAAGAGTACCAGAGTCTGAAGGCGGAGATCGATCGGATTGCCAACGTGACAAACTTCAACGGCACTCCACTTCTAAATGGTGAAGCCAATAAAAGCGCTCTCGAATTCCAGGTGGGTGCCCGCAATAACGAGGCGGACCGCATCCAATTCTCGGTGAAGGATTACGATGTCCGTGTGGATCGGCTCGGAATTTCGGGTATCAATGCGGAATCCATCGATTCTGCGAGAGACTCGATAGACAAGCTCGACGAAGCGATCGCCTCCGTGACAGGTGCTCGAGCAGGGCTTGGAGCCATGCAGAACAAGCTGGTCTCCACGACTAACACTCTCGCGATTGCAAAAGAGAACCTCGCAAACGCACGGTCTCGAATCGCGGATGCCGATATCGCCGAAGAAGCCACGATGATGGCGCAAAAGCAAATCCTCCGACAGGCAGGGGTATCGGTGCTAGCGCAAGCCAACTCAGCCCCGCACATGGCGCTGAAGTTGCTCTAAGGGCATCCACCCTTCGTCTCACCCTTTGATTGTATGGTGATGGGCCGTCCAAAGACGGAATCTGAGCCGGAACCGGACGGCCCTCACTCCACAATCTTGTCGGTGTTTTTGTCCGGAACAAAGCGAAACCACTTGTCTTCGACTTTGGGCACAAGCTTCAGCTCTTCCAACTTGATCTCGGTGCGGTTCCCGCTCGTGTGCAGCAACTCCACCTGATGGATGGTTTTTTTGATCGGGTCGATGTGAATCTCAGCACTCTGCACATCCCCTGCCGTACCGGCCTTGGGCTTGAGCAAGAATCTTCCCCTCATGCGATCTTCGATCGATACCGAGCCATTCCCGAAATCGAAACTTCCACTCAACAAAGAATTCAGGAAACGGGTTTGAACCTGCGCGGTTTTCTTGATGATCACCTGGCCCCGCTCTGTCGGATCAAAGGGCGGAGTATAAAACCAGAAGGTCTGTCCGTCACTCACCAGGATATTTGGATCCGGCTCGAGCGTCTCCCAACGGAGCTTGTTCGGACGCTTGATCCAGATCCGACCCTTGGCCTTCTTGACCTGACGGGTGGCCTTCACATCAGTCTCCTGACTAAAACGAGCCTCGATGCCAGCCACCCTTTGGTACTGAGCCTGCACTTCACCCAGAAGTGGCGGCAAGGGAACCGCCGCTCCGGCCGAAGCCGGAGCAAAGCAGATCAACGCTATAAGAACCGGCTTACTGAAGTTGGATCGAGACCATGCGAGAAACACCGGGCTCCTCCATTGTGACACCATAAAGAGTGTCATTGAGTTCCATGGTCTTCTTATTGTGGGTCACCAGGATGAACTGGGATTTAGCCGACATCTCCCTAACTAGCGCATTGAACTTGCCGATGTTGGCATCATCGAGTGGGGCATCGACCTCGTCGAGAATACAGAAAGGAGAGGGCTTGACCATGAAGATCGCGAAGATCAACGACAATGCAGTGAGAGCCTTTTCTCCCCCGGAAAGCAGGGTCATGTTCGAGATCTTCTTGCCTGGCGGCTGGGCGAGAATATCGACCCCGGCCTCCATGATGTCATTCGACCCTTCAGGATAAACCAGCGAAAGCTGTGCCTGACCACCACCGAAAATGATCGGGAAGAGCTTTTCGAAACGAACCGAGATGGCCTCGAAGGCCTTCCGGAACCGATCTTCAGAGGTCTTGTTAATGTGCTCGATGGCTTCGTTCAAATTCTGCATCGAGGCCTCGAGGTCCATCTTTTCTTTGAAGAGGTGCTCGTGACGCTTCTGCATCTCCTCGTATTCCTCGACAGCCATGGTATTGACTTCCCCAAGGCGGCGAATCTTCTCACGCAGCTCTTCCACCTCAGTCTGAAGGGTTCGTTCTTCCTCTTCTGACATCTCAATGGTCACGACCGGATCGGTCATTTCTTCCTGGATATCGAGTCCCTGAGGCTCCTCGAGGCACCCCACTCCGTATTTCTCCTCCATATTGGCCTTCAGGTGATTGAGCTCGGACTGAAGTCGCTCAAGATCAATGGCCAATTGGTTTAGCGTGCGGGTTTTTTCCTCTCCCAGCTTATGCAGGCTACGGATCTTCTCCATGCCTGTGCTGACCAACTCATTGGATTGCTCGAGTCGATCACGCAAAACAGAAAGCTCTTCGCGCTTCTCGGACAAGGCCCGGCTCAGAATCTCGATTGCCTCCTGGTGCTCACTATCACCCTCTGAGTACTGGAATCGGTCAGACTGGAAAGACTCAAGGAGGTTCTCGACCTCACCCAGCCTGCGTTCACGATCAGAAAGATAACGCTGCTCGGTTTCGAGCTCTTTCTTCAGCGAGTTCTTCCGTTCGCGCTCGCCGGCTTCACGGATCCTAATGGTTTGCAGATCCTGCTCGGCATTTTGAAGCTCCTCTTCCTTGGCAGCAAGGAGTGCCTCGTGCTCACCGATCCAAGCCTCGATGGAGGCGCGGGTGTCGGCGATGGTCACCAGGGATTCTTCGATCGAAACAATCTCCTCGCGGGAAGAAGCAACCTGGGAATCGAGCTGATCGCGCTCTCCCTGGAAGCGGGAGGTCGATCTCTCCATCTCTCCAAGCTTGCGCTCGAGTTGGACGCATTCTTTCTCCAGCGATCCGACCTCGATTTCAAGATCGCTCTTTTCCTGGGAGAGCTCCTGCATCGCCACTTCGAAAACATCGAGATTCTGCTGAAGCGCCGAGAGAGCACCTTCGATACCATTCAGAGCGGACTCGGCCTGCTCGGCTTCAATCTTGAGCTCCTGAATGGTGCGCTTGCGCGAGAGCACCGAGGCGGCTTGCTCGCTCTCTGCGTTTCCACCGAAGAGCACCCCTTGAGTCGAATCGAACCAGATGCCATTCCGGGTCACAAAACTGATTCCGGCGGACTGATAGGTCTGGATGTCCCCGAGAGCGGGGACTTCCTCGAGCAGCTCGACGGACATCACGAGAGACTCGAGCAATTGATGGATCGCGCGGACCGTCTCAGGCTGGGCGCCTTCCGGAGAGGTCAGACGAATGTACTGACGGAGGGGATTGTACGCAGCCTTTTCAATGGCCTCTGCCCTGGGCACGGAGATCTGAATGGCGGCGCTTC
>CANHQK010000067.1 GCA_947462765.1 Bdellovibrionales bacterium
GCACCAGGCGGCCTTCCGCATCGGTGTTGATGATTTCTACGGTCTTACCATTACGGGCTTTGATGATATTTCCCGGTTGGGTTGCTGTTCCAGAGGGCATGTTCTCGGCAAATACAAGAATGGTCGTGATCTTGTTTTTCGAGCCGAGTCGGGCGGCGAGCAGAGTGGCGCCGATCATAGTCGCCGCTCCAGTCATGTCGTGCTTCATGTCCTCCATCCGCGCACCGGGCTTCAGCGAGATCCCGCCTGAATCGAAGGTCACACCTTTTCCGACTAACGACACGTGTTTCGCAGTCTTGGCTCCGGATTTCGGAGTGTGCTCCACAATCACAACACGTGATTCGCGCTCCGATCCGGCGCCGACCGAAAGGAAGAGCTCCATTTTCTCTTTGCGGGCTTCTGCGTCGTTCATGACTTTGCACTTGAGGCCGTAGGTCTTACAAAGCTTGGTGATTTCGTTCGCGTAATACTCCGGTGTGCCGTAATTCGAGGGTTCATTCGAAAAGTCGCGTGTCAGGTAGATGCAATCCACGGTGACGAGCACCTCGTGGGCGAGCTCCTGCAGCCATGCAGCGTTCTTTTTGTCGGCACTCAGGAGGACGATCGACTCAGGCTTGGAGTGGTTGTTCTTGCTGGCCGATTTGTACTTCTCGAAGGTGTACTGGGAGAGGAGATATCCTTCGAGGAGGGCGCGAAGCGCAGTTTCTGCCGTAGGTTTTCCGGAGGACTTCAGCAAGGCGTCCACGTCGATTGCCAATTGTTTGACTTTCTCGGCTTGGACTTTTGTGGCAATCACTGCCCCGGTTTGGCGCGCCTTCTCGGCGGTGAACCCTTTTTTCGAGCCGAGACCGACAGCGAGCACGTTCCGGCTCTCGATATACGACCCACGGATGAAGTAGCAACTTTTCGCAGAAGCCGTGAAGGTTCCGGATTTGGCGAGATCACGTATTTCAGTCAGACTTTGCGGAGAAAGAAGGGCTTCCTTCTTGTCGTTCTGAAAGTAAAGGTAGGCCACGGTGTCGCCGGTGAAATCCTGGGCGATGTGGATCGGGGTGAGGGAACGAATGAATTCCGTTTTCATGGAGAGACTCCTTCGTGAATTTTGGTGAGCCCTCATCATACCACTGTTTTTTGGCTTCTGGATCAGTTAAGTTTTCAGGGAACCATGATCAAAAGGTACCAAAATTCGGCCGGGGTGATGACGCGCATCGCAGACATCCTGATCGTGGCGGTCTCCTGGCTCCTGGCATATCCGATCCGCTTCGAGTGGCTGAACGGAGCCCCCCTGCTTCCTTTTTATCCCGAGGGTCCGCAGCGCGGGTATTATCTTGCACTGCTTCCCATGATCGTTTTGTTGTGGGCGGGAGGGTTCCAGTTCTTTGGGGTGTATCATTATCAAAGGGTGATCCGGCGCTCTACCGAGATCTACACCCTGATCCGTGCCCATGTTGCCGTTCTGATCCTCTTCACTGCTCTGACGTTCTTCATTACCGAATACCGTTTCTCAAGAGGAGTCATTCTCATTTTCGGAGGCCTGGTCCTCTGGGGGGGCTGGGCTTACCGGGTGGCCTCACGAAAATTGCTGCGGGAGCTGAATCGTAAGGGGATCTATTCGATCAAGCTAGTGGCGGTTGGAGAGGGCCGGGAGCTCGACTTTGTGCTTCAGCAGCTCGGGCGATATCCGGAGATCGGAATTGAAATCACGCGGGTGGTTGGTCCGGACGATTATGTTCGGGCTATTGAGCTGATCCGGAGCATTCGCCCGGCCACAGTGTTGATCGCTCTTCCCCAGGCACGCTCGGCTCTTCAGGAGGCTTTGGTGACTGAGTTCCGGGATGAGTCAATCGACTTGCAGGTGATTCCCGATTATTCCCGCTTCATCGCTCTGGGGGCGGCCGTGGAGAGTTTCGGCGGGGTGCCCTTGATTGTCCTCAATGATTCCCCGCTTTATGGATATCGAGCCTGGCTCAAGAGGCTGATGGATTTTACTTTGTCTGCTGTCGGGCTGTTGATCCTTTCCCCCTTTCTCGGATTGATCGCACTCGCTGTTCGCTTGAGTTCCCGCGGACCTGTTTTGTACCGGCAAGAGCGGATGGGCTTGGACGGGCGGACTTTCGGGATGCTGAAATTCCGTTCCATGAAGGTTGATGCTGAAGATCGGACCGGGGCGGTGTGGGCGGTCAAGAATGACAATCGACGCACGGTGATCGGCACCTTCTTGCGATCCACCTCTCTCGACGAGCTTCCGCAGCTTTGGAATGTATTGACGGGCGACATGTCCCTTGTTGGACCAAGGCCGGAAAGACCTGTCTTTGTCGACAAATTCCGTAATGAGATTCCCAACTACATGCTCCGCCATCGGGTCAAGACCGGTATCACGGGTTGGGCCCAAGTGAATGGCTGGCGGGGCGATACCTCACTCGAGAAGCGGATCGAGTGCGATATCTATTACATCCGGAATTGGTCCCTCTGGTTGGACATCAAGATCCTGTTCCTGACCGTATTCAAAGGATTTGTAAACCCGAATGCGTATTAGGCGGATCGACACCTATATTTTCACCGAGGTGCTGAGCCCCTTTCTCGGGGGTGTGTTTTTTTTCTCTTTCGTATTCCTGCTGTTTCAGATGCTCAGGTTGGCTGAGGAGTTGATCGTCAATAACGCTCCTTTTGGTCTCGTCATGAAGCTCCTGTGGACTCTGATGGTGAACTTTCTGCCACTCGGTCTTCCAATGGCGTTTCTGGTCGGAGTCTTGTTCGCTTTTTCGAGGATGTCGGGCGACAGCGAAGTGGTTGCGATGAAAGCGGGCGGGCTTGGGCTCTGGCGGATTTCGGTGCCAGTGTTCTCTCTCTCAGTGGCGGTAGCCATTCTTTCGTATTTATTGAATGTGAATTGGGCGCCTTGGTCCGAAGTGGCCATGCGAAACACACTGATCAAAATCGGTAACCGTAAATTTGCAAGCGCCATCAATGAAGGTACCTTCACCTCGGGTTTTTTCAACCTCCTCCTCTACGCCGAGAAGGCCAATAATCGCGCAGGAAAAATGGAGAAAGTCTTCATTTTCGACGAGCGAGATCCCAAGCATCCGCTGACGGTTGTATCCAAAACGGGAGAATTAATCCGGGTGCAGTCGGGAGAGGACGATCTCGGAGGAGTGGTGCTTCAGTTACAAGACGGAAGTATCCATCAGTCGGAATCGCGTGGCGACTCTTACTCCAAGATGAATTTCGGGACCTACCAGATCTTTTTCGATATTCCAGATACCACCGGTAAGTTCGGTTTCAAGCCGAGGATGTTCTCCCAAGATGAGCTGGAACGGAGAATGCGTGCACCTGAGACCTCCTCGAATTATCTCCGAGAGCTGAAGACCGAACATTGGAGGCGCATAGCGGTGGCCATGACACCGCTCTTTTTCGTTTTACTCGGGATGGGATTCGGAGTGGTTCGGACTCGGGGTGCCCGATACGGGGTGATGCTCGTTTCCTTTGTGACCATGGCTTTATACTGGCAGATCCAGGTGAGTTCGATCTGGTTGGGGGAGTCGGGTAAGTTGCCTCCTTGGTTTGCAGTCCAGATTCCGAACCTGCTGGTCGGGTCGCTGGGGCTTTTCATGTTCAGACGGGCATCCTGGTAAGATGGCCCGCTTCGATCCTGAGACCTATGTCCGCTATCGGATTGCTTATCCCCCTTCAGTTTTTGAAGGACTGCGCCCATGGGTCGGCTCGATCGGGGGCACCTCTGGAATCCGTGCTGCAGATCTCGGGGCGGGAACCGGTTACTCGGCACTGTCTTTGATTCGGGCGCTTCCTGTGTCGAAGTTGGTTCTGATCGAGCCCGATCCGTCGATGCTGGAGGTGGCGGTTCAAACCCTGGCGGATGTCGAGTCTCAGATCGAGTATCGGGTCGCATCCGGCGAGGACTCTATTGAAGATCTTGAAGTGGACCTTGTTCTGGCGGCCTCCTCCTGGCATTGGATGGATCCGGCTAGATCTCTTGAGGTCATCCGGAAAGTGCTCCGTCCGGGAGGTGTTTTTTTTGTCGTGGAATATCAGTTTCCCAAGCTTGAGGGGCTGGGCGATGTCAATGAATGGGTGAGGCGCGAATTCAATCTGAGGTGGCGCGCTGAGGGGCAGCGCCCCAGAGGGAGTTTGTTCGAGTTGACCGAGTCCGTTCGCTGTGCCGAGTCGTTCTCGCAAAGGGGTTCCTTGCGAGTGGAGCACACCCTTGAGTTCACTCTGGAAGAGTTCGTTGGCGTCATCCGGTCACAATCCCGTTATCTGGCATATGAGGCCCGGCTAGACGAGTCTTTGCGTCTGCGGGAGCGTGAGCGAATGCTCGAGGCTTTGCGCTTGCTTTGGGGTGGAAGAGCGAATGTTCCAGGGTCCTATTCGTTGGAAGGGTACTGGTTTGTAAAAAGATGGGGATAATATGGCCCTGTTTCGGGTCAAAAGTTCGCCACCGTCAAAAAAACGCCTGAAAATCGCTATAATGTGAATAAAAAAAACAACCCAGGGTGAAAACAGAAGATATAAGGAAAAATACACAACAACTTCAATGTCTTAACATTGGTGGATAACTTTGAAAAATGTGTGGATGGATTTTTTTGATCCTCGAAATCAACCTAAGAATCTCTAAGGTGGCCCCGCGGATGGGGTGAATCTTATAATTTGACGCAAAGCAAACAGCCCTTCGGGGGGCTTATGGCTCTCGAGGTGTCGGAATTGCCTCAGGAAGTTCTTTCTGTCCGAGATCCTGACCCCGGTACTCCAGAAGCGATGCGTCACCGCTGAGTTCGACCTTGTTGAGCTTCAAGTCGCTCAGGGCCACCGATCTGGTTTTCACCTGGAAGTGTTCGGGGTGGCGGGTTTCAAATCGGAGATTCTGGCGAGCTTTGATCACCAAGGTGCGTCCTTTTCGAAGAATCATGATTCCGACGGGTAGCTCGTCTGAGCGATAGCGGACCCATGCATCTTCTTTTGCGGTCAGGCTGACTTTCAGTTTGATTTCCTCTGGTGCCAGACCGTCTCCCTTGTTGAGTGGGTCGAGAACCGGTGTGGGGCTTGGGCTGGAGGGGGGTGTGATTGCAGGCGTCGGGCTTGGGCTGGCTGTTGCTGACGGTAAAGCGAACCCGGCCGGATTCGGCCGCTCAAGTGTGTTCTTCGATGCAATTTCCTCGGGTGGGAAATAAATGGACTGCCCAGGGGCAGAGGGTGAGGCGGACGGGGCTTGTTTGGCGGTCGGCTCTCCCTCGAACTCCTTGTGCTTTTCTTTTCGGCGATGGTTGTCCGGCTTGAAAATCAGGAGAACTGCAATCGCAAATACCGCAGCCAGGGTTCCTCCGACCATCATCCATCGGCGGTTCTGCTCGAGCTCGCGACCTTCGAACGCATAACCTTGGTGGCCGTGGTCGCGGTCTGGCCGTTCGGCGAACTTTGATTCGAGAAACGCATGATAAGTTTCGAGGATCTCGCCCGGATTCAATTTCAATGCTTTGGTGTAATTGACGATGAATCCGCGAGTAAAGGCGCGTGCAGGGAGTTCGCTGTACTGGTCCTCTTCGATGGCAGAAAGGATGCGGATATGGATCTTGGTCGAAGCGGCCAATTGTTCCAGGCTTCTTCCGAGTTCGAGTCTGCGTTTCTTGAGGTGGGCTCCCAGGGTCACGGAAGGTCTCTCAGGTATTCGATCGCTTTATCCGACGCTTCCGTACCGACAAAGATCCGCTGAATTTCGACAAACTTGGCACGGGCTTCTTCATAGCGTTTTTGTCGGGAGAGGACCTGTGCAATGGCCAGGTGTGTTTCGCTCATGCCCGAGCAAACACCCTTGGCGGACAGGCGGTAGTGTCGCTCGGCTTTTGGAAGTTCGTTCTTTTCTAGGGAGATCTTTCCGAGTTGGAAATGCGCCAAGCAGGCGATGGGGGTGCGGTCTTCCAGGGCCAGCTTGAACCATTGCTCGGCAAGATCCGGTTTGAGGGTTTTGGTGTAAAGAATTCCCAAATTGAGCTTGGCGCGATCGGCTTCCCGATTGAGGAGGTCGTTTGCCGCCTGCTTGAACAGGGTCTCAGCTTCATTGAACTTACCGAGATCCATCAGGATTTTTCCCAGGGTGTTCCTGGCGGCGGAAAGTTTCGGATCGAGGCGGACGGATTGACGGGCTGATTCCTCGGCGAGTTTGTATTCGCGCTTTCCAAGGTAGGCCAAGGCATAAAGATGGTGAGCCCGGGCATTGTCGGGTTCCAGTCCTTGGGCTTGGCTCAGGTATTCCAACGCGGTGATGTGATCTCCCTCGTTGATAGCGGCGCCGGCTACATTGAGCATTCCCTCCACGGTGGCCGCTTTTTTCGAGGCGGAGGTGGTGGAGCAGGCCGACAGCATCAGAACCAAAAGGCCCGGGATCAGATTCCGGGATGGGATTTTCATGCCTCGATTTTAACGCTCATTTCGAAAAAAGGGCAAGCGATTCAAGATGGGGGGTTTGGGGGAAAAGATCGAGTGCGCCCAGTCTTTCCAGGCGATACCGCGCACGGGTAAACCGTGAGGTGTCCCGCGCGAAGGCGTCGACATCGCACCCGACGAGGATGACCTTGCTCACGCCCAGGGCTGAGAGTCGAGCCTCCAGTTTGTTGAAAAGATCACCGATTCCCTCCCGTGGTGGATCAAGTAAGGCGACGACGGGTCCGTTTGGTGTTTCGGCATCATCCTCTCCGCACCACGCTTGGATGCTCTTTTTGATGAAAGTGAAATTCGGGCCGGGGCTGCCGGTCTCCGGTGCGCTGCTGTCCACGCAGATGATTTTACGGAACTCCGGGATCAGGGGGAGGCTGAGATTTCCGGATCCGCCATAGAGATCCAATAACAGACCTCCGGCCCCGGCGTGTGCCCTGACCCATGCCTGGAGTGCTCGATTCTGCCGTTCATTGATCTGCTGAAAGCCGCCTGCGGCATGTCGCTCATTCCAGTCGGCTCGAATGGCCCCATCGGGCTGCAGGCTAATCTCGAGTTTGAATGGCTCTTTGAATCGGGAGTACCCCTCCTCAAGTAGTCTTCCGAGTGCGGTATTGATTCTCTGATCTGCAATCGTGCACTCCGATACCGGCACCAGGGAATGAGAGCCGGGGCGGTAAAATCCTGCTTCGCGCGTGGCGGGGTTGCCGCGGACCTGGATCCGATTGCGATAATGATACGTCTCGGTGGCTGGCAGCAAGTCAATCGGGACCGTGCCGCTTTCGACCCCGGCTCTCGCAAGTGCGGTATGCAGTCCTTTCACTTTGGTTTCGAATTGGAGTGAGTAGGGGATGTGTTGCCAAGAGCAACCCCCGCACTCCCGAAAGGCCCGACATGGAGGTGTTTCCCGTGTGGGAGAGGCCTCAAGCAACTCGATGATCTCTCCGTGGGCATATGACTTTTTGCGTTCCACCACCCGTACCAGGACTAAATCTCCCGGCGCGGTAAAGGGTACGAAAATGATCTCTCCCGAGGGGAGGCGTCCGACGCCGGCCCCTCCTCGGGCCAAGTCGTGGATCCTGACTTCAATCTGCACAAAGAGGTTCGAATCTGAATTCGCGGGGTGCGATCAGTCGCGTACACACCCCGGATTCGCGGTGATCTTCGGCGGCTGCGATTTCGCGCCCGCTCATCTCCCCGTGTTTGGTGACCTTGCCCCCGCGGAACTCCACCGCGACATTCCGGGCGCCTTTGTTCTGTTTTCGGAATTCGTAGACCCACTTGTCCACACCGCTCTTCCGGTAAACGGAGTCCGGTGTCCCGAGCAGGCTCAGGATCTGGCTCTGGGTCATGCCGTTCTGCAGCTTCTCCACGTTTTTGGCGTATTCGGCCCCGGATAGGCTGGCGCAGCCCGAAGTGAAAAGGAGCAAACTTAAAATGCCGACACTGTGAGACAGGATATGCTTCACCATACGACTTCTCATCGGTGGATGGGTTAAAAAAGTTGAGTGAAACTGACGGGATTTTTGACCTGCAAGGTTAGTGCGCCGCGCCAGGGTTTCGGGGAAGCGGTGGCTTTCGAAGGAGCTTCCTGATAGATTCCCCTCATCCATGTCTAAGAATATCCGGAACTTTTGCATCATTGCCCACATCGACCACGGCAAGTCCACACTGGCGGACCGGCTCCTGGAAAAGACGGGAACCGTTACGGCCCGTGAGATGGAGGCCCAGTTTCTCGACAACATGGAATTGGAGCGGGAGCGGGGGATCACCATCAAGGCCCAAAGTGTCCGCCTGAAGTACAAGGCCCGGGATGGGCAGGAATATATCCTGAACCTCATTGATACTCCCGGCCACGTTGACTTCACTTATGAGGTTTCGCGCTCGCTGGCTGCCTGCGAAGGCGCCATTCTGGTTGTCGACGCCACTCAGGGGGTCGAAGCCCAGACTCTTGCCAACGTGTTTCTCGCTCTCGAGAACAATCTCGAGGTGTTCCCGGTCATCAACAAGATCGACCTGCCTTCTGCAGATCCGGAGAAGGTCAAAAAAGAAGTCGAAGACACCATCGGTTTGGTGGATACTTCGCGCTCTGTTCTGGCCAGCGCCAAATCCGGAATCGGGATCGAGGATGTTCTCGAAGCGGTAGTGAAATACGTTCCCTCTCCAGCGGATGACGATCAGGGCAAACTGAGGGCGCTCATTTTCGACAGCTGGTTCGATCCCTACCAGGGTGTGATCGCGCTCATTCGCGTCTTCAACGGGGTGGTGAAGCCCGGAATGAAGATCAAGTTGTTTCACGTCGGTAAAGAATACGAAGTCCAGAAAGTCGGGACTTTCGCTCCCAAATACCGCGATGTCGATCAACTGGCTTCGGGTGAGGTGGGGGCCATTATTTGCGGGATCAAAGATGTCCGTGACATGAAGGTCGGCGATACCATCATGTCGTTCCAGGATCCGCTCTCAGAGCCGCTTTCCGGTTTCGCCGAAGCGAAGCCCATGGTGTTTTGTGGAGTTTATCCTGTCGAATCAGACGACTACCATGATTTGAAAGAGGCCCTCGAGAAGTTGCGACTGAACGATTCAGCCATCGCGTTCGAGCCCGAAACGTCGACCGCACTGGGTTTCGGTTTCCGTTGCGGGTTTCTCGGCCTCCTGCATATGGATGTCGTTCAGGAACGTCTCGAGCGCGAATACGGTCTCAATATCATCACGACCGCGCCTTCCGTGGTGTACCGCGTGACCCAGACCGATGGCGAAGTCATGATGGTCGAGAATCCGGCCAAGCTCCCCGATCCGATCCGGATCGAAAC
>CANHQK010000068.1 GCA_947462765.1 Bdellovibrionales bacterium
ATCCGTCGGATCCGCCCCAGCATTGGATTCGGCCTTCGGTGAGTTGAGTTGGGTGTAGTGGTCGTACTCAGCTTTCCGACGTTTGTATTTATATTCCTCCGGAGCTTTGGATTGACTACCGCACACGGCACTAGGAACCCAAGTTCCGTTATTGAAACATTTGGTTAAGAAATCCCCCTCGCTCATCGGTCCGTGAAACCCGTCGAGACATTTACCGTCGCTTTTGGGAGGCCTGGTACTGTTGACGCCAATGCAAAGTTGTTTATTGGGGTTAAAGGCGTCGCCGGCCCACGCAGACCCTGAAAGTGTACCGAGCAAAAGAAGTGAAAGGCTGATTGGAACCATAGATCCCCCTATTCCTGAGTTTATCCTGACACACTTCGCAAAAACAAACTTTTTTTGTCAGCTATTTTGATGTGCTTCCGGATTCCAGGCTTGTTCTTGGTACGGATCGGCAGGATGAGGGCGGATCTTGAGTCCGGTAGGGGTGATTTTCTCTATCAATTCCGTTTATTTGCGAAAAGCCCACACATGATTCTGGCTGAAGAGGTAAAGCCAATCTCCGAGGAACCACAGGTCGTGAAGGGGCTCTGAGGTTTGAACGCTGGCCAGATGCTGGCCCTGGCGCTGATCCCGGAAGGCCACTCCGGCCAGCTCATTCGGTTCGTGCATTGAAAAGGCGAGCATTTGGTGGTCCGGGGAGGATCGCAAAAACTGATCGCTGAATTCAGACAGTTGCTGTTGCCAAACCATCGAGTTATCGAGCCAGTTGCGGACTTCAACCCGTCCTGAGGTTTGCCAAGCGAGATAGGTTTGCCGATCAAGTGACGCCAGCTTGAGTAAGGGAGCCGGAACCTGAAGCATCCAAAGGCGTTCGAAAGTCAGTGGATTGAGGCTGGCGTATTCCTGGGCTCCGGTTTTCAGCAAGATGAGCGGAGCTGAGGCGTCGGAAACCAATTCAGTCGTTTCGTCGAAAGCGTGGCGGAGTTTGCGAAGGGTTCTTCCGGAGTGCGAGTCGAGGACTTGCCACCAGCCCTTCCGGTTCGCTACTTCGGGTTCGAAGATGGCAACCTGACCGTTCATCGGTAAGGGGCGGGATTTCGAATACAGCTCTGGACGCTTCCACAGGATCTCGCCTGATCGGGCTTTCAAGCTCCAGACTCCCTGATTGCCAGTGGTGACCAGAATCGATTGACTTTCAGAGTCGTAGGCCAAATGCCCTTCGCGACAGTTGGGGATGTTTCGTTGCCACAACAAGGATGGATTCTGCAAATCAATCGACGAGATCCTGAACGAATCGAGCGAAGTCCGGTCGAGAATGAAGAGTCGGTTCGGTGTTTCGACCGTTCCCAGAATACGATGCGTGTGGAGACGAATGGACCAATGATTAAAGCCCGTGTAGGCATCGAATCCACGAATGTTCCCGGAACGGTCACGAACCACGAGGTTCTTGGCTTCTGCAGTCAAAACTCTGTCAAACTCGAAAGGGAGTTTCAGCTTGTATTTGAAGCGATAAGGCAGCTTGCGAGTGAGCCCGATCTCGTCCGGAGGCAGCTGGGTTTCAGGATTTCCAAGCGGCTCGACCCATTCCGTTCGGGCTAGGGAGTCCATCGCAACGAGGCGGGACTGATCCGGATGCAAGCGGCTGGTGAAAAAAGGAACCGACCAGCTCAATACACCGAGAACGATCGAGCTCCAGGTCACACCGATGAGGACCCTACGGTATCTACGGATGAGTGGAGAGCGGAATGCGGTCAGGAGGATGGCGCAAGATACCGAGAGGAGAAAAAAACTCCACGAAAGAATTGAGAAAAACGAGATCCGGTTCAGGAACTCGATCAGCAGGACCATGGCGCTACTTTAGGCGATTTTCTTATTTTCGGCCAATTTCTTTTCGATGACAGAAAGGAGTTTACGGACGTGGGAGATCTGGTGTTCAACGATAAAACGCTCTTCACGGCTGATTTCTCCCAGTCGGGACTGGAGGGCATTCAGTTGATCCACCAGGATCAGGAACTGATCCGGTAGATTCCGCTCCTGCGCATTGAGAACCGAGATCCTGTTCTCGAACCCCTCGTCCTCGCTCGTTTTATAGAGCGCTTTCGCTTTTTGAGGCTCGATCCAGAGTCCGCGTACTTCCCCCGGGTGATGGAGAGAGGGAGCTTCTGGTGTGAAAAACAAGGTCACCTCGAGCATGTGACTCTCAGGGAACTGGTGGATCCGCAGAAAATCAGAATGTTCCGTCAGCATCTGGAACAGGGGATGCTTCTTGCCGGAAGCAGGCCACGTGAGCTCCATCAGGTTTTTGAGGGTGAGCGTTTTGTCCTCAAAGGTGAACTTCAAAGCAAGTCTCCGGTCATGCTCGGCTAATTCGATTGTGGCACAGGATTCGAGCTCCCGGTTTCTCGGTTTGCCTTTAAAGCACATGAGCCAGAGTGCGGTGAGGACGAAGCGGAACGATCCGCTCCGGTCTTCCCACCGACGAGCGCGTAAGAGGGGAAGGCTCATGACCGAGTCGATGCAGTGGGTGCCGCTCCGGTCATGTTCGTACCACTCTTGGTGATAGACGAGATTTTTCTGGGGAATGATCCCGGTGAAGCCCGTTTTTTGATCCGGATAAACGAGGGCGGTGATCAAGTTGACGATCTCGCTTTCGCTCAAACGGAAGAAATCGAGCAGAATCATCCGGTGATAATTCGGCAAGGTATTCAAGTCGAAAGGCAGGAGCGTGTCGGCAAAGTATCCAGCAACTGTGACGCCCTCGAGGCGCAGGGCCCCGAAGTGCGAGTCGATCTGCTTCCAATCGAGGTAATGATGCCAAGGCAAGAGGATCAGGGAGTATTCCCCATTCCCGGCTTTTTCCAAGAGTGATGGTACGCCATCCCTCGGTGAGAACACTTCCAGATTGCACTGGACCCTGAGGAGGCTGATGAACTTGGTGAATTGGGCCTTCCGCACGTGCGGCAGTCTCTCGTCCATGACAAAAGCAATACGAGCCTGGCGAAAGGGTCCCCGTTTCATATCTCTTTTCTTATCGTCAAAAATACGACAAACTTGATTCCGTGAACGAAAAACAGGCAAAAATCATTGAGTCTCAAGGACTTGGGCAGGCCGTGGTGGCCGGTGCCGGATGTGGAAAGACCACCACTCTGGTGGCCAAATGCAAGGCCTTGATGCTCCGGAACTCCGAAGCCCGGTTTTGTGCCGTATCTTTCACAGAAAAATCAGTCCGGGACTTGAGGGAGGCGCTCACGAAGGGATTGCCTGGTGGTGACTTGTCTGCACATTGGGTCAAAACCATCCATGGATTGTGTTCATCGATCTTGAGGGAATTCCCATCTGAGGCCGGACTTCAGGGGGGAGAGCGGATCCTGCTCGAGGATGAGGCCGGAAGGTATTGGGAACGAAGTCTTGCCGTGTTGTGGACCTCTACAGACAATCGGGAGATCTCCGAGGCGGTCGACCGTCTTCTGGGAGTGTATTCCCGAAGCACTCTCGAAGATCTGCTTAAGAAACTCCGATCACTCGAGTCTTTCGGCGTTGAACAGTTCATCACGCGATCCTTCGATCGGACTGAGGTCCGGGACCTTTGGGAGGTGTTTACCTCGGTTCACCTGCGGTACCGTCAGGCCAAGAATCGTGAGGGGGTGCTGGATTTCAATGATCTCGAAACGCGCGCCAGAAAAGCCCTAGAGTTTCCTGCGGTCCGGAAGCATTATCAAGCCCGTTTTGACCTGGTCCTGGTGGACGAGTTCCAGGACACCAACCCCATTCAGGGGGAGATTCTGGAGAGGTTTGTCCGGCCTGACTATTCCAATCTCACCATCGTAGGTGATCCGAAGCAGTCGATTTACCGTTTCCGAGATGCTGATGTCAGCGTGTTCCAGGAGCTGGTGAAAAAGCTTCCCGAGCTCCATTTGTTGGATATTAATTACCGATCGCGCCCTTCCATCATTCGCTTTGTGAACGAGGTCTGTGCGCCGGTGTTCGCAGCAAGTGACCTCGCTTACGAGCCCCTGAGTGCCGGAAGGGCTGAAGGGATTTCGGAATCCTCAGTGATGCGCGTGGAATGGGAAACCGAGGATGATCTCGCCCGGTTTTTTCTGGCCCAGAGGGCTGGAGGGATCGATTATTCGGAATTCACCGTCTTGGTCCGGTCCTTGCGAAAAGAGAAGACCCGGAACTTCCTTGGCGCGTTAGAGAAGCACCGGATTCCGTTTCTTTTGGGAAGTGGCGGGCGGTTTTACGAGGACCCGCGGGTCAAAGAAGCGGTCGCATTCCTGAAGGGGTGGCTGTCCCCGGGAAATGCACTTTCTCAAGTCACGGCATTGCGAAGTCCTTGGATCGGCATTCCAGACGGGGTCCTTCGACGCTGGTCGGAGTCTCGAGGGGACTCGGGGTATTTTGATCTGTTCTTCAAGGAATCAGACCATCCGGTAGCACTGGCTCTCCGGGAGATGTACCTCGGTCCCGATCGGCTATCCAGGCTCCGTCCAGGATTGATTCTTGCCCGATTGCTCGAGGTCGAAGCACTCGATGAGCAGATGGTCCAACCCCTGAGTTCACTTTGGCACAAGTGCGAGGAGTGGAGCCGACAAGGGCGCAGGTTCTACGAGATCGTCCAAGGCCTGGCAAAGGCAGTCGAGGAAGTGAAGATTGAGCGGGAGGTCCCAGCCCCGGCCGAGAAGGGGATGCTCCGGGTCATGACGGTTCATGGATCCAAAGGCCTTCAGTTTCCCAGGGTGGTTTTGCTCGATTTCGACGGTGATTACCGAGGAGGCGGTTCTCCTGATCTGATTTGGGATCGGACTCGCGGAGTGCATCTGTTTGAGAGGGACGATGAAGGCCAGCGCTTGAAAGAGGGGAGTGCCAACGAAGTCTGGTCCGGAATCGAGAAGCAGGCAGCCGTTGCCGAGAGCAAGCGTGTGTTCTATGTGGCATTGACCCGGCCGCAGGAGCAGTTAATTTTGGCTTGGAAAAAAGAAGTGAAGGTGCGAAAAGCGGCTACACTTCCTGACTACCAAGCCGGATTGACCGATAATTGGAGGGAGTGGGTCGAAACTGTGGCGTTACCTCCTCTTTGGAATCCCGTTCTGGAAAACGGAATCGTAGACCAGCAGGTAGAGAATGCCCGCGAAACGGAAGCGGTCCGGATACAAGGATTTGATCCGCGCCCCTACCGCGCCCGGCATTCACCGAGCGAATGGCTGGTGTTGTCCCATTGTCCGCTCCGGTACCGTTGGAAGTTTTGGGATGGAGTGGATGCCTCAGAGTCGGATGTTTCAGCAGATCGAGAGCTTAAATCCGGCACCGAGGCCGCTACTGAGGTTGCTGAGCAGGGAAAACGCATTCATGCGCTTCTCGAGCATGGGGACTGGGAGGGACTGAAAGGAGAGTTCGTTTCTCTCGAAGTCGGAGAGCGGACTGTGGTGGAACTTGGCAAGGTGCTCGGTGATCCCGATCGGGGCATGGAGATTCATGCAGAACTCGGCTTCGAGGTTCCGCTTTCTTCAAAAGAGGCTCTGGTGGGGATGATGGACCGTTTGGAGATCGATCCGATCAGGAAAACCGTGCGCGTGGTCGACTATAAATTCACAGCTCGCCCGAAGGACGCTGACGAGCTGGTCGAACAATATGCCCTTCAGCTCCGGCTGTATGCATGGGCGGCTTGCCACTTGATCGATTTCGTTCCGGAGCAGGTCGAGGGTGCGATCGCTCATTTCTGTCGTGAAGGGGGGTTACAGTGGATTCCTCTGCCTGTTTTTGATGCCCAGGGTCTCGAGTCAGAAGTGCAGAAATGGTACCAGGAGGCCAAGGAGGGGGCTGCCCGGCCCGTGACCGGGAATCATTGCCGTTACTGCGAATTCAGGGGGCGCTGCCCTGCGCAACAGGCACCATCGTGACGCACCCCCGCATTGACGGGGGCTCTGGATTTTGATTCACTGTGGTCACACCTATGGCGGACAGTAAAAAAATTTCGAGTTCCTCGACGGCGGAGTATTTTTCCAAGAATCTTCAACAAGTTGGATTTTCCAGTCAGACTAAGGCCGTCCTGACGACTCTCAAAGAAGCGGTCGACAATGCTCTGGATGCGTGTGAGGAGCATGGGATCACCCCCGATCTAAAGGTCGAGATCGAGCGCCTGGGGCCCGGGTCTATCAAGAACTCAGAGCGGATCCGCGTGGTGGTCGAGGACAACGGACCGGGAATTGACGGAGAAGATCTCCCGAAGGTGTTCGGAGAGTACCTTGCCTCGTCCAAATTCGGACGGGGACGTTGTACCCGTGGACAACAAGGAATCGGAATTTCTGCTGCGACCACCTGGGCGCAGCTCACCTGTGCCCAGGGTGCGAAAGTCGTCTCCAAGACCAAGGCCATGAGAAAGGCTGTTTCGGCACTCATCGAAGTCGATATCAAGAACAACAAGGGGGTCATGAAGAACCGTGAGACCTTCGATTGGGATCGGCCGCATGGGACCCGAGTGGAGTTCATGTTCGACGGCAGGATCCAGATCAACGGTGAAGCCGGACTTTTGAACTATCTGCTGGGATCGACGCTGGTCAATCCGCACCTGAATCTCGAGTACAAGCTTCCGGATCAGGAATGGCAGAAAGTTGAACGGGTCACCCAGGAAATGCCGATGATTCCTGAAGCGACCGAGCCGCATCCCCATACCATGAAGCTCGGTGAATTCATCGCTCACTCCCATTTGTTCGGGCGTCAGAAGGTTTCCGCATGGCTCAAGAAAGGCTTCAGCCGGATCGGTGATTCGGTCATCGATGAGATCGCCAAGAAAAAAGAATTCGGTCTCCAAAAGTCGATGTTCGAGAAACTTGTGGATCAATTGCCCGACGGCGAGCTCAACAAGTTGTTCTCGGCGATTCAGAATACCGAACTCAAGGCCCCCTCCACCAATTCGGTATTGAGCATCGGTGAGGATGCGCTCGCCAAGTCGATCCAGCGCTTGGGCAAAGTCGATTATTTTTCTGTCGTGACCCGTAAACCGACGATTTGCGATTTCAAGCCGGTCCAAGTCGAGGTGGCGATCGCTCGTCTGGAGACGAAGAGTTCCGATGCTGACAGTCCGGTGCAACTCCTGCGCTTTGCCAATCGCGTTCCCCTTCAGTTCGACAAGTCGGCCTGTGCGATCGCCCAATCGATCACCTCGGTGAACTGGCGTTCTTACGGTTTGGCCCAGCCGAAGGATTCGTTTCCGACGGGTCCTTATATTTTCGCCGTTTCGGTGGTTTCGCCCTTTATCAAGTTCAAAAACGCATCCAAAGAAACCATCGACGCTTCGGATGAGTTAGTGGAAGAGATCCGTCGAGCTCTGATGCAGGCCGGGCAGAAGCTGTCCCGGTACATCAAGGCCGAGCACAAGGCCAATGAACTCGAAGAAAAGATCCGTTACATCGAACAATTCGGTCCGATTCTCGTGGAGGGTCTGGCACGCATTACGAATGCCAAGGAAGATCAGAAAAAACGCGCCCGTGAGGGTCTTTTGAAGATTCTCGGACGTGACGCGACCGCCACCGAGAAAGAACTGACCGATGCCAATAAGAAACTCGAGATCCAGAAAGCCAAGGACGCGGAGGAGTCAGAATGAGCACCAGAAAAGGCGGAAAACTTCAGAGTGAGATTCCAGGTCTCAGTAAAGCCTTGTGCATGAAGCTTCTGAGTGACCTTGAACGCGGGAAGAGGCCGGTTCTCCATGCCACCAAGTGCTCTCTGGATAACGCCATTTACAATCACAAGGTCGGTTATTTCACTCCTGGCGGTAAGAAGGTTGCCACCGAACTGAATGTGAGCTCGGTCAAGAAGATGTCCCGGGCGGTTTTCATGCTTGAAATCCTGCTCCGGAATATCGATACCGGCGCTGTCAACACCAAGCGTGAATTGTATTACATCAGTAAGGGTGAGACGAAGGGGACCCCTTCGCTGAAGCCGCTCGATTTCACCGAGCAGGGCGAGAGCGACGACACGATCGATTTCATTTGTGAGTTGCTCGAGTGTTATCGCGAGGAGATGAACTGTTACGCCAATGACCGGGGCGGTCAGACCTATTCGCAGAACCTGGTGGTGACGGAGACCCTTCCGGACGGGGACACGGCGGTGGTGGATCTTTCAAAACTCGGAACTTCGCCATTTCAGCCGAAGAACCGCCCGCAGAACCTGAAGCTCTCGATGAAAAAGAAGATCGATTTCTGCCTCATCGTCGAGTCGGAAGGTACGGCCAACACCCTCGTAGCCAATGGCATGACCAAACGGCATAACTGTATTGTGATGGGCGCTCAAGGAGTTCCGTCGAATGCGGTTCGGGGTTGGGCCAAGCTCATCCAGGATCAATTGAGCATCCCCATGTACTTCTTCGGGGACCTCGATGCGTACACCATGCAGAATATTTTCCGGACCTTGAAAGCCGGATCGGCGGCTTCTCTCATCCGGAACCAGGATTACAGTGCTCCGGATGTGCGGTTTCTCGGGGTGTTGCCCGAGGACATCAAAAAATACGACTTGTTCGATTATCCGGTGAAGGA
>CANHQK010000069.1 GCA_947462765.1 Bdellovibrionales bacterium
GCCCAGCCCGACTCCGATGGAAAGATCTCAGGCGAATTCACCTTCCGCTCCAACCGCCAAGCGGAGCACATCTTTTGTAAACTCCCGGCCCAAGTCAAAGGCTCGCCGCTGGTCTCGTTTCCGATCAATGCGAACCTCTCGGACTCTGAAGTCTTGGCCGCTGCACGCGCTGAATTGATCCGTCTTGCAGCCGCCAAGCATGACCCTTCCCGCCTCAAGGCCGAACGCGAAACCGAACTGAGGGGCCTGCCGCTTTCTCGTGCGGACCGCGAGATCCTCGAGCAAGCGGTCCGGGTCGCCGGACTGCAGGAGCAACTCGTTGGGCTCGAGCTCCCCGAGGCCCGCACCATTCAAATTGGACAAAAGCGGCCTTATTTTAAGCTTCCGAAAAACTTCCGGCGCATCAACGGGCTCGGTGCCGGCGCTCCGATTGTTGGAAAACCTTTCAATCGGGCATCTGGCGTGTTCGCCGGGATCTTCAAACGGAATGGCAAACGAATCGGTTTTTTGCGCGTTCCCTCCTACATGCCTGCGAGCACCGTATCGCTTCTGACCACCGATCTGAGCCTGAGGGCCCTGCTCTCGCAAATGGAGAGAAAAACAGATCTGATGATCTTGGATCAGACCCACAACCCGGGCGGCGCTGTGATTTTCTCGGACTGGCTGGTGGGCGCCCTCGTCGAGAAGCTCGATCCTGAAAAGCACATGAAATTCGCCGTCCGCCCGCGGGGCGATTGGCTCTCGACCTATTCTCAGCTGACCCTCGAACTGAAGGGCATCGAGCAAAAAGAGCTGCAAGCCGCCTTGGGCGGGGGCAAGGCTCCGAGTGGCAATCAGGTGTTCATGCGCAAAGCCTACCTCGAGCAAATGCAAAAGCAGTACGAGAAGGTCTTTGCCTCTTACGCACGTGGCGAGTTTCAGTCCCCCCCCGTTTCGCTCTACCTGACGAGCGCTTACTTGAAGGACACTATCGACTCGATCTTTGTGCGTCTCGATCAGGACCGGCGCCACCGCTTTGCGGGAGGACTTCTCGATATCCTCTACCCCTTCCACTCGGGCCAAGCGCTTTCGAGCGGACAAGTCTATTCGAAGCCGATCTACATGATGATCGACGAGCTTGATTTTTCGGGCGGAGACGCCACCCCCGCCATCTTGCAAGACTACGGTCGGGTGAAGCTCGTGGGTGTGAATACCGCGGGAGCAGGCGGAACGGTCGAACAGTTCTCGAGCAAAGGGATGTTCCCCGTGAACTACTCGCTCACCACCAGCCTGATGGTCCGCCCGGGCGGACGCCTGGTCGAGAACTACGGCGTCAAGCCGGATATCGAGTTTGAATTGACCGCAGAAGACGTGGCAGATGGATTCAGCTCGAGCTTTGAGCGCATGCTGGGCAAGCTCGGTCTCTGATCCCGATCATCTGGTCTTCCATCTCCGATGGGTCCAAAGCCAATCGGCCGGATTCTCGCGGATCCGCGACTCGAGCCGCTCGGCCACGCGTCGAGTGAGCGCCAGCGCGCGCTCGGCGGTTTCCAAGCTTACCCCATGAACACGCGCGATGCGCTCCATTTGCGCACGGTCGGCCGAGGTCCATTCAAAACCTCCCGCATCGGTGCTTAAAATCTCAACGCCCCACTCGAAGCGCGAGCGCCCGAGATCAGGTCGGCGCCTCATCCAGCCCCAAATGGGCGTGAGGCCTTGCTCGAGCGTGAGGAGCCCAGGCCCCGGCACCACAAAGGTACGCTGGTTCAAGAACTGCACCTCGAAGGCCTTTTCGTAATCGTGCGGGGCCTGATCGCCGAGGAGGCCGATGAGCCAAGGCTTGGCTGGAGGATTCTCGAGCACGCCCCGCACGGCTTTGATCGGAATCATCTCGATTCCAAAGCGCTGACGCGAAACCCGGATCTCGGCGTCCATTTTTGGGTCCGATAGCGGCTTATACACCCCGTAACAGTGGTGCTGGAACTCGAGGCTGAGTGAGAGTGCCAGGATCTCCCAGTTGGCGAGGTGACTCGAAATACCGGCCACGTTCACTTGCTTGGCCCACAGTTCTTTTGCCACTTCGGGCGTAGTGAGGCGGCACCGATCCCGGAGCTCGGTCTCGGTGATTGAAAAATTTTTGATCGTCTCGAACAGGATGTCGGCGAAGTTCGCGTAGAACTGCCGTTCGATGGCGCGGATCTCGGCCGGAGATTTTTCAGGGAAGGAGCGCTCGAGATTCCCCCTCACGGTCTTCTTCCGGTAGCCGAACACCCGGAACATCAAAAGGGCAAGGCCGCTCGAGAGCACATGGAGCACCGGGAAGGGAACCTTCGACAAGAGCCGGATCAGAACTCTCATCGTCCACCCCCAGATGAAGCCGGGAGCTTTCCGGCCGGACAGTGCCCGGGGCGCGGTCCGATCTTAGGAAAAGTCCGACAGACTTCGGGGCGCTTTTCGTACACGGTGCAGAGGCGAGTCTTTTCGTCCAAAAAAACGCAGTCCCCATTCACCCGCTGCTCGATGATAAAGAGCCCGTTGTTGGCGTGGTAGGACTGGATGATCCCGGCCTTTGAGAGCTTTTTGGCCACCTTCCGGAGCGAGCTTGCCGCCTCATCCTCGGTAATGACCCCGAGACGAATCAGGTCGTAGGCGCTCGTTTCGAGCGGGAGAGTGCAGCAGCCTGCCCAACAGCCCTCGCATAGGCCGTTTTTATAAGGCCTCCAGGTGCTTGGTTTTTGGGGGTCGGCTCGGTTCATGATGGGCCTCACCCTACCACAAGAGCGGTGGTTCACAAGCCCCGACATAACGCGCCGCAAAAACCACCCTAGCCCCGTTGATCCAATGAAGAATTCCATCGTCCGAACCCCGCTTTTGTGCTTTAATGCCGGTCGCAATGAAGCTCCGTGTCCTGATTCTTCTCTTCGTGTCGACGCACGCCCTCGCTCTCGAGCCGGCGAGCCGACCTGCGCCGTGCCCGAACCCCGGCGTCGAAGAGCTTCGTGTGCAAATGAAGTCGAGCTCCACTGAAATCCAAAGCCAGATCCCGAAACCCCTCCGGCGCCCAAAAGTCGTAAGGCAAATCGGTTGTGATCGGCCCTTCTCCTACCGTGGAGATGTTTACAATGTCGATTCACCCCAAGCACAAGATGCCTCCAACTTGCGCAGCTTCGCACAGAGCGTTCCGGAGTCCGACGAGCTGCTGAAGAGCTATCAGCGCCGCCGCGAGCTCAGCAAGCTGAGCGCCTACACCGGCACCATCGGTATCTTGGCCCTGGCCTTCGGGCCACGTATCGCCAAGAGTGTGGCCCCCGATTCGCAAGCTTCTTTGAAGTCGATTCTGCAAATCAGTGGGCTTGCGCTCACGATCGGTGGTTTTGCCTACAGTTTTGCCATTTTAAGAACCAACGAGAGCCTGATCCCCAGAGCTGTGAACGCCTACAACCAGGCCAAACCCGAAGACCCGATCGAACTCAAGTTCGAGACGGGATGGAGCTTTTAAGTTATGCCAAAAAGAACAGACCTGAAGAAAATCCTCCTGATTGGTAGCGGCCCCATTCAAATCGGACAAGCGTGCGAGTTCGATTACTCCGGCACCCAGGCCATCAAGGCTCTCAAAGAAGAAGGCTACACGGTGATTCTGGTGAACTCGAACCCGGCCACCATCATGACCGACCCGGAGCTCGCTGATCGTGTGTACATCGAGCCCCTTACGGTTCCGGTGGTCGAGGAAATCATCCGGCAGGAAAAGCCCGACGCCATCCTTCCGACCATGGGCGGACAGACGGCACTGAACCTCACCCTTGAGCTCCACAAAAACGGAGTTCTCGATCGCTACAAGGTCGAGATCTTGGGCGCCAAGCCCGAAGTCATCCATC
Source organism: Bdellovibrionales bacterium (assembly GCA_947462765.1). Classification (GTDB taxonomy): domain Bacteria; phylum Bdellovibrionota; class UBA1018; order UBA1018; family CAIMNF01; genus CAIMNF01. Next base: position 3,855 of record CANHQK010000069.1, read on the forward strand.
GCGCCGAAGACCGCGAGACCTTTAAGCGCACCATGGATTCGATCGGCGTGCAAAGCGCTCGGTCCTTCGTGGCGACCTCACTCGAAGAAGGCAAGAAAATCATCCAGGAAATCGGCCTTCCGGCAGTGCTCCGCCCTTCGTTCACCCTGGGTGGAGAAGGCGGCGGATTTGTGAACACCGAAGCCGAGTTCACCGAAAAGCTTTCGCGCGCGCTCTTTTTGTCGCCCACCCACTCGTGCCTGATCGAAGAAAGCCTCCTCGGCTGGAAAGAATTTGAACTCGAAGTGGTTCGCGACAAAAAGGACAACGTCGTCATTGTGTGCTCGATCGAGAACCTCGATCCGATGGGCGTGCACACCGGTGATTCGATCACCGTGGCTCCGGCCCAGACCCTGACCGACAAGGAATACCAGAACCTCCGCAACCAGGCGATTCGCATCATCCGTGCGATCGGAGTCGAAACTGGCGGGAGCAATATCCAGTTTGCCATTCACCCCAACACGGGTCGGGTCATTGTCATTGAGATGAACCCACGCGTGTCGCGCTCGTCAGCTCTGGCCTCGAAAGCCACCGGATTCCCCATTGCCCGGATTGCCGCCAAGCTCGCGGTCGGCTACACCCTCGACGAGCTCACCAACGACATCACCGGCACCACCCCCGCATCCTTCGAGCCGTCGATCGATTACGTGGTCACCAAAGTGCCCCGCTTTGACTTCGAGAAATTCCGCCAGACCAACCCCGAGCTCGGCACGCAAATGAAGTCCGTGGGCGAAGTGATGGCCCTCGGCCGGAACTTCGAGGAGTCATTCCTGAAAGCCATGGCCTCGATCGAACGCCGCGCCAACTGGCTGAAACCCCTCCCTGAAAAGCGCATCTATTGGGAGCGGATCGAAAAGGCTCACCCTGAGCGCGTACTCGCTGTGGCCGATGCCATTGCCAAGGGCGCGAACTTGGATGAGATCTACCAGAAATCGAAGATTGATCCTTGGTTCCTGGACCGCATTGCCGGTTTGATTGCCACCCAGAAGGAAATCGAATCGACCGCATTCCCGTTCAGCCCCGAATTCATGAAGCGCATCAAAGCGCAAGGCTTCAGCGATCATTCGATTGCCGAGATCAAAGGCCTGAAGGCAATCGAGGTCAGGAAGGCCCGCGAAGCCGCCGGGATTTTCCCGACTTATCACTCCGTCGACACCTGTGCCGGCGAATTCGTAGCCAAGACGCCCTTCTGGTACTCGAGCTATCAGGGCACCGTGAACGAATCGATCGCCACCATGAACCCGAAGAAGGTGATGATCCTCGGATCCGGCCCGAACCGGATCGGCCAAGGGATCGAGTTCGATTACTCCTGCGTCCACGCCGCCATGGCGCTCCGGAAGCTCGGCTACGAGACCATCATGGTGAACTGCAATCCGGAAACCGTGAGCACGGACTTCGATATTTCAGACCGCCTGTACTTCGAGCCGCTTTCGGCCGAGTCGGTTCTGAACATCGCTCGCATTGAGCAGCCGCTCGGAGTGATCGTCCAGCTCGGTGGCCAGACCCCACTCAAGTTGGCCAAGGCCCTCGAAGAGGGGGGACTCAAGATTCTCGGCACCACCACGAAAAGCATCGACCTTGCGGAAGACCGCAAGCTGTTTGACGACCTCGTGAAGGACATCAAAAAGTACCGCCTGCTCCAGCCCGAATCCGTGATCGCTTCCACTAAAGACGAAGCGATTGAAAAGGGACTTAAGCTCGGCTTCCCGATGCTCCTGCGCCCTTCTTTTGTTCTGGGTGGCCGGGGCATGAAGATTGTCCGCTCGGAGGCGGCCCTTCGCGCCTACATCGACGACGCCATGTACGCATCGGGCTCGCACCCGGTGCTGATGGATCGCTTTTTGGATCGCGCGGTCGAGGTCGATGTCGATGCGCTTTCGGATGGTGAAACCGTGTTGATTGCGGGCGTACTCGAGCACATCGAAGAAGCGGGCATCCACTCCGGCGATAGCGCCTCCTGCCTGCCACCGCAGTCCTTGCCCCGCAATATCGTCGACCGGATCCGCACCTACACCCGCATCTTAGGGCGCAAATTGAACGTGGTCGGCCTCATGAACGCGCAGTTTGCTGTGCTCGGCGACGATATTTACCTCATTGAGGTGAACCCGCGCGCTTCCCGGACGGCCCCGTTTGTGAGCAAGGCAGTCGGGACTCCGGTCATCAAGATTGCCGTAGAACTCATGCTCGGCAAGAAGCTCGAGGATTTGGGCTACACCACCGACTTCGACCGCAATCTCCAAGTCTACAACGTCAAGGCCCCGGTCTTTCCGTTCCACAAGTTCCCGAACGTGGATCCGGTCCTCGGACCCGAAATGAAGTCCACCGGCGAGGTGATGGGTCGCTCGAAGAATTTTGCCACCGCCTACCAGAAGGCCCTCGAAGGGGCAGGCGTGCGCTTGCCTCATAAAGGGAAGATCTTCATCACCGTGCGCGATGACGATAAGGCCGAGGCTCTCAGTATCGCCGAGCAATTTTTGAACCTCGGGTTCAGCATTGTCGGGACCCCCGGCACTGCCCGTTTCTTCAAAGACAACGGGATGGACTGCGAATCGGTACTCAAGGTCTCCGAAGGGAGTCCCAACTGCGTCGAGGCCATCAAACGCGGAGATTACGTGCTCCTGATCAATACCGTTTCGGATACCGCCACCGCCATGAATGACGGCTACGATATCCGCCGTGCGGCGCTTGAGCGGAAGATCCCTTATTCGACCGTGTTATCTGCAGCATGGTCCATGCTGCTGGCCATTGAAAAGATGCGCGATGAGCGGATCGAGGTCATGACCCTGTAGTCTTAAGCCATGGGGAAGTGCTGGTCCTGCAATCACGAAATCCCGGCCAATCAGTATCATCGGCAGGATCACTGCGATCGCTGCGGCAGGGATACCCATGCGTGCAAGAACTGCGAACACCATGATCGCGCCTACAACAACGAGTGCCGCGAGAGCTCGGCCGAGCGGATCGTCGATAAAGAGAAGGCCAATTTTTGCGATCATTTCAAGCCGAGCTCGAGAACCGGGGGCGAAGCCACCTCTCGTGATGCCCTGAAGTCCGCGGCCGAAGCGCTTTTCAAGAAGAAATAGCCGTGTTAGGCTCGGGGGATCATGTCCGAAGAAAAATTCCCCATGACCCTCGAAGGCAAGCGCCTGCTCGAGGAAGAGCACAAGTACCTGACCCAAGTCGAGCGCCCGAAGATCGTGGCTGCTATCGAGCACGCCCGCTCGCTCGGTGACCTTTCTGAGAACGCCGATTATTCTGCCGCCAAAGAGCGCCAGGGCTTCATTGAAGGGCGCATTCAAGAGATCAATGCCAAGATGGCTCGCGCCCAGGTCATCGACCCGAAGGAGATCAAGTCAGACAAGATTGCTTTCGGTGCCACTGTGGATCTCGAAGACGAGAACGGCGGAAAGATCACCTACCAGATCGTCGGCCAGGACGAAGCCGACATCAAGAAGAACAAGATCAGCGTTCTGTCTCCCATTGCACGCTCGATGGTGGGCAAGCGGACCGGCGATGAAGTCGAAGTGAACGCCCCGAAGGGCAAGATCACTTACGTGGTGATCCAGATCCGTTACGTGTGACCAAGAAGGCGTTCCAGGACAATCCGCTCGACACCCCGGTGCAATTCATCAAAGGGGTTGGGCCGAGGCTTGCGACCGTATTCGCATCGCGGGATATCCGGACGATTCGTGACCTGCTGTACTTTTTCCCGCGCAAGTACGAGGACCGATCGAAGCTCGCCTTGGTGAAGGACTTGGTCGAAGGATCTTCGGCCTCCCTGAAGCTGACCGTTCATCAGGCCTACATGCGCCCCCTGCGCGGACGATTCTCGAAGCTCCTCGAGGTCAAGGCTTTCGACCAAGACAAGCAGTGGATCTCGCTCAAGTGGTTCCGCACCTACAAGGGATTCGAACAGAAGTTCGAGCCCGGCATCAAGATCATCGCCACCGGCGCGGTGAAGGTCTTCGGATCGATCCGGGAGATGGTCCACCCGGACATTCAGTTTGATCTCGAGGAAGAACTGCACGTCGGGCGCATTGTTCCCATCTACACCGAGATCGACGGCATTCCGACCAAGACGCTCCGGAAGATCCTCGACACCGCACTCACTCTGGCTCTCCCGGCCATCAAGGAAGAACTCCCTGTACCGGCACTCCGGAAGCACGGATTGCCCGGCATTGGCCACGCCATCCGCGAGGTGCATTTTCCTCCCGTGATTCCTGCCGGCCAGTCCAATAAGAGTGAAGAGGCTTTTGCAGATTTCAAGTCGCCCGCCCACCAGCGCCTCATTTACGAGGAATTCTTCAAATTCGAGTGGCACATCCTCTCAAAACGACTGAACCTCGAAAAAGAAAAGGGCCACCCGCTCGATTCGGGGCGCCTGAAGACAAGCTTGCAGGCCCACCTGAAATCTCTTCCCTTCACTCTGACCCGGGGCCAGACCGAGGCCCTTGAGGCGATTGGCGGCGATCTCTGCCGGCCCCACCCCATGAACCGTTTGCTTCAGGGCGATGTCGGCGCCGGCAAAACAGCCGTGGCCTTTTTGAGTGCCCTTGGCGTGATGGA
>CANHQK010000070.1 GCA_947462765.1 Bdellovibrionales bacterium
AAACGATGAAAAGCGCCCAAGGCGTACTTTCGTACGCCGAGGAAGCTTTTCTGAGTCTGACGAAGTCTCGGAAAGGGTTTTCAAGAAAATGGTGGAGCCGGTGGGAATTGAACCCACGTCCGAAAGAGATCCATCTCCCCAATCTACATGTTTAGTCACAGTTTTAGATTGGATTTGAAGCGCCCCGTAACCGGCTATTCAAACCCTCCACAGACTTTATCTCGCCTTCTACCCGCCTGTGAGTGGCAGAAGACCAGCCCTCTAAATGGCGTTTTTATAATCCCGAGGACTTAGACCATAAAAACGTTGCTGCTTTTAATTAAGCTGCAAGTGCGTAATCGTTTGCAATTACGAATTTGCTACCTGTTTAACGAGGCCTGATAGCACCTCGACATGCATGAAGGACTTCACGTCTCCCGTCGAAACCGTGACGGCCCCACAAACCCAACTATACCATAAACCCGATCACAGTCCCCAGGCAAAATATGCTCGATTTTCATAATGATTTCAGTGGTAAACTGAGGAAGTGACTCGTACAGGTCTCCTCATCTTGATTTTCGCCACGGTGCTTCGGGCCCCTCCGGCCGAAGCCTCTAAGACCCGAGTTTTTGAATTTGAAGGAAAGCCCATCACTCTCCAATGGCACACGGACCATGAAGGTTGGCTGAGTGCTGAATGCTCCAGCAAAAAAGGGTGCGAAGCGCTACGAATCCTCAGCGTGCTCCGCCAAACCCGGATCAGCTTGGGCGAACCGGATCTGGCGGGAGGAAAAAATCCAGGAAGCGTCCTCTGCTCCAAATTGAGTGCGACAGTTGTTTTTGGGCAAGCTCAAGACGGCGGTGGTCGAATGAGTTTCTGTAAAGCCGGTGACGGCAGCCTCGTTCCGAGCTCTGTGCTCGACCGGGCTTGGAATGGGGGCTCGAGGTGAGCTTCAAGCGAGTCATTCCAGTCTTTATCCTCTGCTTGGCCTTGCCTCTCACTATCCGAGCGCAGACCGACTCCGAGAAGTCAGCCCCCTGCGGAGATGTGGACTTGAATGCCGCTACCGACTCCCCCTTCCGGAAAATCGCGGTCGAGGATCAAGATGGCACCGGCACTTGCTATGCTTATGCAGCCTCCAGCATTGCCAATTACTGGCATCTCAAGAACGGCGGAAGTCCCGAGACCGGAGCGCATCCAATGTATCTTTCCCATCTCTACAGCAAAACCCGGAATCGCCAGCATACCGAGGGTGGGAACACTTATTCTTCTTTACAGCTTCTCCGGGAGCAAGGCAATTGTCCGAACCAGAAAGTGGAGCAGTTGCTGAAAAATTGGTCGATCCAAGGACTCTCCTATGCCGAGGTACTCTCTCTGATCGAAACTGCGAACAAGGAAAGCCGATCGAATTCCGGTCTGGCAATCCGGAGTTGGATCGACAATAAATTGTCCGAACGTGGAACGAACTCCGAAGAAACCGCCACTTGCTCCATGAACCAGTCGGTGTCGTCATTGCTTCGATCTCTCCCCACATTGAGTTCAAACCAACTGTTGCAGGACTTGTTCAACCTCTGTAAGCCTCCGCAACCCATGAATCCCGGACTCCCCGATCTGAAACTCACGCTAGATGGAACCGACACCGATCTGAACCGGGTTCTTGAAAACTCACTCAACCAGGGCTTGCCTCCGAACATCAATTTGTGCTCGAAAATGTTCCGGGATCCTGGTTACCGGGGCTTGAAGCCCGGACCGGAGCGTAGCATCCAGAATGAGAAAGAGTGCGGAAATCATGCGGTGGTACTCACTGGAATCAAGCGTCTGAAAGGCGAGTGCCGCTACCTGATCCGGAACTCCTGGGGCGCCGACTGGCGGGCAACAAACCAAGATTGCGCCTGCTATCGGCGAGACGGAAAGTACGAGGAAATTTGCTCGGATTACTCCGAGGCGAAAGAAGTCGTGGGCTGTTGGTTCCCGAGGCATCAGGTGCTCCGGAACACGTACTCGGCATCCTCGATTTAATGCTGCTGTGACACTAGTTTTCGAGGGTTTTCAAAATCGACTGGGCTTCCTCAACGATGCGGGGATCCGGAGAACGGGTGGCTTCCTCGAGGGCTGACCTCACACTCCTGAGTAACTCTTCCTGACCCTCTGGCTTTTCTTTCAAGGACAAGTATTTTTCCCGGAGCGCACTCAAGGCCATGAGCTGAGGATACCGAATCGTGGTTTCATTGATCATCTCACGGTGATCGTCGTCTCCCGTGTGCGCCTCGGGATGCTTGGAGCAGTCGGAAATATTCAGGCAGGGCTTTTCCTGAAGAACCGATTTGAGAAAATCGACGTCGCCGGGATTGCGAATCTCGCGGCCGATGAGAAACACCACCGTCCCCCGTTCATTGAACTTCTCAGGACTCCAGGACCGGTACTTGCTGACCAGAGCCACCTTCACTTGCGGACTCAGGTTTTTCAGCTCCGTATCGATCCGCGGGTCATTGTCATTCCGACTCAGTAAAATTTGCTCTAAGGCGGAAACCTTCTTTTGATCCTCGGGACTCAGGTGGATCACGGGCTCGGAGGGGGCGGCCTGAAATGAAGCTGCTGGAGTTCCTGGAGACCCTGGAGGGACCGGCGACCCGAATGCGCCCGCACGAGCCGAATCGGCCCCGGTGGTAGAAATCTCTTCCACTAAAGCCGATCGGGGTGACTCTCTCAAAAGAGCCACCCCGATTCCGATCAGCATCAACACCGCGAGGAGAATCAGATTCCTTCCCCGGGTCATACATTTATCTCCGACGGCGGTTCATTCCGAAATCAGTCAGCATCGCTGCTTTAGCCTGAGGATTAATCACCCGGCCGAGCTGGTCGTTGCCATAGAGATTCGCGTCTGCACGGACCTTCGAATTGCAGTTGGCGCAGTTGATCGCGATGTTTTTAAGAAGGATGGTTGCGCTTCCGTAGGATCCAAACGGAGTCACATCACAGGCGGGCTCCCCCTGAAGCAGGGCTCCGGTCCAGACGCTTTTCACATCGTTACCATTTGCGTCCTTGAAAGGAGTCGGGCAAGTGGCGTGGCTCCAGTTCCCATTCTGGACTTCGGAGTGGCGGGCTTCGTGATAAATCACCGACACGCGCGAGATCTGAGGATGGCTGAACTGGGTGTAGTTCGGAGTCACCCACATGCGATTGCTCCCGAGCATCGGAATCACACAGGCCACGGCTTTACCGCCTCCACAAGCGTTCTTACCGATCGAGACGATCCGTGAGTCAAACCACTTGGCATAATTAGGACCATTCAGAGCTCCAAACACCTTCTGATGCAAAGGGGTGGCCTGAGGACCTTGAACCTGACCGATAAAATTCAAATCGTCCGTCATCTGCTGACGAAGTGCCGGATCGACATTGGCCTCGAACTTGACCGCAAAAGCGGGAGCGGAAAATAGAATTGCAGACAACAGGACACTCAAAAGCTTTTGCATCGTCATTCCTCCTTAGTAGGAACGCCGGGAGCATGACACACCGACCCCAGACCTGGCAAACTGAAAAAACACCCCTAGATTTCGCGGAGATGGGGCAAACCTTGGCCTACGGGCAGGTCAAGCGAGTAAAGGGTCGCCCGATTCAGGGATTCGCCCTTCAATCCGAGCCACTCGAGGACCTTCTTTGCCACCCTCGGGTGGGCAATCAGCAGTGAGCGCTCCGGATCCGCCAGGAGCACTTCGATTCCCTGCCTGACCCGGATCGAAAACACTTCGTCACTTTCCCCGCCCCTCGGGTTCGACAGGACGGTGAAGGCGTCTTCTCCCGCCCGCATTGGACACCCTTCAAACTCGCCCAGATTCTGGTCATTCAGGACGTGGAGGGCTTTCATCTGGACCTTGATCACATCGTGCATGAAATCGGCCCACTGGACAGTCCTGAGCTCGGCTCCGGTGTAGAATCTCTTGATCTTGAACGGGTTCTTTTTGAGACGCGCAGACAACTTGCGGGCCTCATCTTTACCGAGGGCACTCAGGCCCTCATCCGGAAGGCCTCCGCCACAATGGGTACGAGCCGAATCGGACTCGAGAAGCGAGTACACCACCAGGTAAAACTGCCGGTGCTGGTCCCGGAGGTTTTTCAGATCGAGTCGAGAACCCATCATCTTGATTTTAGAGCTTTCTTCTCGATCCACCAAGGAATATTTGGCATACTTGAAGCCTATGGAGTCTGCCTCTCAGGAACGTCTGGCCGCACTCTGTCTTTTGCTCACCTTGGTGCACACCTTTTCTGCCGGTCGGATCGGTGACCTCTCCAGGCGTTGGACCCAAACCCAGCCACGCCTGGCCAAGGGCCTCCATTTGCTTTCAGAGGTCGAGTTCATATTCGGCTTCTGGGCCCTGATCTTTCTGGCGCTCCGTGTCCCCTTCACTTCGCTCGAGTCCACCGGTTCCCTGCTTCGAAGTCTGCACTTTTCTGAGTCAGTTTTTGTAGCCATGGCCATGATTCTTGCCTCGACCCGTCCCATTCTGGAGGCCGCCCGTGTGGTCATCGAAGGGTTCGCTGGGCGTCTGCCTTTGCCACGACTGGTAAAAGAAAGCCGGATCCCGCTCTTGTTCAGCATCCTTTTCCTGGCGCCCCTCTCGGGCTCCCTGATCACGGAGCCCGCTGCGATGACCGTAGGAGCCCTGCTCATCCATAAACGGGTGTTCGGAAACGTTCCGAGCAGGCGACTGCTCTACTCGGTCCTCGCGGCTCTTCTGGTGAATGTCTCGATCGGTGGCGTCCTGACCGCGTTCGCAGCTCCGCCGGTTTTGGTCGTAGCCAGAACCTGGGAGTGGGACACTTCCTTCATGATGCAGCACTATGGCTGGAAGGCTATTTGCGCGGTTCTCTTGAATTCGGCACTGACCTGTTGGATCAACCGTCGCGAACTGTTGACTTGGGCCGGAATGGACTCTGACAAAAAGCGAACCAACCTGACCAACCCGATCCTGTTTTTCATCAATTCGGCTTTTCTGATTTTCTTCGTCATGTCCCTGGCAAGCCCGGTCGGTTTGGCGTGGGGAATCGCCTTGTTCATCCCTTACATTTGGTTGACCCGAGAGGAACAGGGAGAGCTTCAACCGGTACAGGGGCTGCTCGTGGGTTTTTTCCTGGCCGGTCTCATGATCCTGACCGCCGAGCAGGACTGGTGGTTGAGCCCCCTGTTGCAGAGCCTGAGCGGGGGCACCCTGTTCGTGGGTGCGAGTCTTCTCACCGCCATCACTGATAACGCAGCCTTGACCTCTCTGGCCGCACAGGTAGAGGGCCTCTCATCGACCGGAAGATACCTCGTGGTGGCGGGAGCTGTGACCGGAGGGGGTCTGACTCTCATTGCGAATGCTCCGAATCCAGCGGGATTCGCCATCTTCAAGCACCGTTTCCAAAAAGAGGGGTTTCAGCCACTCAGCCTGCTCCTCCATGCATTGATCCCCACACTGATCGCAGGAGGTCTGTTTTGGATCCACTGATTCCACGGAACGTCAGGATTTTGAGATTAAAGGGAACCCGGGAGGCACGCGCACGCCAACATGCCGAGGCCGTCGCAGCACTGGAGCCGAAAGACCGGGATCAACTGGCGCTCACGCCCTTGTCTCAAAAAAACCAGATCCTGATCGACCGCGCGAGTGCCCGGATCCCGGGAGGGGGACGCCTGATGCGGGGTCTCTACGAAGCGCTGGTCTGGGAGCGTTTTCTGAGATTGCCTGCCACCTACCGCAAGCGACTGGAACCCTTTGTCCGGCACTCGGGTATTTCGAAGAAGCGCCTCTGGCTCTCGCTCTTTCAGCCCGACATGCTGATGGTCCTCGCTTCGACCGCCTCGCCGAGAACCCGTAATCATTTTCTACAAGGTCTGCCGGGTTGCTCGACCGTCCGGGTGTTCACTTCTGAAGGAGCGAAATTCATCCGGAACCTCGATTACCCTGCAGCTTCCCACTGGGAACGCTACCCGGCTGTTTGCTACCACGAACCCACCGAACCGGGCTTTCTGAAGCATGTGGCGATCACGAGTCTGGGAATCCCCTCCTCGGGACTCACAGGCTGGAACGAAGCCGGTATCGCCCTCTCTCTTCACGCCCACTTCTCGAAGCGCGTATCCTTCAAGGGCGTGCCGATCTTTTTTCTTGGCGAGGACATCCTCGAAACCGCTCGCACACTGGATGAGGCGATCCAACTCTGCAGGGATTTCAAGCCGATGGGATCCTGGGCCCTCAATTTGAGCTCTTTCCGGGAAAACCGACATGTCACGGTCGAGCTGGTGGGAGGAAAGATCCATGTCAGGGAGGCCGACCTGAACGCAGGCATCGCCCACTCCAATCATTTCCAGAATCCGGAGTTCCGACGAGACGAGCTCGAGTTCTGCGCTGATTTCCAGCACGATTGTGCAGCCAGGAAGTCGGCTCTCGAGATCCTGGCTGAACGTTGCTCGAGCCGGTTCGACTGGAAAGAAGCCTTACTCGAGCTTTCAAGCCATCGGGAATCCGGCAAGGGAGAGTTCCGCGTCTTCGGCAATACGGCGAGTGTGATCACGACCATCCAGACCGTCGGATTCGATCCCGCGAGCGATTCGATCTATCTGTCGATCCGCGAAGAGACCCCCGTCACTCACGGTCCCTATTTGATCCTCCCGAGGGATCCGGAACGTCTCAGTGCAGGCAGTGAACCTCGAGTACTCGATCTGGGCCAGCCGCACCCCGAAGGATTCATGAAGGCCCTCCATCATTTCCATCAGGCCTATGTTTCTTGGCAAGTGAGAGGAGATCCGCCTGAGGTGGCTCATGCTTTCCTGATCCAAGCGATTGAATCCTGGCCCAAGGATCCTCACGTACTGATGCAACTCGGATACTTCGAACTGATCGCGGGTCAGACGCGGGAAGCCCAACAGCACTTCGATCAGTGCCTGTCGATCAGCGGGCTCGGATCCCATCACCGGGATCTGTGCCAGTATTTCAAGGGTGCGGCTCTGGATATCCTTGGAAATCGCGAGGAGGCCATCCGTGCCTACCAGACCATCACCGGACGGGCTCATGCGGTTCCGTCTTTGCTCCAGAAAGCCAAGAGAAGACTGAACCGTCCGTTCACCCGAAAGAACGCTCTCAGGATCGAACCGGATTTGCAGTTCGTGGAACCCCTGAATTACCCCTAACCAGAAAGGATCCCCCATGGAAATCGCAATCGCCCTCCTAGTCGGAATCGTCCTCGGAGCCTTTCTACGTGACTGGCGGCCTCGCAAATCCGTCGAACTGGAGGAGTTGAAAACCGACCTCCGCCATACCCGCGAACAGATCCGCGATTTTGAGCGGGAGCGGACCGTTCACTACGGAAGAATTGAAAAGCAGATCGAGTCCATCGCAGAGCAGGAATTGCGATTGATTGAGGAGACCGGACGACTCAAGTCCGCGCTTACGACCTCACAAAGTGTGCGAGGACGCTGGGGAGAATTGGTGCTCCGGAACATCCTTCGTCAGGGTGACCTCGTCGAGGGTATCGACTTCGAGGAGCAGAAAGAATTGACGGGCGACGCAGGCCAGTCCCTCCGGCCTGATTTTGTGATCCGTCTCCCCCGAACGGGCCAACATCTGGTGATCGATTCGAAAGCGACCCTCTTCGAGAGCTATCTCGAGGGAGAAACCGCTACCGATGAAGGTTCACGTGACCGGCTCCATGGGGATTTCGTGCGCAAGCTCCGGTCCCGGATCCAGGAACTCTCCGGACGTGAATATCAGAAGCACTTGAGCGGTTCATTACCCTACGTGATCCTGTTCATCCCTTCCGAAGCTGCGATCCGTGCCGCCTTCGATCATGACCCGGCATTGTTTTCATGGGCGATGGAAAGAAAAATCTTCATCGCCTCGCCTGCGACCCTCCTTCCTCTGATCCTCTTAATCGGACAATCCTGGCGCGAGCATCGGATTTCGGAGCGTGCGCAGGAACTCTTCAAGGTCGTCGGGCAGCTTGGCGACCGTCTCGAAACCCTCATGAAACGCCTGCACAAAGTCCAATCCGGGCTTGATCAGGCCGTCAAAGCCTGGAATGAGACGGTCGACAAATCCTGGAACGGGACACAGGGGGTGGTTCGCAGCCTCGATCGGGCCCGCGAGCTCGGTGCCGATCTCGATCGGGGGCAGGAGCTCGGTGTGATCGAACCAAGCGTCCGCTCAATGGACGGAGAGAAAGCGGGCGAGCTCCCCCTCGGGGATGGAGTGCCCACCGTTCACGATGATCGCCACTGACAGCCATTCTCCATCGCGATTGGGATAAACACCGACTAGAGACTGGACCGTGCTCAGCGTTCCGGT
>CANHQK010000071.1 GCA_947462765.1 Bdellovibrionales bacterium
CGCGGATCTGACCACTTATGCTTATCCGCTGCAGGCTTATGACTTTGTGTTCGTGTCGCTCTTCTACATGGATCAGGTGATTCCCAAATTCAAACAAGTGGTCAAGCCCGGGGGGCACATCATGGTGTACGTCAAGGCCGATACCGGCAGGCCCTCTGCCGGCACTGCTCCGGATGATTTCCTCGTGAAACCCTCGGCACTCAAGGCCGAGTTCAAGGATTTCCAGATCCTCAGTTTCAAAGAATACCGGGATCACGGTGTCGATGTGATCGCGCTTCTGGCGAGGCGCCCGTGAAAAAAACCGGAACGGTGAGCGAGGTTTTTCCGAAGATGGCGAACGTGATCCTCGACGAGGACGAGAATGCAAAACTTCTCTGCCCGTACCGTCGCGGTCAAATCGTGGATCGCGATGCCGAATGGCGCGAACGTTCGCCAGTGGCTCCGGGTGATCGGGTCCAGATTCATGCCTACGGCTCGAAAGATGGCGTGATCGAAGAGCTTCTTCCCCGTAAAAATTCCATCATCAGACGCGCTCCCGGTCGCGAAGGCAAGATCATGCACACCCTCGCAGCCAATGTGGACTTTGTGGTGATCACCACATCTCTGCATGATCCTGATTTTTCTCCGGGCTTGGTGGATCGTTTCTTGATCGCCACGACCGTTGCGCAAATCCGCCCGATTCTGGTCATCAACAAAATGGATCTCCGCCAAGGAGACGAAGCGCCTTGGCGACTCTACGAAGACCTCGGCTACCGCTGCGTGCCCGTTTCGACCCAGACCGGCGAGGGAGTTGAAACTCTGCGGGAGATGCTGAAGGGCAAGACTTCGGTGTTTTGCGGGCACTCGGGTGTCGGAAAGACCTCCCTCCTGGCCGCACTTTTCGGCGAAGCGGTCGGACGGGTCGGTGAAATCAGCAAGGCGACCGGCAAGGGCAAACACACGACCACGGTTTCGAAGCTGATCACGGTCGGTGGCGGAACCCGCTTTATCGACACTCCCGGCATCAAGGAGTTCGGACTGATCGGGGTCGATGCAAAGGATCTGATTCAGTACTTTCCGGAGTTGTTCGAACTCCAGGAAAAACGCGAGCAATACTCCCACCTGCCCCGCTACGACAGCTACATGCGGATCCGGGCCGCACTCGAGGATGAGGGGCGCTGAGCATGAGGGGGTTCAGTCATTTTTTGAAGGCCGCCGGTCTGGTACTCACCCTGTCACTGCCCCAGCTACCGAGTGAGGTAAAAGCCTGGGCCGGTGACCGCCCGGTCCTCTCGGCCCTGGTGCAGGGAAAAGCGAAAATCATCGGATGGAATGGCTATGTCCAACCCGCGGAACCGGGCCGGGTGCTCGAGGTCGGAGAAGTCATCGAGACCGACGAGAGCGCTTCCGCGCTCCTCACTTACCCCGATGGCTCGCGTGCCCTGCTCGGTCCGGGAACCCGCTTCGAGGTGAAGGCCAAGGTCGAAGGCGTGGAAACCAACGAGCTCACCAAGGGGTCGGTCCGCGGGATCATCAAAAAGCGTGACCAGAAAAACGTGAGGCATCATTACCTGTTCAAAAACCGGGCGGCGGTCATGGGAGTCCGCGGGACCGATTTCGTGATGAGCTTCGACGGCGTGAACTCGGACACACGCGTGCTCGAAGGGCTGGTCGAAGTCGCCGGGGACGAAAACATGCTCGCCGAAGGGTCGGGCGCGCCCGTAAAGGGCGGAGAGTGGTTGGCCAATGCTCCCAGCGCACCATTTCCGACTTCTTCTGCGGTGCAAACCTTCGACCCGAACGCCTACGGGCGCGAGCTCGACGGAAGGCGGATGACTCCCGAAACCTACGGCCTCGATCCGAGGAATCCTTTTGCCGGCGAACCCGAATCGGAATTCAACTCGCGGATCCAAGAAACACGCTTTTCGAGATTCCGAATCGGAGCCAGTTATTTGTTTCAGCGCAATACCCTGGGCTGGGATTACACGGGCCAGCTCTCGTGGAATCCACAGATCCGTATCCTGAACCGGCTCGGACTCGTGGGCTATCTGGCTGCCTTCCCGCTCAGATTGGGGGAGCCTCGGCGTTGGGTGCTCTGCTCGCGGATCGGATTCGGCGGACGAGTGAGTCTGAGCCGCGGAATCGCAGCCGAAGCGGGAGTCGGACACGAAAGCTGGGGACCGTACACCAATTCAGGTCCCTTCTTTTTCGGGAACCTGATCCTCGGGGCCTCAGCCCGGAGTGCGCCGATCCGAGGACTCGTTCTCGGCATGACCTACTACGACCGGAAAGGATCGGTCTGGGATCCGACTGCGGTTTATCATGTGGGAATCGAGTTCGGGCGTTAGTTGCAGTTTCCCACAAACGTCGGAATACCGTATTTCTGGGCAGCATAACAACCGAGCTTAAGCTCCTGTTCCGCATCGACATCCCAGTCATAGACCATGAGCTCTGCGATTTCCATGCTAGCGGTTCCTGGGCCGGGCGGAGAAATAGTGATCCCGATGGTCATCAGACCCGAATCAACACAGGCGGGACTCAAGACCATTTGAGTTAGGTTCTGTATTCCGCTCACTCCATTGAAGCTCATGTTGTGGCCGGAAGCTTGGGCATGAAACACGGCAATCATGGGAGCCGATGCGGCATTCTGTTGGCTGCTTACCACACCCACTCGATATGTTGAAGGCGGCGAATAAATAAATGTGGGTTTGTATCCGGAGGGTGTTTCAGAGGAGCTGAATCTGGAAGAGCCGAAAAAATAGGGGGTTCCAGCACCGGTATGCAACACCCTCAAGTATTCGGCCGACTTCAGATTGTAGTTCTCTTGTTGCCCCCGAACGATTGCCACCACAGTATAATTGGCTCCACACCAATACGATCCCGATGTGTAGTTCGCGATCATGGTTTGCCCGCCCGAGGCGGACAGGCCGAACTTCACGGTCGACGCTCCACCCATGGTCGCGCTTTGAGGCTGGAGTTCAGGAATACCGGCAGCACCGCCCACGGGAGTGAATGTCACTCCCGAAACCTGATCCACCCATTGATTCACTTGCATGCCAGATACCCCCACGCCCGCATCAGCTCGAAGCCAAAACCGGAGGCCTCCAACCGAACCCGGGTTGAAGGGAGCCTGAAGCTGCGGATCGAAGTTGAGCTTTCCGCAGGCGGTGAATCCGGCAATCAGCAGGATCGATAAAGCAAATACTGAACAGCGCCAAGAAGCGATAGAGCCCTGCTACTTTCGAATTTGCCGGTAGACGGTCCGGATGCGCCCGCCTGATTCATGGACGGTGATCACAGCAAAGCGGCCGTCACCCGAAAGGGAACACAGGGAGCGGTGCGCGCCGGAATTCAGGTTCTCTCCGTTCGGACCGTACTCGATATCCACCAGCTTTCCGGCTGCCAGATCCTTCACTTTCACCCTGAAGAAACCCGATACCCCCGGCTGGGTCGAATCCTCTTGGGTCGATAAGCAAACGAACCGTCCATCATCCGACACGCCCCCGAGACTTCCACCACTCGTGAGCGGATCACCCGATGAGTCGGAGCTCACGAGCAACACCTCTCCAGTGCTGACATCTTTTCTGAAGATGTGCGGAGCGGCTGCAGAGCCCAACCCGGGGATGAGATTGGAAGAATAGCCTTCAAAAAACACCTTCGATCCATCTGAGCTAAGCTTGGCTTTGAACAACTCGCCCCCATGAAATCCCGCCTGAGCCGGCTGGCCGGAAGCCGATGCTGAAACAACCTTGCGCTGCTGGGTCACGAGATCCACAAAAATGACCTGGCGATTCCCGCTTGCGCCCGAGACAAAATCAGCCGCGTTCGGCACCATGAAGACCACCTTTTGTCCGTCTCCTGACATGGAGACCATACCGCTTCCACTCATTTCGGAGCTGAGAATCTGGCTCTGGTCGGGACTCCTTGAAACCACTTCGGCCGTAGACTGGGCCATATCTCTGCGGTAAATTAAGCCCGCCCTTCGATACACCACAAATCGCCCATCGTCTGAGACCTGGCTGAGTTCCGGATAGATGTAGGGACTGGTCTCTCCGTCGGTCGAAACGTGTTTCAGTTCCCCCGTTTCTAAATCTGCACGCCAAACCATGCTTCCACTGTAGCCCACAATTTCAGGCACATTGAACGCAGCGGTTCCTGTGAAGACGGCATAACGGCCGTTTCGCGACAAGTTGGCCGAACTGTTCACCACGTCTCGACTGTTTCCATCAATATCGCGGCTGACCAAGGTGAGTCCACCCGTGCGAACGTTCTTTTTGTACACGCGCCCCGTACCCTGCACAGAGGGCTCGACCGTCAGCGCTTCCTCAGTGGTAAACACCAAGTGCTCGCCATCACCCGAGAGGCCGTAGTATCCGAAATCCCAACTCGCACCCGATATACCAACAGCCCCACGAACCACCTCTTGACTCGAGAACACCGGGATCGCCTCTCCCGGTAGAATCAGATCAGAATCAAGCAGAACAGGGGGATTGGTGCCATTGACACTACCCTTGGAGCCAGCTCCTGCCTTACTCGTTGGCTTCAGCAAACAACCCGAAACCAACCCGACCAACAAAACACTCCCCAAGACCTGTGTGACCCACTTACCCATAGGACCAGAATAACTTGACTAAATTAGTCTGGCAACAGTGAAGCCAACCCTCAGAGCCCGCGAACTCCGTTGCCAAGGCCGCCAAAACACGAATAATAGCCGGAAATCATCAAACAAGTATGAAGGGCTCCGGCAAAAATGTCTTTTACTCCGCGGACCCGCGGAACCTTACGGGGGGTCGCGATGACCTCCACCTGGGTCTGTCGTGACACTGGGTCAGCCTGGAGTTTTGAGTTGTCGCCCCAACACCAGACTTCTCCGGATCGAGTGAGCGCACAAGAGTGGCCGTCTCCGGAAACCACTTTTTTCCAGGGGTCTCCGGGCGACTCCATCTCGAATCGCTCCTGACCGCGGTGGCACTGAAGCTTCATTCGATTCTCTGACTCGAGCAGTCCACACACTTCATTCGATCCTACCGATAGACCGATGAGCTGAAAGCGTCCCTTTGCATAAACCGGAATCCACTCTTCTTTTCCAGTGGAGGACAGGCATCGAATCGATTGTTCCCGGAGGTAACAGAGGCGATCGACCCCGAGGGAGAGTTCACGTGCGGATTCTGGAATCTTCAACTTCTCGATCGGCTCGAAGCCCAAAAAACCGAAACACTGTGGAGGCACCCGGGCACCCTCGAACAGAATGCACAGGGCGCGATGTCGAGCGATCAGGCCAGAAATACGATGGGGTCCGGAGTAGAATTTTGCCGGTCGAAGGGATCGGAAATCACCCAACCTTCCGGAGCAATGAACCTCGGTTTGATCATGCACACAGGTGAAGCTGAGCCCAGCCGCTCCCCCCAATGCGTCTTCGGGCCATTCACCAATCCTTACCGCGAAGGGCTCGGATTGAATCGACCCCGTTCCGAGCTGGCCGTCGTGATTGATGCCCCAACACCGGAACTCTCCGGACTTTTGCTTGCAAGCGTGGTAACTCCCGCTCACGAACCGATCGGCGTCGAGTTTTTTGAGTGGGCTCTCTTGCGCACACCCTGCACTCAAGAGTGCGATGCCGGGCCACACCATCCATGAAACCGCTTTTACACCGATCAAGCGCCGTAACCGCATCACAAGGGACACCATTCCCCAACCCGCGAATGCCGACAGCAAGAACCAGGTGCAGAACTGGGCCAGGCGCTCCAGAAGCGACAGCTCGAAGATCAAGCGGATCTGCCCGTTTCCGTGCACAGCCATCAGGCTCGGGGCCGCTTCGGTGAGCGGCAACGACTGACCCGAAGCATCGAACGCCCTCCAGTTCGGAAAGTAACTTTCCTTGACCAACAACCAATGCGGCTCCGGAGAGGGATCCTCGATCAGGATTTCGCCACTGCTGATCCTTTTCCACTTCGGCTCGACTGAACGGGGAGCCAAAGAACCAGGGGAATTCGTTGGCCGCGCCCGAATCAACCACGGTTCCTCCTGCTCATCCATCCACCAGTCGTAGACCGATTCTTTCCAGAATTTTTCCTCGATGAACCGTGGAGACTGAAGGACCTCGACCAGACTGTTGCGCAACAGGTAGGCATTGAACACCTCCCACTGGGTTTGACCCGAGAATCGGGCCTCGAGCTTCACGCCCTCTTCTGAGACCTGGATTGGAAGCTTGGCTTTGTGACCGGCATTCAAGGGCTCGTTCGAAACAATGCCATCGACACCGAGCGCCCGAATGTGCTTTTTAGCCAGGCGCGGAGAATAGGGCATCAGCTCGACCCCCCAGACCATCGGTTTGGTGAACAGCTCGTTCAGGGTCGCAAGGTAGTAGCGTGACTGCCTCGAGGATTCGGCAAATAGGCCATTCACAGTTTTGACTCCCTGGGCCTGCAGGGAATCCGCCAGGTGGTGCGGGGCTGCCAAGGCCAGAAGACTGTTCATGCCCTGGTACACCAGCACGCGCGACTGACTCGTGAATCCGGACCCGATATTGAAATCCGTCCGGTCGGAGCCCGCGCATCGGTAGGACGAAAAACCCGCCACTGCCAACATCGCAACCCACAACCCGCGACGCCACCGGTCCGAACTGAATTCCAAGGTGTGGATGAATGCGGGAGCCAGCCAGAAAAAGGCCAGGAGGCCCTGAATCCGGTAAAAATGAATGGCCACCAGATGCTGAAGATCGAACCATCCAAACCGATGAATCAGCTCGACAAAAACAACCAGAACAGTGAGCACACCGGCCCCTTGGATCAAGGGGTCCTTGGTGGAGTAGCCCTTCCTGCCGAGCCAGATCACACTCACGAGCAACCCGACTCCGATCGCAAACACCGGTAAAGCGATGTCTTCATCCGCGATGAAGTTGAGGCCGGCAAGAAAGCGGATGCCGAGCCCGCTCGCGAATTCGCGGTACATCAAAAAAGGCACACTCCAGGCCGAGGACACTAAAAAAGCGAGCCCGGTGACCGTCCAGGTCTTCTTCCAGTCGAAGCGCACCGCAAGCATCAGCAAGCCGACGAACCCGACAATCGCGTGCGAAAGCAAAGTGACCCCAAGGAAGAACCCAGCCCGGAGCCACACAGAGATCGTGGAGCCTGGCTTCCAGTACTCGGACAGGAACAGAAAGAAGGGAATCAGGGCCCAATTCTGATTGACGAGCCCGATCCGGAAGGTCGAGTACAAATCGCCACCGGCGGGCCCCTTGGGAAGGAAGTACAAAAACATGAAACAGATCAGTAACCCGGCCCGCTTGACCCGGGACTCACCAAACAGCGTGCGTCCGACCCGGTCCACACTCCAGGGCAACAACAGCGTGGAAACCACCACCCAGAGCTTGAACGCCAACTCCGGCTCGACGATTTTTTGGGTCAGGCCGATCAGCCAGTGGAATAAAGACGGATAGAAATAACCTTGGGGAAACCCTCCAAAGTGATTCGAGTTCCATCCGACGAATGAGGGCCAAAGTTCCTTACTGAACTGGAGCGAGGCTTGGTAGTGGCCCAGCATGTCCCATTGGTAAAGGGTCGAGCTCATGAACCATGAGCACACCCAGACCAACGGAATGTAGATCAGGACCCAAACCCAAATGAAGTGGGACCGCTTGGTGAACAAGCGATCACTTCCGGTCGAAGATCTCTTTGGCAATGATGAGACGCTGGATTTGCGAGGTACCTTCGTAGATCTGGTAGATCTTGGCATCGCGCATGAGCTTCTCGACCGGATACTCTTTGGAGTAGCCGTAACCGCCGAATACTTGGACCGCATCGGTGGCCACCTTCATGGCCATATCGGCCGCATACGCCTTGGCGAAGGCGGCAAACTTGGTGTTCCGGCGACCCTGGTCGATTTCCCAACCGGCGCGCCACACCAGGTAACGAGCGGCTTCGATGTCTTTAGCCATGTCGGCAATCATGAAGCTGATGGCCTGGTAGCTCGCAATCGGAGTCCCGAAGGTCTTGCGGGTCGAGGCGTAGTTGATCGACTCATCCATCGCACGGCGGGCGAGCCCGACCGCACCTGCGGCCACCACGGGACGGGTGTGGTCGAAGGCGCTCATCGCAATCTTGAATCCATCGCCCTCATTGCCCAAACGGTACTTGGCAGGAATCTTCACATCTTCGAAGGTGAGTCCGCGAGTATCGGAGGCACGCTGGCCGAGGTTGTCTTCTTTACGGCCGACCGTGATGCCCGGAGTATCGCGAGGAACCAGGAATCCGCTCATTCCGCGGTGTTTTTGGGATGGGTCGGTGTAAGCGAGCAC
>CANHQK010000072.1 GCA_947462765.1 Bdellovibrionales bacterium
AAGCACTTTTTCCGGGTACCAACCTGGAGGAATATCGCCTTGACCGCTCCCTACATGCACAACGGCAAGGTTCCCAACCTTCCCGAGGCAGTCCGCGTGATGGCCAAGACCCAGCTCAACAAGGAACTGAAGAGCGAGGAGGTTTCGGACATCGTGGCCTTCTTGAGTTCACTGACTGGAAAGTTTTCGGAACAGAAGATGCCTCGCTTGCCTGCTTCAGAAGGCGTCACTCTGGTTTCGGAGTGAGCGGCTGATAGAGCGAGATCAGTGCGGGTAATGCCACTACGGCCGCGAAAACACAGGTGAACTCGCCGAGTACGGCGAGCTTCCCGAAGCTGACGAAGGCCTGATTGCTGGCAATGAGCAGGGAGCCATATCCGGTGACCGTGGTGAAGCTTGCGAGCATGACTGCGCCCCCGGTGTGCTTCAGTACCGGTAGAATGCCTTTGCTTTTTTCAAGACGGTATCTCTGGAAGATGTTCACTCCGTAATCGACCCCGATTCCGAAGGTGATCGGCAGGGCGATGAAGTTCAGGAAATTGATCTTCTCCCTGAAGATCAGGATGTATCCGAACATCAGGAGGACTCCAAGGAGGAGCGCAAAGGAACACTGGGCTACGGTGGGGATGTCCCGGAAGAGGACCACGATCAGAAGGAATACGGCCAGGAACGCGAAGAGAGTGGCGGAAGGTCCGTCTTTCATGATCGACTCGAACAGGTCGGAGGTGACCGGAAGGGTTCCGGCGACTGCGGTTCCAGGAGCCACCTTGTCGGCGGCATCTCGGATGGACCTCACAAAGTGGATCAGATTCTCGCTCTTGGTGAGTTCGGGACTCAGCGAAGGCTCGATCATGACGATCTTTCCGATGGTTCCGTCTCGTTCGAGGAACTTGTTCCTGACCAGCGGGGGAAGGTCCTGCAGCCCGTAGGATTGGAAGGATTGCGGGGAGAGGAGCTCACGAGTCATCCTCTTTTCTTGGGGAGAAAGCTTTTCGATCAGCTGCCGGGGAAGAAGCTGGTCGATTTCCCTCAGAATCCTGATTTTTTCCGGCTGGTCCGCCGCAATGAAGTCATCGAGTGTGCTCACATTGACGATGAAACTCTTGTCACCCTCGGCGGCCTTCGTCTTCCGGACCTCATCGGCGATTTTTTTCACATCGCTTTTTTCTTTCGGAAGGATGACCACCGGGAGGAGGTAGCGCTGAAAGATTTCATCCACCACAGCACTCCAGTAAATCGACCCGTTGATCGCGCTGTGTTTGTTCCGGAGCTTTTTCATATCCGTTTCAATCAGCTCCGGACCGATTCTCACGAGACTCACCAATGAAACCAGCGTGAAAAACCCGGTCACCCCCAGAATCGCTTTGGGATACCGCTGAATCAAGCGCGTGATCCATCCGGAGATCACGGGCTCTGTCTTGGCCACGGGTTTCCTCAAAAATCCGGCACGGTAAAGGAGGACCATGAATGAGGGCAAGAAGGTGTAGGCGGCTAGCCAACAAAGCGCCATTCCGGTGAATCCGATGACGCCGAATTGTCTGAATCCCCGGAAGCTGGTCAGCATCAGGGAGCCGTAAGCCAGCCCTGCAGCGAGTGCCGCAACTCCCGTGGCAGACAGGGTCTTCTGGACGGCAATGTACAGGCAGCGTGGGGTTTCTTTCCGTTTCCTGCGCTCTTCCATGAATCGGGCCAGTAGGATGATCCCGAAGTTGATCCCGTTACCGATGACGATGCTTGCCATGAAAGCGGAATTCGCATTCAGGTAACCGACCTGGAAGAATCCCACCCCGAAGGTCCAGAAGGTGCCGATGAATAGGGAGAGCAGTAGTGCCAGGGTGCCCATCAGACTCTTGAAGTAGATGAGCATGGCCACGGAAACGAGGATGCAAACCAGAACGGTCGACAATAGCAGATCCTCGATCAGTGCTTCGTGCTCATCGATCAGATCCTGGACGCCACCCCCGAAATGGATCTCGAGGTCGGGAGCGTATTTTTTCGGATCCAGTCTGGCGATGACGGTATCGGTGGCCTCTCTCAATTGCTTCGAGGCCGTGATGCCGGATGCGTTCGCGGGGAGGTTGGCCAGGAGGACCCGCTTCTTCTGATCAGGGGACGCGTAGTAACCGTCGGGGAATCGTGCATAAGACGAGGTCTTGGACTCGTATTTCCGTTTCAGAGCCTCGAAATCGAGCCCGGGTTCCCGGATATTCTTGTTTTCGACAATCGTGAGCGGGTTGTACAGACTCAATTCGTAGTCGATTTTTTCACGGATGAAATTCCGGATGGAGAGCAGGTCCGAGCGATCGATGAACAAGGACTTCCTTCCTTCGAAGAAGGCGAGTTCTTTGTCGATTCGGTACTCGACACCCGCAATCGTTTCTCCGGGAAGATTCGAGAGTTCACGGGCCAGGTCATCTACGAATCGCTTTGAGGCCTTCGTATCGTTCGACAGGGCCAGTACAGCCAGATTATTCGTGGTCAGCAAGCGGGTCCTGACCTCATTCAGATCGAGAACGCTCCGGGCTTTGGCCGGGAGGAGTTCTTCGAGGTCGGTTCTTAAGTTAGAAAACAGGTGAACCGAAAAATACCCTCCGATCAGCC
Source organism: Bdellovibrionales bacterium (assembly GCA_947462765.1). GTDB lineage: Bacteria > Bdellovibrionota > UBA1018 > UBA1018 > CAIMNF01 > CAIMNF01. Next base: position 2,602 of record CANHQK010000072.1, read on the forward strand.
CGAGCAAGGTACACACGGTGACCACGAACCAGGCTTTTTTGATGAGAAATCGGATGAAAAAGTTCATTGGCGAAGGGTTTTCAGGGTTCCGAGCAAGCCATCCGCCACGTCGTCCGGATCACGTTGATCCGCATCAATCTGCTCGTGGAGGAACACTCCTGTGGTGGAAGGCCCCAGACTTTTGAGCAGGATGTTTCCACAGAAATGCCGGATATGCGAGGTCCCTTTGGTTTTCTGGTAGGCGATCAGGATTTCTTTAGGGGCTTCCGGAGTCCCCTCCAAGAGCGAGTGAGCCCACTCTTCCTCCCATTCGAGAGTGATGAAGAATACGGGCTTCACCCGGATGGCGACCCGGGTCCTGGTGAGGGCGCCATTGGACGGAAGGGACTCTGTTTTGATGGTGGTGGTTTTCGGGTTTCTGGTGGTCATCTGATCGAGGAGCTTGTTGTTCACCTGATCGATCGGCAGCTTCACCACTCCTGATACTTTTGCCCAGTCGAGACCTGTCGCAGGATCAGTCCCGAGATCGCGGGACTCTCGTCCGATCTCGGGGAAAGAGTAGGGTGCGGGAGCCAAAAGCTTTGTGTTTTTCTTGGAAAAGTCAAAACACGGAGCCCGCTCGGAGGCATGGCTCAAGGAGCACAGAGTCAAAAGCCAGATTGGAATGAGGGCGGTTCGAAGCACCAACATGGTGGGAGGGGTACCATTTCCGGTGCATGAAATCATGTTTTTCTGTCGGATCCGCTTTTAGCGACCTGCGTCAATCTTGCTTCGATCTGGATCCAGAGGAGTCTCGAATACCTGAATAAAAAGGGCTGCATCAATAGGGTCTGGCCGATGCAAAGAGCGATCGCCCAGGCTGCCTCCAGCTCGAAGCGGAAGATTGCCAGGAGGAGCACCGGGAGAGCCAGAAACACCCCCAGGAAATACGAGGCGATCATGGCCCCCACAAAATAGCCCGATTCTTTTTCGAAGACCTCCCCGCAGCCGGGGCAACTCGGATTCATCCTGACCAGATCACGGAAGATCTTTCCTTGATGGCAGGCAGGGCAGGTGTTCGACCAAAGGGCGGTCATCGGTTGAAAACTTTCTTCCAGGAGTCGAGAAATCTTCCAAGCATGAGGGTCGGGTCGCCGGTGAAGCCGATGCTCAGGCGGAGTAACCCCGGAGTGAGATCCATTTCTTTCTGTTCCTTCGCTGGAATCTCGCTCGATGTGCTGACAGAGGGGCAGCTCATGAGTGTCCTCGAAAAACCGAGAGAAACCGCATACAGTCCGAATCGGACCTTCTGCAGTTCATTGGCCAGTTCCATCGCTTTCAGCGGGGTTCCGCAATCGACTGTGAGCATGCCACCATGTCCGAAACCCGGATTCAGCAAAGTGTTCATCAATGGGTGCTCGGGATGTGAGGGCAGTCCCGGATAGATCACCGGGATTTTCTCCTGCTCCATTCCCTGAGCGAGGAAAAGAGCCATTTCAGAGTGGGCTCTGACCCGGATCGGCAGGTGGTCGAGGCGGACATAGAGCTCGTGTGCAATCCGGGCATCCATGATCGGTCCGGTGAGCATGACCACCCCTGAGTTCACATCGATCAGGCTCTTGATGAAATCACTCGTCGAACAGATCACGCCAGCAATCATGTCGGCCGAGCCTGAAACATACTTGGTGCAAGAGTGAATGACCACATCCGCTCCGTGATCGGCAGGGTGCACGAGCAGGGGCGCGAAGGTGTTATCGACGACTAACTTGAGTCCGTGACGTTTGGCGATGGCGGAATAGGCCCGCAAATCCGAGATCCGTAGCAGAGGATTGGAAAGAGTCTCAGTGAACAGCACGCGCGTTTCGGGACGGATCGCACGCTCGATGGCATCGAGATCGCCCCCATCCACAAAACTGACTTCGATTCCCCGACGCGGGAGAATGTTCTTGAAGAGCGCGTAGGTTCCTCCGTATACAGTCCTCGAGGTCACAATGTGGCCGCCCGTCGGAACCAACTGCTCCAAGGTCGCGGCGATCGCGGCCATACCGCTTGAGACCCCGAGAGCGGCTTCCGTTCCTTCGAGTGCTGCGAACTTCCGGCTGAACGCATTCACGGTCGTATTGGAATGGCGGCTGTACAGATAACAACCCTGTAGCTCGCCTGCAAAAGTGCGCTCCATGTCAGCGGGGTTCATGAAGGTTGACGTGGCTGCCACGTCGATTACGGGCACCACTCCTCCTTCTTCGCCGAAATCTTGTGCGTCCCTGAGGTCCTGTATCCTGTTCTTCATGGGTTCAGTCTAACCGCGCCTGTTTCAAATTCGCACCGGGATTTGTCTTGGGTGCAAAATCCCGACCGGATTTCGAGGGTCTGGACATTGGAGCGAGGCGACAGGGCCATCGAACCGAAATCCCGCACCAGTCCATAAATCCATGATGCTTCGCCGGCAGTCCAAACATGAGGGGAGGGGGCGGCTCCCGTCGAAGTCATCTTGACCCGGCACTTCGTCGAGTCGGCAGAGGCTCCCTGTTCACAAACCAGGTCTTCGAATTCCAAGCGATGGTGATGGGCGGGGTTCGGAAGCAGAGCGTACAGTCTACGCGCGTCTTGGCCCTCCAATGGATTGCGCACGGTTTGATCCGGTCGTGCCGGATCAGGGGTCTCGATCCACTGTTGACGGGCCCATTTGAGGCGACGCGGGAATTTACCCTCATCCCTCAATGTTAAAATCTCACCCTCTGCCGAGAACTCAGCACGGGAAGCCGTGAGGACCTCTTTCTCAAAGGTTCCAGTCCGGCAATCGAGGAGAAACCAGCGGGTCTCGAACAGGAGCTCGTTCTTCAGAACTCTGTAATGCTTGAAGTAGTTGGTCCGGCCCGGCTCAGGGTTCAGTTCGAGCAGGTTCTCCCGAACCGCATCGGCTTTGAAATAGGAACGGAAGTCCGGAGGCGCGCAGGGGGGGCCGGATAACCCGGATGCGGGCGAGGGAGTCGTCGATACATGAGTCGATGAACCCGTAGACTCGAGTCTCGACCATCCGCCGTTTCTCCACACTTGCCATTCCGTTCCCTCTTTGGTTTTCAGCTCCACAAGCAAGCTTTCAGGCCTGAATCGGGCTTTCCCGTCCAGGGTCGGGTTCAGGAATTTTCCTGTCGAGCAATCCACGATGAGCCAGAGATCTTCCATCATCAGGGGAAGGTTCAGGAGGAGGTATTTCCCTCCGAAATTGGCTCTTTTTAAATCCGGTTTCCGGGCCAAAATCCGTTCCTGATGGTTCCGTGACAGGGAGGTGCTCATGAAATCAAGTGGGGCACAGGTTTCAAGTACAGGCTCGATTTTGTGATCTTCGAATCGCGGATCGGATGCACTGGCGGACTCTACCGGCAAAAACCCGAGGAAAAGCAGGATCAGGAGCGATGGCATGGGGCGAACATATCTCCCGTCTGGGATGCTCTCAATCAAAAACGGGGGGAATGAGGGTTTCCCATTCGATCGAATCTGGGGTAGGATCAAGGCCGATGATCGATACACCTATGAATGAACCCTCTCCCTGGAAGGCCCTTGGACTCCGGGATGAGCTCGTCGACCTGATCCTGAAAGCGGGATTCAGCAAGCCGACCCCGGTCCAAGAGCAATCCATTCCCCACGCCCTGGACAATCAGGACCTCGTGGTCTCAGCCCAGACCGGTACCGGCAAAACAGCTGCCTTTGCATTTCCTGTTTTGGAACGTGTGATCGGGAGGGGCGGGACTTACGCCTTGGTTCTCGCCCCGACGCGGGAGATCGCCCTTCAGACCCAGAAAGTTCTCGAAGAGTTCGGCAAGCCCCTTGGCGTCAATTCCATTTCCCTGATCGGCGGGACGCCTCTCAAGAATGATGAGGTCGCGTTGCGAACGTATCCGCAGATCATCGTCGCCACACCGGGACGGATTTGCGATCACCTCGAGCGTGGGAACATCTGGCTCGAGTACCTGGAGATGCTGGTGCTCGATGAGGCCGACCGGATGCTCGATATGGGGTTCTCCGAGCAGTTGAACCGGATTCTTCGCGAGACGCCGAACACGCGCCAGACGCTTCTGTTCTCGGCGACTTTTCCACCTGCAGTGGAGAAGCTCGCGCACAGCATCACCTACGACCCGTTCCGGATCAAGGTGGGGCAGCCCTCCCGGGCTGCAACGACGGTGGATCAACACTTCATCTTCTGTGACGAGAGCGCCAAAATGCGCAGACTCGAGCGGATTCTCGACGAAGAGCCCGGAACGATGTTCATCTTCGCCCGTTCCAAGGACAACGCCTATCGCCTCTGGCGGAATCTCCGCAATCGCGGGTTCCAGGATGTCACCCAGCTGCACTCGGATCTCGATCAAGCGGTCCGCGAACAGGCTCTTCAGGATTTCAAGGACGGTCGCTATCGGGTCCTCATTGCCACGGATGTGGTGGGACGTGGAATTCACGTCGATGCCGTTGCCCACGTGGTGAATTACGATTTTCCGCGGGATGCGGAGGATTACATCCACCGGATCGGTCGTACCGGTCGGGCGGAGAGTCGCGGACGGGCCACCAGCCTGGTGACTCCGCGTGATGAGCCCGTGCTACGGAAGGTCGAGGCCGCCATTGGACGCAAGATCCCGAGGCCTGCGATCAAAGGGCCGCAACCGGCTTCCAGCGGTGCGCGTCCGCCACGCAGGGGTCCCGTGGGGCGCCCTCAGTAACGGGCTACCTGCGAAAAATCACGTATCTCCGAGGCTTGGGCCCTGATTTTGTCGAATTCATGATGGAGGACCCAGTCCACCGGGAAGAAGTAGTCCCGGCTCCCGATGCGAACCCTCACGCCACGCTCGACATGCACCCGTTTCTCCTCCGGGTCATAGTCCTGTGGCAGGTCCGGACTTTTCCGGGTGCCGCTCGGCGCGACGGGATGGATTCTCAAATCCGGAACGTCCGATAATTCATCCTGCAAAAAGCTCAGAAGATACTCGATGTTTACATCCATCGAGATCCGTGTGTTTCCCCGGATCATGTGTCTTGTTCCGACTTGAAGTGGTCGGAAGGGGACACCTCCCTGGTTTTTCCGCGGAACGGTCCACAGTAGACTGTTTCTTCGAGCCAACGGATCTCCCCGTCGAGTTCCTCTTTCTGAACCTCACGCCACCACACTTTGCCCTGAGGGTCCCACCGATAGGACCTTCTTCTCAGGTGGTCCTTCGATTCGAAAGGCGAATAGGTAGCGCTCACATGCACAGTCGGTTTACGGGCCGCCTCCAGGAGTTCACAGAGATAGGGATTCGAGGTGACCGGATCCTTGAAGGACAGCAGGTGCAACAAGGCTTCCGCATCGTTCAGTGCCCGGTGCGAGTCTGTGAAAAATCCGTGATAAATCGACAGAACATCGAGTTTCTGCGTGGTGAAGCCTTTGGAATGCCAGTCGAGCTGCTTGATCGAGCAGCCCCAGATTTTCTCCCTTG
>CANHQK010000073.1 GCA_947462765.1 Bdellovibrionales bacterium
AAAAAGCGCATCACCTCGTTGGTGCGTTGAGAGGCGAGCGAAAGCTGCAATTGGAGCAGATTCTGGGCGTCTTCCACCAGTTCATCCGCAATGCGGAAGTGGGCCTCGGCGTTCTCTTTCAAATCCCGCACCGCGGATTCATGGCTTTCAGGCAAAAGGTGCGACAAGGTCTGGATCACGAGCGTGGTGTGGAGCATGAGGCGCTTCACCACCGAAAGCCGTGAGCGACACCGGTGCAGGCGCAAAATCTCCTCGCGGGCGAGTTTACGCAAGAAGATCTGCCGCTCGACCCCGTCGATCTCGTACTCGATCGAATCGAGCAAAGGCTTGAAGCTCCCAATACAAAGCTTCAGGATCTGGAAGAGCTGCTGATCGGCTTGTTGTGGTATAGAGAGATCAGGCGTGTTCTCGACGTTCTTCAGGAACGGAGCCTCTCCCCGGTGCAGGGTGAGCAGCAGCCCTTCCTTGCGAAAAAACGCCATTTTACGGGTCAAAGAAAGAAGCGTGTCGGCATCGGCCGGGGCCTCGGGCTCGGCGTAGCGGACAATCATAAACAGCGTATCGCCGAATTTTTCGACCTTGGGATAGTGGGCAGGGTCGAGGCAGTCCTGCACGGCCGAGGGGTGAAGCGAATGCTCCTTGGCCAGTTGGGCGAGCACTTCAGGGGTCCGGGTGTGGATGTCCTGCCAAGTCGAAGAAGAACTCATTTCAGTTCCCGGTCACGATGGTGCAGAGCTTACCGTACACGCCCAGAATGCTCTTGTAGTGATGATCGACCGAGCTCACCTGGAAGATCGCTCCGTCTTTCATGGCGGCCGAGATCGTGGCATCGCCCTGGGTGACGAGGCCCAAAAAGTTCTCGGAGCAAGCTCGCCCGCGCTTCCGGCCGGCCTGATTGCCGGTCACCATCGAGCCTTCGAAGTGGTTGGTGTAAATGAGGCCCACGCCCGTGCGGGAACCGAGGGTGGCGCAGGAAGGAAGAAACGACAGGGCCAGGAGGGCAAAAAGAGACTTTTGGATCATGGGGAGAGGGTAGCGAGAATCGGGTGGGGGGTCAATTCGCTGGGGTGTTCCACTGACGAATCTTTGATAGTATCAAATGATGCTATTGTGATATCCTGAGAGTATGAAAGACGCGAAAACCCCGCCTCTGACTCTGGATGAGCCGATTTTGAACCTGGCGCTGACGGTTTCCGAGCAAATCGGTAGGTGGGATGGAGCCTCGCGGCCCAAGCCCAGGGTCAAGCTTCGGAAAGAAAACCGAATCCGCTCCATTCAGTCGAGTCTTGCAATCGAAGGGAATACCTTGTCTCTCGAGCAAGTGACCGCGATCCTTGAAAATAAACGGGTGGCCGGTCCTCGAAAGGACATTATCGAAGTCCAGAATGCCGTGCTTGCCTATGAACTTTTGCCCAAACTCCATCCATGGAAAGAAAAAGACTTCCTGAAATTGCACGGCGTGCTCATGAAAGGGCTCATCCCCGATGCTGGAAAGATCAGGTCGGGGCAGGTGGGGGTCATGAAGGGAGAAAAAGTCAGCCACGTGGCACCCCCTGCGGTTCGGGTTCCTGGATTGATCCGGGATTTGTTTCAGTTTGGAAAACGATCGAAAATGAATCCCCTGATTCTATCAAGCGTGATTCACTACGAGATCGAGTTCATTCATCCCTTTATGGATGGAAATGGTCGAATGGGGCGCCTCTGGCAGAATCTGGTTTTGGCGCGCAGTTATCCCGTTTTCGAATTCGTGCCGGTGGAGGATTCAATCCGGCAGAATCAAAAAGGCTATTACGCCGCTCTTGAAGCCAGTGATCGGGCGGGGGATTCAGCCCCTTTTGTTCGGTTCATGCTCGAACAGATGAGAGACGCCCTCGAAGAGGTCTTGCATCCTTCGAATTTCGAATCGAGCGGATCGGAGGATCGACTGGCGCTGGCGAAAGAGCGGTTCGGAGACCTGGAGTTTTCACGTGCGGAGTATCTCGGAGTGGTGGGGCAAATCTCGGCTCCGACCGGGAGCAGGGATCTGGCAGAGGGTGTGCGGCGCGGAGTGCTGATTTCTCATGGTGATAAAAGGACCGCAAGGTACCGGTTCCGATAAAGATTCAGGTCAGCAGTCCCCGAAGCCACTTCCGGATTCGGCGGGATTTCGGTAGGGCGAGCGCGCTCGAGCAATTCGAGGTACAGCACTCGCATCGAGCTCGCACAGGCCTCGGCCGAAACACTGGGTGATTTCAAAGATCGGATGGTTCATTTTTGTACCCTTTCGGCGACCAGGACAAAACTATCGTTCCGATCCTGCACCTGATCGTGTTTTTCCAGCACTCGGAGCCCCAGGTGCTCTAAAAGCAGGCTGGTGCTGGCAGGGGTGAACACGTGGCGGTGGATCAGGTTCTGGCTCAGGGATTCTTCTTTAGTGTACCCCCGGTAATGGGGGGCCAGATTCGGAGCAATGACCTTTTCGAGCCATTCCTCCCAATGGGCTGACTCATCGGATTTCACTCCGGCCTCATGGTCCGCAATCAGGTGCTCGAGGGGGGTGACCGCGCGGTTCCGGTCGAAGGTTCGCTCCGGGTGCGGTAAAAACAAAAAGAGCTTGCCACCAGGCTTGAGTACCCGGATCCATTCCTTGAGCCCGCGGATCGGATCGGGCAGGTGCTCGAGCACATGCTCACTCAATAAAAAATCAAAGCTGGCGTCAGGATGCGGAATCGCCTCGGCTGGAAAGAACTCATGAGCCAACGAGGCAGCCCCGGCATGGGCCTGATAGGCGTCCGAAAGGATGGTTCTTTTGATGGGGGCAATGGTGGTCTCGCCGCAACCGATTTCGATCCCCCTCGCGTTCGCTGAGAGATGCCGGCTCAATAGCCCGCGCGACTCGGTTCGACGCAGGTCCTTGCGCAAGGTTCGAAGCAGACTCCGAATCGGGCCGAATTTTTTTCTCTGAAAGCGGTACAGGGCAAGCCAGTCTTGGGGGTGCATGGGGCTATTGATTAACATCAATGGGGCTCAATTTGCCACCCAGTTCATTTTGAGCTTCTTTTTGTTCCGAACACAATCCATGAGGTAGAGGTCGATGAGGGTCTGGTAAGGTACTCCGCACTCGATCGCCAAAGATTTGAAGTAGTCGATGACTTCATGGCTCAGGTTGATGCCTATGGCTTTCTTTCTCGATGCATACGGATTCTTTTCGCCCTTCATTTTTGAAAAGTCATATTCTTTTTTCATAGTGCATCCTTTCGTTCAGGGTGGCTTTGCGAGCCGCAACCAGACCCCGTGCTTCCTTCGATTTGAGCGGTTCTTTTTCTCGTCCCATTCAAACTGAATCGAATGTTACCCCTGCATTGTAATCTATTAAATATATAGATTTAAGCTAGATATTTAATAGGTGCCCTTTCGGGCACTCTCGGGGGCATTGCAAGGCTTGGACGAGGGCGTTAGATGCGGGCGATTGAAGAAATGCTCATATTTTTGCTTCGGGCAACGGGGCTCCTCGGACTCCCGTCCGTGATTCGGACTAACTGCGGACGGCCTCGAAGTATCACTAAAGGGTCCGCTTTTTTAAACAAATTCCAGACCGTCACCCCAAACCAACATAGGCTGACCTAGGTGTAGACTCCATAATGGATCACCCCATCAGGCAGCCAAGTCCTGGAAGATTTTCCCCAGGGTTTCGAGAGTAGGGTTAAAGGGCTTGTTTGGATCCATGAGGTCATAAAGGGTGCTACGCCCCATCTTCATGTTGCGGGCCAACGTCAGCTTAGAACTGGTACGAAGGTATGCAATCAATACGTCCTGGAAGGTCTCGAGATCGTTTTCTGTGAGGGCCTCAATCAAGACTTCACGGACCTTCCTTTTGTCAGCCAGATCAGGGAAAATATCCGCCACGTACTCCCTGTACGTAGGTTTTGAGGATTCTTTTAGCTTTTTGGATGTCTTTTTTTTGGCCATTCTTGTTTGGATTCCCGGTGACTCCAATGATCGGATCGAGCCACAACCACTGTACGGCATACCGGACACGCGTTCAAGGGGGTTGTTCCGTTTGGGTTTCACATGGGCCCGGAGTTTCAAATCAGCAACCGGGTAGGGTTGTAAAATGCCAATGATTTTAAGCTCGATAGCCTCTGGAATTCGGACCCGGGTCCGGAAAATGGAACTTCAATAATTGGCGTGATGGTAAGCCGATTCCGCAGCTATCTTCAGAAAATGCCATGGAGAGCGGGCTCTTTGTTGAATTGGTTGTAAATGACATCCAAGGTATCGAAATTGATATTGTGCTCGGCGCGCTCAATGCTCTTGTAGGTGCTCTCACTGACATTGATGATGGTTGAGAATTCTTTTTGGGTTTTCTTTTGTTTTTCCCGGATGAAACACATGACTACTGCCAGTTTTTGCTTACGGCTGAGTCCGATTCGGTTCATGATGAAATCGAAGTTGTTTTCAGTGTTTTCGATCTCATATCCGACGATTTGTTCGCGATTTGCTTTAGCGACAAATTTTGCAATCTCTGTATTTCCGGTACGAACCTGAATGTTCGGAATGCCGGTCGCATAGTGGATATACATAAGACCTGTGTCATGGTTGTATTTAATCACCATAGATTATTCTTCCTTGCCGTGAAGCACCTTGCCTGACTTCATGTAGGTTGTTTCGTATGCTGTTTCCATCTTTCCAACGCCGCCCCCTAAAACCGCAACTACTACGCAAAAGTAGGTCCTCTCTTTTGTTTTCTCGTCCACCCCCTCCAGGGTGTAAAACAGACATGCATTTTTACTGTGCTTGCTTTCAATCACCGCTAGGGGAGACTGAAGCGCGATTTTTACCCGATCGAGCGTGACTTCAGGATGTCCGTCCAGTGCATGCTGAAAATCGTCCTGCCAAATCTGTATTTTCAGCCCACCGATTCCGGATATTTCCTCGATCATTGGGTAACCCCAGATCCCCCTGAAGGGGTTATGGTGAATATAATAACCCAATACAATAAAATGCTCATAGAGTTTTATTTGCTCCTACAAATCAAAGGGTTGGGATCATTCAATTTGTATGCCCTTCCTCAATCCGCATGGGGCAGCTTTAGGGTTTGCCGCTCAGGTTTCGGCGAGATGCCTCGGACTCCCGTCCGTGATTCGGACTGTTTGGACATGGGTTGAAAAATGAACCCTTAGCGAGAAAATCGTAGTAATTTAGACCCTATGGTTTCCGTCGTCATCCCCGTGTTCAACAAGGCCGAACTCACGACTCGGTGTCTCGATTCCCTGCTTCGCAACTCAAGGGCCTTGTCGGAATTGACGGTGGTCGACAATGCTTCTAGCGATTCAACCCCTGAGGTCCTTCTCAATTGGGTCACTCGCTTCGAGGCACAGGGAATTCGCTTTCGCGTCATCCGGAACGAGCAAAACGCCGGCTTCGGTCGGGCCTGCAACCAGGGGATTCGCATTTCGACGGGCGCCTATGTGGCGATCGTGAACAACGATACCTGGCTCATGGAGGGCTGGGACCAAGCTCTGATTAACAAGATCAAGACCCGTGGGCTCGATGAGGTCGGCCCGTTTTTTGATAAGCGCCCTTGGGTGGAGAACCCCGATGCCCGTGCACGAGAGTTTCTGGAGCGTAACCCGAATCGATTCCGTGAGCACTTCGTAGCCATGCTCATGTTCTTCACCCGGAGTGCGGTCGAGCGCCTTCGCTTTGATCATGGCGGACTCTTTGATGAGCGCTTCTTCGTGACCTACGAAGACGGAGACTTGCTTCAGCGCATGCGGATCTTGGGCATCCGCTACGGTCAAACCAGTCAGTGTTACATCTGGCACCATTCGATGGGCACCCGGGGGACCCCGAACCTGCTCCCGAGTGGTTATGAGCAGGAGGGGCTTCTGCTTTTTATAGAAAAGTGGGGCCGTTACCCCATTTACGAGAGCCAGGGTTTTTGGGAGCGCTGGAAGCGAAACCGCATGCGCCGGCGGGCCCGAAAGGGTCTGTTTTAGTCGGGCAAAATAGGGCGCTTTCTGCTAGGGTAGAGGGGCTATGACAGACTCGAAAGTCCGCACCGTCTCTGTAGTCATCCCGGTGTTCAACCAGGTGCACTGGACCGAGCGTTGCCTGAACTCACTCCTGAATCATTCCGAAATCGCGCGTGATCTGATCATCATCGATAACTATTCGACCGACTCCACCCCCGAGGTGCTGAATCGCTTCGCCCCCGAGTTTGAAAAGCGGGGTTGGAAGTTCACCGTGATCCGGAACGAAGAGAACCGGGGCTTCGGTCGGGCCTGCAATCAGGGAATCCAAATCGCTACGGGCGAGTATATCACCATCCTCAACAACGACACCTGGCACATGCCGGGATGGGACACCGCACTGGCGGGTGCGATCGAAAAGCTAGACGCTGGAATGGTGGGGCCGCACTACTACGAAAAAGAGTTCAACGAGAAGAAGCTCCTCAAGCGGTCGCTGCGCTTTGCGCGTTGGAACCGAGGCAAGCACCGCCGGTTCTGGGTTCCCATGATGATGTTTTTCCGCCGCTCGGCTTTCGAGAAGGTGGGGGTCTTTGATGAACGTTACTTTGTCAGCTTCGAGGAAATCGATTTGCGTGTCAGGTTCGATCGCGCCGGACTCAAGTTCTTCATGGTCGGCGATTGCTTCATCTGGCATGCCGTGAAAGGTACCCGTGGGCACTCGCACCTGATTCCGTCTTCACATGAGCTCGAAGGCCGGAAGCTCTTTATGGAAAAGTGGGGATTTGACCCGGATGATCTCCGACCCGGGTACTTCACCTGGCCTGAGAGGATCAAACGCAGGCTACAGCGGATTCGCAATGGGTTGGATTTGTTTTGAGGATGTAGCTTGAAGACTCTGGTCATTGATGCCCGCATGATTGGCCCGGTGGGGCATGGAATTGCGAAGTACCTCGAAGAGCTCGTCGACCAATTCGGGCAAGAGTCTCTGTTTTGGAAAAGACTATTGAGTCTGGTCGGGGCCTCGACTTGGAATGAGGTCCGGCTCCTTTTTGTGATCCGGCCCGAGTGCCCGATCGATTCACCCGTGCGGCGCTTTTCGACGATCGAACTCGATGTGTCTTGTTATCATCCGCAATCTTGGATCTCAATTCCGCGCATTCTTCGAGAATGCGGGGCTGATCTCTTTTTTAACCCGACTTTTGCAAGCTACCCCGCGCTTCCTTGCCCATTTGTTCAGGCCGTTCATGATTTGAATCATGTTCATTTTGGAACCATCGCCCAGAAGCTCTATTACCAGATCCTTTTGCGGCACTCGATCAAACGTGCGGTATCCGTTTTTACGGTTTCCCGATTCATCCGTTCTGAAATTTTGAAATGGGCAGAATTGCCGGAATCAAAGGTTGAGGTGTTCTACAATCCGATCTCGGCACCCGAGAAGCCAAGTCAGGAGCTTACCGACCGGGTTCTTACTCGATTTGGCCTGAGTGCTAAAGGGTTCTTCTTATCCGTGAGCAACCCCAAACCCCATAAGAACTTGCAAATGTTGATCTCGGCCCATGCGGAATATTGCAGACAGGCCGAAGGGGCCTCTTTGCCTCTCGTGATCACGGTTAGGCCAGGTGAGTTTCTAAATGCGCACTCTGATTTAAAACTGATCGGGGGAGTGAGTCCAGATGAGCTTAGGGTGCTTTATCATTCGTGCAAAGCATTCTTTTTCCCTTCATTGTACGAAGGCTTCGGTCGACCTCCGGTCGAGGCGGCACTTTCGGGAGCTCCAGTGTTCGCAAGTGATATTCCACCACACCGGGAGGCTGCCAGTTTGTTTTCTGTTG
>CANHQK010000074.1 GCA_947462765.1 Bdellovibrionales bacterium
ATTCTTTCTGCGATCTCGATCTCGACTTTGCTCTGGGCCGATCTCAAGAATCACTACGTGTGGATTGCGCTCCTCGTGATGCTCGGTACAGGCCTGATTGGCTGGATCGACGATTACAAAAAAGTCGTCCAAAAGAACTCGAAGGGCCTTTCCGCCCGCCAAAAGCTCGTGAGCCAGACCATCGTGGCGCTCGCGGCCTCGATTGCGCTCTATGTGCTGCGTGATTCTCCCGCTGTGCTCAAGTTTCCGTTCTTCAAAGACCTGGCTCTCGATCTTGGCGTATTCTTCGTACCCTTCTCGACCCTGGTTATTGTGGGCTCGTCGAATGCGGTCAATCTCACAGACGGTCTCGATGGCCTCGCTGTCGGCCCGACCATCACCACCTCGCTCACTTTCTCGATTTTGGCTTACTGTGCGGGCAACTTTTTGATCGCCGACTACTTGCAGATTCCTTTCGTGCAAGGGGGCGGAGAGCTTGCCATTTTCTTGGCCAGCATCGGTGCCGCTTGTCTGGGATTTTTGTGGTTCAATGCCTACCCGGCCGAGGTGTTCATGGGCGATGTCGGGGCCTTGGCTCTGGGTGGAGCGCTCGGCATCGCAGCCGTGATCACCAAGAACGAGCTTTTGCTCGTTCTGTGTGGCGGGATCTTTGTCCTCGAGGCGGTGTCGGTCATGATGCAAGTCGCGTCCTTCAAGCTCACCGGCAAGCGCATCTTTAAGATGGCGCCCTTGCACCACCACTATGAGCTCAAGGGCTGGGCCGAGCCGAAGGTCATCGTCCGGTTCTGGATCATTTCGATCATTCTGGCGCTCGCCACCTTGGCGACCCTCAAACTCCGCTGATTTTTTAGAGGAAGACACACATGAGTAAATTCAAAGGTAAAAAAGTACTGATCGTCGGCTGTGGCACCTCCGGGGTGGCCTCGGCCAAATTCCTGGTCAAACAGGGCGCACGGGTGATGATCACCGACTCCAAGCAACGCACCGAGCTGGCCGACAGCCTGAAGGAGCTCGGAGACCTCAAGGTCGAGTTCGAATTCGGTGGCCACACCGAAAAATCCTTCTTCGGGGCCGAGCTGATCCTGGTCAGCCCGGGCGTGAACGTGCTGAATCATCAGCTTTTGCAACAAGCCAAGCTGAAGGGCATTCCCGTTACCTCTGAAATTGAGCTCGCGGTGGGCGAACTCGAGCAGCCTCTGATTGGCATCACGGGCACTAACGGCAAGTCGACTGTCACGACCCTGGTCGGTGAAATGTTCAAATCCGATCAAAAAGGCGCCTTTGTGGGCGGAAACCTCGGAACGCCTCTCATTGAATACATCACCGCAGGCCAGACCGGCCAGGTGGCCGTGTGCGAGCTGTCGAGCTATCAGCTCGAGCTCACTGAGCGCATGGTTCCGGCCGTGGCCATCTTCACCAACATCGATCAGGACCACCTCGATCGATACGGCACCATGGACGCCTACATTGCGGCCAAGAAGCGCCTCCTCAAGGTTTGTGACCGCAACTCCTGGGTCGTGCTCAATTACGACGATGCAGTGTTGAAAACTTTTGCCGACGAGAACCAGGGCAAGGTGGTGTGGTTCACCCTCAAGAACCCGATGGAGGTCGGCGGAGAGTTCGCCGAGAAATTCTTCGGTGCCTACTACGACGCCTCCAAAAATGCTGTCGTGACCAAGGTCACCGGGCGCGAGGAAATCTACCCGCTCGAACAGTTCAAGCTATTCGGCGATCACAACAAGCAGAACCTCATGGCCTCGATCTGTGCTGCGCGGATCATGGGTGTGAGCCAGCAAGGCATCCAGGCCTGTATCAATGGATTCAAGGGGCTCCCGCACCGCCTCGAGTACATCCGTAAAAAAGACGGTGTGTACTTCTTCAACGACTCGAAGGCCACGAACATTCAAAGCGTCCAGGCCTCGCTCCAGGCATTCAAGCGCTCGCCCATTATCTTGATTGCCGGAGGCAAGGACAAGAACATGGACTTCGTACCGCTTGCACCGATCGTGAAGCAGAAAGTGAAGCTTCTGATCCTGGTGGGTGAGGCCAAAGAAAAACTGAATCGTGCACTTGGGGACTATGCCGAGACCTACTTGGTGGGTACCTTCGAAGAAGCGGTCCTGATGTCGTTCCAGAAATCACGCAATGGCGACGTGATCCTCTTGTCGCCGGGCTGCTCGAGTCAGGACATGTTCCGCGACTTCGAAGAGCGGGGGGAATATTTCAAGAAACTGGTCACCCAGCTTTAAGAAGTTGTTCTCGCGGCAACCGGCAGGAGACGTCGCGCTCCTGATCCTCGTCGTGGCCATGGTGCTCTTCGGGCTCCTGATGGTGTACTCTTCCTCGTTCATTTTTGCCGAAGAGCGCACGGGCGATGGCTTTACCTTCATCAAAAAGCAGCTCCTCTATGCAGTGATGGGCTTTGGTGCCTTGTTCATGGCATCCCGGATTCCGCATCAGCGTTGGTACCAGTGGGCGCCGCTTGCGGTGTTTACGGTCCTGGCCATGTTGGTCGCCGTGATGATTCCTGGAGTGGGCTCTCGGGTGGGGGGCGCCCAGCGGTGGATCAACCTCGGGCTCTTTCGGTTTCAGCCCGCCGAGCTCGCCAAGTTGGTGGGCGTGATGTTCGTGGCGCGCCAGTTGGTTCGGCACCAGCGTGAATTGCACGATTTCAGAAAGGGCATCATCGCTCCCGTGGCGCTCCTGCTCCCGATGATGGCGCTCTTGCTCCTTCAGCCGGATTTCGGTTCGGTAGCGCTCTTGGTTGGAACGACCTTTGTCCTCATGTACCTCTCAGGAGTTCGGCCTTTGTTTCTGTTCGGCGGAGCCTTCGGGGCCGGTGCCCTCGGCGCGCTGTTGATCGCCACCTCTCCCTACCGCTTGGCACGGGTGATGACCTTCCTCGACCCCTGGCGCGATCCCGCCGGCAAGGGCTTCCAGGTGATCCAGTCCATGCTCGGCCTTCACAACGGGAGCCTCTTCGGACAGGGACTCGGCAACGGCAAAGAAAAGCTCTTCTTTTTGCCCGAAGCGCACAATGATTTTATTTTTTCGGTCATCGGCGAAGAGCTCGGGTTTGTCGGAGTCGTGGGCGTGATCACCGCTTATGTGCTCTTTATTTACCGTGGGCTCAAGATCTCGTGGATTGCACTCAATGAACGGCAAGATCGATTCGGATTCTACCTGGGCTGTGGCATCTCGCTTCTGCTCGGCTTGCAGGCCTTCATCAACATGGGCGTCGGCATGGGGCTCTTACCCACCAAGGGGCTCACTTTGCCCTTCATCAGCTACGGGGGCTCGGCGCTGACCCTGAACCTCTTGGCGATCGGAATCCTCTACAGCATCTCGAAAGCCAATCGTGGGAGCTTCTATGAAGCCGAATAAACGTCTTTTGGTGGCCGGTGGTGGAACCGGCGGACACATTTTGGCCGGTGTGGCGATTGCCGACGAATGGAAGCGGAAGCTCGGCGAGCTCGGAACCTTCGAGCCCGAGGTCCTGTTTGTCGGCGCTGAACAAGGCCTCGAGGCGCGGCTCGTGCCCAAACACGGCTACCGGCTTGAGTTGCTTAAAATCGGCGCTCTCAACCGCGTGAGCCTCAAAACCCGCCTCCAAACGGCGCTGCAATTGCCCCTGAGTTTCATTCGGGCGTTTTTCATTCTGCTTCGTTACCGTCCGCATGCCGTGATCGGGGTCGGGGGCTATGCCTCGGGTCCGGTCGTGCTGTTGGCGCGTCTTCTGGCCCCATTCCTGGGAACGAAAACCGCCATCATCGAGCAAAACTCGGTGGCCGGGTTCACCAACCGTGTGCTCGGAAAATGGGTTCACCGCGTGTTCTGCGCCTTCGAGGCTGGCGGACGCAACTTTCCGGCCGGAAAAATCGTGGTGACGGGAAATCCGATTCGCTCCTCGCTGAAGCTCCTTCCTCCGGCGCCTTCTGAGCCCTTCACGCTGTTTGTGTTCGGGGGCAGTCAGGGAGCGATCGGCATCAACACCATGGTGCTCGACAGCTTGCCTCACCTGAAGAGCGAAAATGTCCGCATCATCCACCAGACCGGGGTCAAGGATTACGAGCGGGTCAAGGCCGGTTACGAGCGCGCCGGTGTCAGTGCTCGCATCGAAAAATTCATCGATGACATGGGCTCCTGCTATGCCGAAGCCAATCTGGTCGTCTGCCGCGCGGGTTCTTCTTCCATGAGCGAGATCGCCTCGGTGGGGCGTGCGGCGGTGTTCATTCCGCTTCCCACTGCGGCCGACAATCACCAAGAAGTGAACGCACGCATCTTCGAGCAAGCCCATGCTGCAAAAGTGGTGGCTCAGGCTTCTCTCACCGGCGGGCAGTTTGCCGAGTTTTTGTTGGATCTGAAGCGACATCCGGATCGTATCCGGAGCATGGAAGAGCGGGTTCGGTCTTTTTACCGAAGTGATTCTGCCGCCCGGATTGTGGAGGATTTGTTGAAATGAGCCAGTCTCGCGTGTATCGCATGCACTTCATCGGTATTGGCGGAATCGGAATGAGCGGCATTGCCGAGATTTTTCTTTCGCAAGGGCATCGGGTCAGCGGCTCGGATTTGAGCCAGGGAGAAACCACCGAACGCCTCGTCCGCATGGGGGCTACGGTGCACGTGGGCCATGCGCGTGAGCACCTGCCACCCGACTCTGACGTGGTGGTCACCAGTTCGGCTGTCAAGGCGGACAATCCTGAGGTGCTGGAGGCCCGCGCCCATGGAATCCCTGTGATTCCGCGAGCCGAGATGCTCGCTGAAATCATGCGCGGAAAGACCGGTATTGCTGTCGCCGGAACCCATGGCAAGACGACCACCACTTCGATGGCGGCTCAGATTCTGATCACTGCCGGCATGGATCCCACCGTGGTGGTCGGCGGTAAAGTTGAGGCGATCGGGAGTAATGCCAAGATGGGGCAGGGAACAGTCACCGTGGTCGAGGCCGACGAGAGCGACGGTTCCTTCCATCTTTTGCCGGCGACCCATGCGGTGATCACCAATGTGGACCTCGACCACATGGAGTACTACGGCACCCGCGAAAAGCTGAACGAGGCCTTCATTCGCTTCACCAAGCAATTGCCCTTTTACGGCATGAGCTGGCTCTGTATCGACGACGCCGGCATAAAAGAAATCCTCCCCTTCCTGACCAAGCCCTATCGGACCTATGGTTTTAGCGATGAAGCCGATCTTCAGATCCGAGACCTCAAGGTCGTGGCGGGTGGCAAGCAGAGCTTCGAGCTGTGGCTTCGCCCGGATCGGGCAGAGGCCCATGCGCCTTTGGGCCCGGTGACCCTCGCCGTTCTCGGCCGCCATAATGTTTTGAATGCCACCGGAGCGGTGGGTGTGACGCTTTCTGCCGGCGCCCCGTTTTTTGCCGCAAAAGAGGCTCTGCAGGGATTCCGTCATGTGCGTCGGCGCTTCGATCTGCGCTATGAATCTCCCACCACCAAAATCCGGGTCGTCGATGATTATGGCCATCACCCGACCGAGATCCGGGCGGTGCTCGAAACCGCCCGCCAGGCCGGGGCAGGCAGAATTGTGACGGTATTCCAGCCTCACCGCTACACCCGGACCCAACTCTGCTGGGAAGAGTTCTTGACCTGCTTCCGCGATACCGATGTGCTCCTGATGCTTCCGATTTATGCTGCCAGTGAGGAGCCGATCGAGGGAGTCAGCACTTCGTCCCTCGTTCGGGCCATTCGGGCCACGCTCGGGTTCGGGATCGAGATCCACGAGGTCGAGACCCTCGAGGCCGCCGAGGAGTGGGTGCTTCGGAATCGTCAAGCAGATGACTTGATCTTGACTCTTGGAGCAGGGTCGATCACCCGCCTGGCCGAGCGTTTGGCTCGTGGACTTGCCGAAACTCATTGAGTTTTTACATGGGTCTTGTGTTAAAATTGAAGCATGTCGAGTCGCTTGCACACCGTGGTTTTAAGCGATATCCATCTGGCCGATGCCGAGCTCGGTCAGCCGGGACGTTCGCTCTGGAAGCGCTTCAAGCGGCCTAAGTTTTTTATCGATCAGAGCTTCAAGCGCCTGCTGCGATTCATCGAGTCCGAGGCCAAGGGCGATCCGATCGAGCTCATCTTGAATGGCGACATCTTCGACTTCGACTCGGTGATGCGATTGCCCCTGCACACGTCCTTCAATGTGTCGTGGATCGAGAAAAAACGAGGCCTGTTTCCGGAAGAAGAGAAGAGCCGATTCAAGATGGAAGTCATCCTCGGAGATCACCCTGTGTTCTTCGATGCGATCCGGGACTTCATCCAGAAGGGCAACTCCCTGGTGTTCGTGATCGGCAATCACGACATCGAGCTACACTGGCCCCTCGTTCAGAAAGAGATCCTGAAGTGCCTCCGTCTGAGCGAGGAAGAAGAGGCGCGCGTCCGCTTCTGTGAATTCATTTATGTCTCAAACGGCGATACTGCGATCGAGCACGGTAACCAGTACGACGACTACTGCGTGGCCAATTCGCCCATTCACCCCTTTATCAAGATCGGCAAACGGGTCGAGGTGCGCCTGCCCTTCGGGAACATCGCCGGGCGCTACATGACGAACGGCATGGGGCTCTTCAATCCGCATGTCGAGAGCACCTTCATCATGACCTTGCCGGAGTACTTCCGCTTTTTTTACAAGTACGCCATCCGGGTCCAGCCCCTGTTACCCCTCACCTGGGCCTGGAGTGCGGTGGTGGCGTTCTGGGTGGCCGTGGCCGATGGCCTGCTGCCGGCCATGCGGGATCCGCTTTACGTCGAGCAACGCGTGAATGGTATCGCAGAAAAAGCCAATGCTTCGCCCGAGATGATCCGGACCCTGAATGAGCTCCGCGTCCACTCGGCGATCTTCAATCCACTCAAGATCGCCCAGGAGCTCTGGCTTGATCGGTTGCTGATCCTGATGTTCATTTCCTTCATGAGTTTTCAGGTCTATGCCGTGCTGAATCTGATGGTGCCGGTGTCGTTCGGGTGGTGGTTGCTGACTTTCTTTTTGTTTTTTCCGGGCTTGGTTTACTACTCGACCAAGATCAAGAGCGTGATTGTCGAAACCATGGAAGAGCTCTTCCGGAACGCCCCCTTGGTGGCCAGGATCACCAAGACCCAAAGGGTCATTTTCGGTCACACCCACCGGGAGCTTCACACCTCGGTCGATCAGGTCGAGGTGATCAATACCGGCACTTGGTCTCCCGCCTTCAAGGATCCGGAGTGCCGCGAGATGTTCGGCCGCAAGTGTTTTGCCTGGATCCGGTACGCCTCTCCGGAAGCATCCGAGCGTACGGCTGATTTATACGAATGGCTCGATCCCGGGCTCAATAAAGTCGCCATGAAAAAGTGAGAATGCGATGAAGATCACTCTGAAAGACATCGAAGCCGCCCAAGAGACGCTCTCTCCGATCCTGGCACCTTCACCCCTGATCCGGAACGAGACCCTCTCGCGCTTGTACGGTTGTGAGGTGTTTCTCAAGCTTGAGACGCTCCAGCCCGTCGGATCCTTCAAGATCCGTGGCGCGACCTACCGGATCTCGAAATTGACCGAAGACGAGAAAAAACGCGGGGTGATCGCCGCCAGTGCCGGCAAT
>CANHQK010000075.1 GCA_947462765.1 Bdellovibrionales bacterium
TTCGATGATCCGGCCACGGGCGTAGCCACCGATTCCAAGGGCCAGGTCGAGGCCCAGGGAGCCGGTCGGACAGACCGGGGTGTCGGAGTTGATCAGGGTTTCCTCGTTCCCGAGGCGCATGATCGAACCTTTTCCGAATTGCTTCTCGATGGTTTGGATGGCGAGGTCAATCGCCTTCCCTTTGTTTGCATCGTTCATCTTGCTGACTTCCATTTGCTGCTCCTTCTTCGTGTGGTTATGGGTACGGGTTTTACAATTTTCGTGCCTGGTTCATTCTTTCAAGAGTTGAGTGCAGGCGGCTGGGAATGTGTTCTCGCTGAAGCGCTCGAGCCAGGCATTCTCCTCGGATTTTACGAGAAGTTTCCGGCGCGGAGGCAAGAGCTCGTTGCAACCGTCGCCCGGGGGCGGGGCTTCTTGTGGAATGCATGCGGAAGATCCCTCGGGGCAGCGGAGGCGCACATGAAAGTGCTCGTGGTGTCCGGGCCAAGGGCGGAGCTTGTTCAGCCAAGAGAGTTCGGAGTCGTCGAGAACCGAACACAGGTAGGTTTTGATGGCCGGATTCACGAAGATCCGCTCGACTTCCGGACTGAGGGAGGCCAGCTTCAACTTGAGAATCTGTTCCTGTCCCAAGCGTTTCGGATCCACGATGCCGTTGGCATTCAGCATGCTGATCATCGGCAGGTTGTCACGTTCTTCGAGGGATAAGCTCCGCGAGCGTTGCTCCGGGTGGGTCCAGAACCAGATGTCGGCATCCAGTCCGACCTGGTGGCTGTTGTGACCGTAAGGCATCGGTCCCCCACGGGCTTGTCCGAGGTCGCTGATCAGAAGGGCGGATCCGAGAGCGTCGGCTCTCTTTGCCAATTCCGTGATGAAGTCGATCAGGGTCGGATGACCGTACTGCCGGTTGCGCGAAATTCGCATCGACTGGTATCCGGTCCCCTCGGAGGCGAGCTGCTTCGCTCCGCGAATGCATCCGGCCGAGTAGAATCCGATCGAGGTCGGGGTACCGGTAGCCGGGCCGGGAACCTGGCTCCAGGCATTTTGCGGACCCGGGGTCGGAACAGGGAAAATAGGCTCTGCTACCGAACAAAAACCAAACAGAGTCGACGCAATCAGAAGTGTTCCCCGGATCCCCATGAATCTAGAGTTAGCCCTTTCCCCTTGGAATTGTAAAGAAATAAGTGTCAATTTCATTGCCCGACCTAATTACCCAGGTATGTTTCTTCGGAGAGGTTCTCGAAATAAGAAAGCAGTCCCTCGCGGATCCCGTACACCACATCATTGATCCGTGCCGGGTAGGAAAAGGCAAGGCCCCGGTATTGAGCGCGCGCATCGAGTTTGGTCAGACGCGGGAACTCCGTGGTGTGGTCGTAGTGCAAGCACTCGAGGTAGATCATGAGCGAAGTGAGATTGCGGCGGTTGATGTAAAGGTTCCGGGCATAGACGCCGTCCTTTACTTTCACCGAGGTGATGAACTCCTGGATGTTCAGGCGCTTGAGTCCGAGGCTCGCGCTCATTCCGCCAATCACACGGTCTGCAAGCTCCACCGATGCGTTGAATCGGCGGGTTTCCATGAGGTGGTTGAACATCATGGCCCGGACCGAGCGTGATCCGGTCTCGGTGATCCGGAATCCACCCGGAACAAAGGCTTCAATGGTGTTGTCCCGATTCTGGAGCTGGTCCGACTTGAAGGCGTCGTAGTGCACATCGATCGTGATGTCCGGCTGGAACTGGTCCACCATTCTCGCCCGGGCCTCGAGATCCGCTCCCGTGATGAAATACTGTCCGCGCTGGACCTGCGAAAAGGCCTTCTTGGTTTCAGGAGCGTTCAACACCCGCTCGATCATTTCGGATTCGCTCCCGGTCAAGAGCGGGGCCATCCAGGCGTCGAGGCTGTTGTAGAAATACTGGTTCAGGTAGGGCGTCGGATCAAATCCTTCGGGCCCCGGTTCGGCCACGGCGCGCGCATCAGAGCGGGTCAGCATCACCGTTGCCCCGAGGGATTCGAGCTCTTTCGCCACGAGAAGCGAGGTCCACAGATTGAGTTGCCCTTCGCTCACGCGTTTGCCCTTGATGCTCACGAACTTCCCGGTTTTCTCATCCCAATCCGTGGTGCCCATGTGGCCCGGATCGATCAGCACCTTGAGGCCTTTGAGGGGCGGGCCGGAGCGACTCTTCACTTGTCGGGAAATCGTGGCAATGCGGCTGAGCAGGTCCTGGCTGTTGGGACCCTGCACCTCTTTCAGGAAATCCACTCCCGCCTCGAAATAATCGCGCGGCAGAATGTGCGAGAAAAACTCACGGAACAGCGAGACTCCTTGCTCATCGACTGCGAGGTAGCGGCGGAGCCCTCCATCCGGATCAAGGAAGGGCAGGTTCGCATCGAATTCAGGCCGGGTGGTTTCTTCGGTTTTCGGGAACCAGGCCGCCGGGGGCGCCACCTCTTCCGGGATCTTCAATGCCGAGAGGACCTTTTTGAACCGGCGATCGCGATCCAGAGGGTCGAGCGGAAGCCGGGCGCGTTCAAGCCGGGTTGCTGGAAAGGACTCCGGGCTGACGTATCCGGGGGCGTCGTCTAGCTCATAGGCCTGAGCAAGACCGGCGAAGCCGAGCATGGGAATCAGAAATAAAGCGTTCCGAATCATAAATACCCCCGGGAATTCCGTGCGCCGGAGTCTAGCTCAAGGATGCGGGATGTCAACCAAAAACACCCGCCAAAGGGCCCAGCCGACCCCGAGGGCGAACACTCCGGCCAGGAGGTCATCGAGGATCACGAACAGCGACTGCAGAGGGCCGATTTCAAAGCGTTTTCCGTAGCGGTCCACCTGGCGGATCGGGGGTGGCTTGCCGGCGTCGAACAGTCGAAAGAGCCCGAATTGCACCCAGAGCACCACAGCGGTTTTGGGGAGCAGGCTCACCGCAATCAAATAGCCGAGGATCTCATCGATCACAATGCGCTGGGAGTCGGACTGGCGGGTGTTCCGGCTCCATTCGAGGGTGGCCCACCATCCCCCGAAAAAGAGGACCGCAAATACCAGCACTTGGAAACCGGCGTTCCAGTCCCGGATGCCGTAAGCCAGCAACAGGCCGATCACCGTGCCGGCCGTGCCGGGGGCCATCGGTGAGAATCCCGCTCCGAGCCCCGTTGCGAGCAGGCTGACGATCAAACCCTTGAGATTTCGCACTCTTTGTTCCTAACAGAGAGGCGCCCCGGCGTCGAACAAGTTTTGATTGAGGCCATTAGGGGCCTAAGGTAGCGTGAAACAGCCATGGCCAACTCGGCGAAAGCCCATCAATTTCAGTCCAAATGGAGGATCGGCGAGAGCATTCTCGATGTCCTGGTGGGCGGCCGTTCGTTCCTTGATTCCAAACAGGGCTTTCGGGGAAGCTTCAAGAACGAGCAGGCGGCGGACCAGTTTCTCCACGCCTACGGTC
The DNA here is from genome assembly GCA_947462765.1 of Bdellovibrionales bacterium. Classification (GTDB taxonomy): domain Bacteria; phylum Bdellovibrionota; class UBA1018; order UBA1018; family CAIMNF01; genus CAIMNF01. The sequence goes on from CANHQK010000075.1 coordinate 3,436, forward strand.
ACGATCTCCACGATCCGATCGAGCGGGCCGAGCTCCAGGGTACGCTCCAAGAGGCGCTTCGATTCATCCGGACCTACTTTCTGAAGCCGGCCAACCCGGAGGGGCTCGGAATCGAGGTTCCGAAAAAGATCCTCGAGATGACCGAGATTCGGGATCTGCTTCTCTTCGCCAGCTCCGAGTCGCAGGTCGAGCTCCGGCATTGGGCCTGTGCCATCCTCCGCATCATGCACACGCTTTCGCATGTGGACCGGGACATGCGGACCCATTACTTCAAGGACATCCAAACCCAGATTCTCGATCGTTTCTACCGGCAGCTCCATCGCGACGAGCAGGGGCAATTGTACCTCGGCCGCACTCCGGATGATCACCTTCGGGTGAATCTCGTCGAGTTCCAGGTCAAACCGCAAAAAACCCGCGACAGCACTCTCATGAAGCTCCTCCACAAGCCCGAGAGTGTGGCCGAGGAGCTTTTTGACCGGGTCGGTGTCCGTTTCATTACCAAGAACCGGGTCGATGCCATACGTGTGATCCAATACCTCGAGCGAACCCATGTGGTGGTGGGTGCCAACATCAAGCCATCCCGCTCACGGAACACGCTCATCGACACCGAAATTTTTCGTCAGGCTCTCGCTCGCGAACTCCCGCATCTTCTTCACGGAGAGATTCAAGAGATTGAATTGCGTGAAATACTCGAATCGACCCCGCTTCCCAAGCCAAGACCGGGGGAGAATCCTTTCAGTTCCGAACACTATCGGGCCATCCAGTTCACCTGCCGGCAACTGATCAAGATCAAGAACCCGCTCTCGGACCACATCCGGGATCTGAAGCAAGTCTCCCGCGGAATGAGCATCGATCCGGTCCTCCTTGCCGCGATCGAAAAAGTCGATCAGCGCTACATCCAGCGCGTGGCGCGATTCTTCTATCCCTTCGAGATCCAGGTCATGGACGAAGTGAGTCATCAGGAGAACGAAAAAGGCCGGAGCGCTCATGCCGAATACAAGAAGGCCCAGCAACAGGCCGCTCTCCGACGGGTGATGGGGGCCCTCGCTGGAGCATGAAGCTCGCGGTGGATTTCCTTCTGGTGGGAACCGGGGTTGCACCGCTCCTGGCGGCGCAAAAACTCGTTCAGCGGGGCGAAACCGTCGCCATCCTGAATCCGGACTCGGACTTCTTCCTCGAAAACTCGGAACTCCCGCTCGACTTGCTCAGTTTCGAGACCACCGATACCGATCTCAACCGTCGCTTCACGAATAACCTGCCCGAACAGATGTACCGCGATCTCTCTCCGGGCTTTCCGGGTGCGATCGAGATCGCCAAAGAAGAAGACATGGGCAAACCGGGGGCCGAGTACCAGGTGGAGAGCGCGCCCTGGATCCGGGCCCGTCGTCGGATGTGGGTGGCACCCGCCTCGGGTCCGAGCCGCGAACGTCTTGAAAGTTTATACCTTCGAGCCCTCGACTTGGGTTGGAAGCCCCAATGGCTCGAAGGCCTCGCCATGGCCCGACGTTTTCCCGGTTTTTCCGCTCGCAGCGCCGAATCCCGCGATCTCGAAGGCTGGGTCGGATTCATGGGCCCGAAACTCGGGGATGTGGATGTCACCCGCTATCGAACCGGGCTCCTTGAGTTTGTGCGTGAGCGCCTCGGTCGTGAGAACGTCCTCACTTCGGTTCACACGCTCGGAGCCGATGGCAAGGGTTTTCGATTCCAGGGCAAGCAGGGGCAGCCGACCGGTGTTTCCGTGAATCGTGCCGTCTTGCACTTCTGGACCCCGAGACTTGAGCGGGGCCTTCGCAATGAGCTTGAACGCTACCATCCGCGGGCGTTGCGCGGATTCAACGAGTCTGCAACCCGTCAGTTATGGGAAGAGTGGGACCTCCTCTCGCGCGATCCGGTGAATCCCTTTGTTGTGGCCCACCTCGAGAGTCTCCGTGTGTGGTCGCATGGCGAAGGCATGCCTCCCGCAGAGGGCTGGAGTCGCATCAAGGTGATGCGACGCGAGCTTTCGACCCGCTTGGCGGGAGAGTCCTCATTCTCAGAGATCGGACACCTCGTGTACGAATTCATGGGCTGGGAGCGCTTCACGGTTCGCAACATGACCCCGCGGAGTTTTTACCGTTGGAACCAGACCACGCCCATCGAATACGACGCCGAAGGGGTGCGAAACCTGATCATTCCCGCCTGCGACGGCCCCTTGCAATGGATTGCGACCCAGGTCAGAAAGGCGATCGACGGAGTATGAAGCGATGAAATTCCGTGACGGACAAATCGATGTGGCGATCCTCGCCGGTCCCAGACTCAGGCTCTGGCCCACGCAGGGAGTGAGAGTCCTCTCCCGGCATTGTTCCGATGCGGGGCTTCGGGTGGGTTGGTATGGCGGTGCCGGCATGAAAGTTCGCGGTGTGCTCCCGAACGAAAACGGTGGCGCCGTCGTCATGGTCGAAGACGCCCAATCCCGGCTGCATCGGGTTCAGGCCAAAGCGGTGGTCAAGATCAGCGCTGAGCTCGAATTCCCGCTACCGTTTCCCGGATGGTATTCGCCCGGACTCATCCCCGAATCGACCGCACGTCGTTTGCTGAACGAGGGTAGTCTCAATTGGCAATCCGTGGTCGTGATCCTAGGCTCCGGCAACCGCGCGCTCCGTCTCGGCACCGAGCTGCTCGAAAAGAACCTGTCGAGCCGGGTCGTGTGTCTCGAGTCGGTGTACAACCAGGTCCAGGGGTGGGAGGTGGACTTGCGGCGCTTCGAGAGGCTGGGAGGCAAAATCGCCTTCGGAATGCCGGTCGGTCTCGAGCAAAAGTCCCCGTTTACCTGGTCCCTCAAGATCCAGGATCCTCAAGGGGTGCGGGTCATCGACGCCGCCCGGGTGATCTCGGTGGGGCCCTTCGTCGAGGATTCCGGTTACCGTGAGTATCCGCCTGGAAGTTTATTGGTCGAGTGGGAAAACACCGAAGCCGCCCAGCTGCAAGAGGATGTCGAGCAGGTGTTGCTTGACGAACACCGGGCCGTTGTCCTGGCGGCCAGTTTGATCCGGGGTCTTGCAGACCCTTCGGCGGAATTCAAATCCAGATGGGAAAGACAACTCTGGACGAGCAAGCAAAAATTGAAGGAGCTCGAGTCGCTCCCGGCCCGGCGGTTCCGCTGGAGCTACGAGGGCAAGTGGTTGAGTGCCACCAGCAAGGCGGTTCTTCATGCGCACGAGGGTGTGCCGAAGCGCCTCGAAGCCGGCAAGATCAAGGCCTCGATCGAGTGCGTGGAGGCGATCGGTTGTCGCGCGTGCGAAAAATCCTGCCCCGCCGAAGCGATCCGCATCGATCGTGAGAAAAAAACCTTCCTCATCGAAGATGCCTGCACCGGTTGCGGGTTCTGCCTGCAGGCCTGCCCGAGCCAGGTCCCGGTCATGATCGAGGGCGATGCCGCTTCGAGCTTCACCCATCTCATTTTTCCGATCACCGAAAAGCCCCTTCCGAAAAAAGGCGACCGAGTGAGCCTGCTCTCGCGTCGGGGCGAGGTGTTGGCCCAGAGCCGAATCGTCGATTTGTTTTTGGACGGATCGGTTCCGCTCTTCAAGGTCGAGGTGCCCTCGCACCTGGTTTGGGAGGCGCGCGGAATCCTTCCACTCGAAAACGTCGGCGCGGTTCAGGACAGTTCGGAGTTCTACCAGGAGCGCGGGACCCGGGTCGAGATTCAGATCCAAGGCGATGTCCGGCGCGTGCGCGAAGGCCAGCTCACGTCGGTGGCGTTGTTCGAAATCGGCATGGCCCGGCCGAATGATATCTTGATGTGTGGCGATGGCAGCTGCGGCCTCTGCCAGATCGAGGTCGATGGCATCAAGAAGTTCGCTTGCGAATCGACCATCCATCAGGGCATGAACATCCGTTTCACCCGCGATCACCCTTCGTCGTCTGAGCTCTGTCCCTGCGAAGGAATTGAGACGCCGGCCTTCCAGAATCGAATCGCGGCGGTGAAGCCTGAAACACTGGAAGCACTGACCCAGGTCATCGAGGTGGGGCAAGGTCGTTGCCACGGACTCTTGTGCCGGAAGTCCTGGATGTGTCTGGCTGAACAGGCCGGGGTTCAGGTGGATCGCTACCACGATTGGCGCTTCCCTTGGGGAGATTGGACC
>CANHQK010000076.1 GCA_947462765.1 Bdellovibrionales bacterium
CGTTTCAGATTCCTGAAAGAGTCAATCGAGCAGGAAGACTATTGGAAAGGGCTACCGGTTCCTCAGTGCACCACCCTTTCGAACTATCTGGTCAGGATCCAGCGTAAAAAAGTCAGCGTCGTGTTCACCTCTTATCACCCGGCAAGCGCGGCTTCGGTTTTCGGGCACAGCTTCTTGAAATTCTCCGGTGACAACGAAAATGAGCTATTCGATACGGGAATCAATTTTGCTGCGAATCCAACCACGTCAAACCCCGCACTCTATGCTCTCTACGGCTTGATCGGTTTGTTCCCCTCTTCGTTCTCGGCTCAGCCATTCTATCACAAGGTCCGTGAGTACAATGATTCCGAGTCGAGGGATCTTTGGCTGTATGAGCTTTCTTTGACCCAGCATCAGATCGATCGTTTGATTCTCCATCTTTGGGAGCTCGGAAACACACATTTTGATTATTTTTACTTCAATGAAAACTGCTCTTACCAGATTCTGCGAGCCATAGAAGGATCACTCCCGGAGGTCAGGTTTTTCAAATCGAGGCCTGTCTATTTGATCCCTTCCGAGTCCATCAAGGCCCTGTATTCCATTCCTGGAATAGTCCGGGATGTCCGTTACCGTCCATCGCTCTTCATGACAGCAAAGACCGGCTATGAAAGGCTTGCAGACCAGCAACAGAAATCAGTCCGTGATGGGCTCAAGCAAAACGGATTCAAGACCGATGATCCGGCTGTTTTGGATGTGCTGATCGACACCTCAGATCTCACCAACGACCCATCCAAAAAAGAGGAAAAGGAAATCCTGTTAAGATCACGTTCAACAGCTACCGGCCCGGGAGCCATAAGAGTGGTCACTCCGCCTGAGCATGAACGACCGGATTTGGGACATGGATCCAGACGTATCAGGCTCGGACCTGAGTGGAGTCGATCAGGGGGTGAATGGCGGTTGAATCACTTGGTGGAGGCTCGGGCTGCCCACCATGACTTGATGGATCCTTCAATCGGATACCCGCGCCACTTGCAGATCGATTTCGGACGGATTGGAGTGCGAGTCCAACCGGAACTGAAACGTGCCATCCTCAATGAGCTCACCTTAGTGGACATCATTGCGTTGTCACCAGATCACCCCCTCCTGAACTCCTGGTCTTATGCGATAAAAATCGGATATTCCAGGCGTTGGGTCAGTGACTGTCACACCACATTTGACTGTGGTTCAGGCTCAATCCGAGCGGGCATGGGTCGGGCCTTGACTTGGGCCGGGTCGGGAACCCTTTATGGAATGCTTTCTGCCGAGCCTTCATATAGCGGGGATTTTACTGGATCAAAATGGAAACTCGACGCCCTACCCATGATTGGACTGATCTGGGAATGGACTCCTTCAATCAAAACTCGAATTGAAGCTGCTTCGCGCTATGACTTCACCTCACATATTCCATGGAGTCACACACTCCGCCTGGAACAGAGACTCATCTTCGCAAACCAACTCGGAATGGATCTCGAAATCCGGCCGGAGAGCGCGGGCCCACAAATCAGAGAGGTCGTAGCATTGAATGGTATTTTCTATTTTTAGGGGAAGGTGGAAGGTCGAGCGTTTTATCGTTGTTCTACTGGCTTTCCTCCCGGCTTGCAGTTCTCTTCTTTACGCTCCAACGCGCGTATGGCACCTCAATCCTACAAGAATCGGCATTCCCTATGAAACCGTCTCACTCGATACGGTCAATCACGGCCGTACAGCGAGGATTCACGGATGGTGGTTCCGGCAAAGCGCCCACCCAAGGCCAAAGGGGTTCCTTTTGTTTTTTCATGGTAATGGCGAGAACCGCTCGTCCCATTTCTTTTCCCTCGCCTGGATCCTTGAGCATGGATACGACTTTTTCATATTTGATTACGCAGGTTATGGGGATTCCGACGGTGACCCAAGCCCCGAGTCCACCGTAACAGACGGCATGGTGGCTCTCCGCTGGTTCTTTGAAACCGGAAACTCTCCCCGTTACCATGGAGTGCCACTGATCATTTTTGCTCAAAGCCTCGGAGGCGCCGTAGCGCTCCGAGCTCTCTTGGAAGTGAATGAGTCCGGGAAAATCCCTCCAGGACTTACAAAAGTCATTCTGGATTCGACTTTTGTATCTTACCAAAAAGCCGGTGCGAGTGTTCTCTCTCAACACTGGCTCACTTTTCCGCTCCAGCCCCTCTCCTGGCTTTTACTCTCGGATCGATGGGCTCCCGCAAATAAACTCCACTCACTCCCCAAGGCCGAGTACTTCGTCATTCATGGGGAAAAAGACCGGATGATTCAAGTCCGCCTGGGTCAGGAGCTCTATGATTCTTTACCCGAGCCAAAGAAGTGGTTTCTGATACCCGAAGCCGGACACATTCAAGCGCTATTTGTCGATTCAGGAAAATACAGGGAGACATTCTTGGAGCTCCTGAAATAGCTCCTTACCTAAATCGACTCAGGAATACCGCTTGATGGAGCGTTTCGATCCAAGTAATTCAACATACTCCTTCCCGCAACAGCACCCTGAGTCACCGCACCTTGAATCAAAAAACCCCCGGTGGGAGCCGTCCAATCGAGCATTTCTCCGCCTACAAACACCGAGGGGAATTTCCTGAGTGCCAGTTCATTGCCGGCATCGATCGAAACCTCATTGAGATCGATTCCACCGGTACTTGAAATCGCCTCGATCAATGGCCTTGGGCGCAAGAGCTCTATCGGAAAGGCCTTAATCCTACTGACTAGCGCTTGCAGATCATTCCGCGTCGCTTCGGTCGTGTGATGGAACAGCATCGCCATGGCAGCATCCCCCAGAGACAATTGCTTTTTCACACGACGGATGGGCGAAAGGTTCTCCCGAACATCTTGGAGTCGCTTGAGAATGTCCATTTCACTCATCGAAGGCTTCAGGTCGACGTGGGCTGGGCCCGGCTGACCCAGGAAATAAATGGGGGTCCCCTCCAGGCCGTAGCGTGTGACCACCAGCTCACCTGCCTTGGACCCCGAACGATTCATCAAGACGATGTTCTTGAGGGGCTTGCCTTCGGCCTCTTTCAAGAATTCTTCTTTCCAAGCCACTTCGTATCCAACGTTCGCAGGTTCAAATTCCCGGACCCGGATTCCCGCCTCCCGCATGAGCCCTGGCCAAGTCGGAGTCACATCTTCCCAACTCCCCCCACCTAAAAAAAGCCCGGTCACTGCAAAACCGTCTCTGTTTTCGAACCCTCTCCATTCATGGCCGGGCATGAATTTGACGTTCAATTTTTCTAGATGGGTCCGCCACGCTCGCAGCAATCCGGAGGCTTTCATTTCTCTTACGAAATACCGACTCGAGGTTCCGACGAAAGTCTCAAGACCCAGCCTTTCAATGAAGCCGATCCAAGCTCCAGGAGAAAGCTCAGTGAAAAATCGCCTCCACAGCTCTTCCGAAAAGCCTTGATAGTGGGAAATGAACTCGTCCAGTCCGCAATGGTGAGAGACATTCAACCCTGAACTTCCGGCGATCAAGAGCTTTCGCCCATAAGACGGGCGCCGCTCAAACAGGGTGACTGGGACCCCCGCTTCCGCCAGGATGGTGGCAGCCATCAGTCCTGCAGGACCCGATCCGTAAATGGCAGCACTGCGGGCACTCATCGAAACCGGCTCAGAGCGTACAAACCGGTAAGCTCCGGCTGAACTCACGATAGGCCTTGGAAAAAGACTTGGCGTAGTCCGAAATTCCGCAGAACTGGGTCAAACAAAGTCTACGCTTCGAGACTTCAAGATCACCCATCTTGATTCGCGCTTCGGCCCGATGCAAACGACCCTCGATCTCGGATCCTGAAATAGAAAGCACGAAATCCGCAAGCGATGGATCGTAGACCTCTTCATACTTTTTGGAATTCAATACAGAAGAGAAATCGAAACGGATTGAATATCCTGAATCATGAAGAAACTCTTTCTCCGGCACAAAGACCCGGCACCCGGCTTCTGCCGAAACTCCGGATAAGAGAAAAAAGAGCAAAAAGCATCCAGTCATCTTCTTCATGATCGGATCATGCAATGGTCGGTAACAAAAATCCACTATTCAGGGCTTGCGAGCCGCCCTTCATTCAGAAATAATGCGGTGCGCGATCCATGAGATTTTTCAGCTCTGATCTATCCCGTTCGGGTATACCTCAATGATGAGCCTCAGTACTTCCCTCTGGAACTCCAGGGTGCCCGCTTGGGCGTCACTCTTGATTCTCATGGTTCAGCCGCTTTCCCAAGCTCAACTGATTCGGGAGGTGGGATGGATCCTTTCGATCCCTTCTTCGAACGAAGTCACCATTCAGGTGGATCGGGAGCACAATTTCAAGCCGGGTGATCTGCTCCTGATCCGATCGCAGGGTGATCAGCAGATCCTGGGTTATGCAGAAGTCACCGAAAGGCTTCAGACCCCTCCCTCTGTGCGTGCTCGAGTCCGATCTCATGCCAGCAATGCGCTCATCAGGATCCAGGATCGGGTCGAGTCGATCGATTTGACTGATTCCGAGCGTTCGAAGGAGCAGATGAAACAGGGCCGACACGACCTCGTGATCCGAGGGAACAAGCGGATCTCTGCGAAATACAAGCCCCAGGTTTACCTGGGGGCCTTAGCGGGCCAAACTGCTGCGACTCTGGAAAGCGACGAGTTCTTCGTGGGGCCGGGACTTCTGGCTTATGGGTGGACGGATACCCTACAGGTCAGTACCCAACCCTTCCTGAATGCCCTGGGAGAAGCCAACCTCCACATGAAATGGCAGTTGTTCCAGAACGAAGACTATCGGATCAGCGTCGGTGCGGAGTCACGCTTCAATTTCGATCATCGACGCTCGATCGGGTCGGCCTCTTTGTATTGGGACACTTTTTCCAATTCGAAGTTCCTGACTTACAACCAACTCCGGATCACCACGGGGGAATCCGAGCTCCATGAACGCAGGACCTCGGCCGAGTTCAGCGTCAACTACGGGTACATCACCAACCGGTGGAACCGGATCATTTTCGGGCCCAACCTCGATTTCCGGGATGAAACACTGGGCGGGCTCCTTTCTTTTCAATGGGTCTGGGACCGTTTCACCTCGGCCTTCACCCTGCAAGCCCGTGATTTCACCCGGTTAAGGTTCGGCAACGAGGGATATCTGGCTTATCTCGATTTTTGGTGGAGATTTTGATCCTCCGGGGGTATCACACGGATCCATGAAATCTTTTCTGGCATCCTTGGTCCTGTCCCTCATCCTCTGCTCGAACACCTGGGCTCAGAATCCGGTTCCTGAGAACATCATCATCGGGGACTCCCTTTGCACCTTCATCGACAATGCCAGCCAAAAAGCATCCCGCCTGAGCCCGAAGGGCGATCTGGCGGGAACTCATTTATGGTTTGGTGGAACTACCCTGACTTGGCTTAAAAAAGCTCTCTTGAACTACCCGGTCACCCCGAGAATTAAACATGTCGTGGTCAGCACCGGAACCAATTCTGCATACGCTCCGACTGATGATATCGAAGGACTGGTCAGCACCACCCGTTCCCGCTTCCCCTATGCACGCATCATCGTGGTTCCGGGCTCTTGGTGGATCAAGCAACCGAGGGGCTGGGTCGTCACTGTCCCAGAGGAGAAGGTCAAAGCCTACTATCAGCGATTCGAAGCCCTCGGAGTGAAGATCACGAGCCCGGTGGGCGATAGTAGGGTCTGTTGCAACAACGACCCCCATGGGAACTTCCCGATCTACAAGACCATCGGTGCCGAAATCGATGCCATCATCGATTCGAGCGATCCCAGTTCCAAAACAGACCTATTTCCCTGAACCGCTCTGCTGAACGGCTGGAGTAGGTTTTTTCGAGTCAATTGCACTTCTCCGCTCTGACTCGTGCCTTCTTGGCACCAAAAGACACCACATAGCGGATCGGGTTGCAGCAGACCTCGCAATCCGTGATGGACTCCTGATCAGTCCCGTCCTCGGGGAAGAACTCCATCCAGATCTGCTCCCAGCAATACGGACAAGTGACCAGGTAATTGGTTTCCATCCTTCACTTCCCTTTCAGTTCATGGAGCGGAACCGCATCCAGCATCTTTTTGTGGGTGGCCTCGAGCACCAATGGTGGTGCAACGCCTGCTTGCCATGCCTCTTTCCAACGGAGTGCGCAGAGACACCATCGGTCACCCGGTTTAAGCCCGGGAAACTGCGACTCCCGCCTGGGGGTGATCAGATCGTTCCCTTTTGTCCGGGTGTACTCCAGAAACTCTTTTGTGACCCGGGCACAGGCCACATGGGTGCCTGAGTCTTGCGGACCGGTCAGGCAATATCCATTGCGAAAAAAACCGGTTTTGGGCTGATCCCCGCACTTGCTCAGAGTGCTGCCCAGTACATTCTGACCTTGGGTGAGATCTGCATGGGCCCAGACAGGAGACAACAGGATCATGAGTGCTGCCAGAATCATGACTCTAGAGTCGCACAAAAAGTGGAACTTTTGGCAAAGTTCAGCCGTCTTCTACCACCCAATAGGTGCAATCATCCAAAATACGGTCCTAGTCGCTCGGATTGGCGCTACTCGACCGATCTGGGATTTTTCGCCTATAAGCTCAAGCTCCATTTTTCAGGAACCTGTGTTCAAGGTCTCGACGTCCATTGAAGACCGGGATTTCAGATTGAAATCCATTCACTTAAAATCCGGGGTTTCCTCAAGCAGTTGCCACTCCAACCTCTCCATCAGCTGACCGCGCTTGGCGGACTCCCCGTCGACAAAAGGAATGAACCCCGGCTTGGAGGGCAAAGGGGCTTTGCCGATCCCTGAGCGCACCTGCTCGATCATCAGATCAAACGCCGCCACAGCGTTTCCACGATGGACACCGGTCCATTCCAATCGCCCGGCACTATAAAGAGAAGCGAACCCGTGCACCAAAGCCCAGCATTGCAAGGCCCGGTGGTTCGGATCTCCTGCCGCAATCACTCCCGCACGCTGACAGCGCCGGATCATGATCTTGAGGAGGACAAAACTCCTGCAGGCGGCAAGCATCAACTCCGGGCGATCCTCGTCCGGGCAAACCGTCCCGCTCATCATGAGCCTGAAGTGCTGCGGATGCTCGAGCGCCATTTCGAGATAGGCGCGGGCACAGGCATGGAACATCTCGACCGGACGATCGATCGATGAAAGCATCGCCTCTCGCATTTTTCGATACTTGATTTCAAAGCCTTCCTGGCTGATCGCCGCGATCAGAGCATCCCGATCCTTGAAATGCCGGTAAGGGGCCGCCTGACTCACTCCCAACTCCTGCGCAAGCTCCCGCAAGGACAGGGTTTCGGGCCCTGCTGTCTCAAGGTGCCGGAGCGCTGCCTTCAAGAGGCTCTGCCTCAAATCGCCGTGGTGATAAGCCTCTCCCTTTTTTGGAAGCTTACGCAAAGAACCGCGTGATTTCGGCATGTTAACGCTGATTACATTTTTGGCAGACATGGACGGCCTCCAATGTTATCAACTATAACATAACCAGTTTTGAAAAAGGAGTCCCTCCCGTGCGCTCATTCATCACCCGAATCGTCCAATCTCCCAAGCTCGTGATTGCCGCCACCGCCCTCATCAC
>CANHQK010000077.1 GCA_947462765.1 Bdellovibrionales bacterium
CATGTGTACTTCAAAAATGAGGGTGAATACCGGGAGTGGCCTCTTCACGCCGGGATCAGTCGGGAGTTCAACCGCCGGGGCAAGATGAGAATCCGGGCGGGAATCGATGCCGTCAGGGTAGAAGAAACAGGCATCGAACCGGGTGGGAGACTTTCCATCCGGTGGAACACCAAAGGCCCGCTCACTCCCACCCTGGAAGTCTCGTCAGTGGCGAAAATGCCCACCCTTTCCGCCCGGAGATACGTACTCGACACCGGATCCTACCGCTATCGCGGCAATCCGGGGCTGTTGCCGGAACGGGTCTGGTCGGGTGTCCTAGCAGTGGATCAAGCAGGGTCGAATTTCCAGAGTCGCTGGACGCTCAAATCCGAGTTCAGAACGGACGCCCAGATCAACACGTCGGGCTTACCCGTCAACACGACTCTGAATGCAGGCAATGCCATGCTTTTCAGTGCCCAGACGGATGCCCGCCTGCTGCTTTCACCCTCATGGACTCTCCGATCCGGAGCTCTCTTGAGTTGGTCACGTTTGGATGCCACCGGTCTCGCTTATCCAGACCTGCCTCCCTTTGCTTTCAACGGCGGTCTCGACATCGGAATCGGAGATGAATTCAAACTCGAAACCGATGCTCGCTACCTGGGCGACTCCACCGCCTTCGATGGGACCTCTCATCCGGCCTACTTCCTCGTTGATCAGCAGATCCGCTGGTTTCCAACGCAGGACCTTGAAATCCGCGCCGGAGTGATCAATCTGTTTGATGAACGGGCACAAATGGTCGTGGGCTTCCCCTTGCCCGGAAGATTGCTCCGTGCATCGGTCAGCGCAGGATTCTGATTCAGCTTCTGAGACAGACTTCCAGTCGGAGATCAATGGTTTTCCACGCCATGAGTGGAAACAAATCAAAGAGTCCGACCGCTGAACTAGCATGCCCGGTCACATAGAGTCTCATGGGCTGGGTCAGATCACCGAGCTTCAGTCCGTGGGCCTCGGCGAGCGAGCGCAAGCGGGCGTCCACTGCGGCATGATCCACTCCGGCATCACCGAGCCGGTTGACTCCGGCCCCGCTCACACGGTCGGACCATTCTTTCCTGAGATCGATGATCGCCACCCGGATACGCTCTTTCATTGCCGGATCCTTGTTCCACTTCAATCCGGAGCCGTCCACCGGCACGGCACCGGCCTCGAGCAAGGGATGAAGCTGATCGGCGAGTTCCTTCACCAACTTCACTTTCGGAGCCACAAAAGGTACGAGTTCAGAGGCATAAGGAGAGCTCAAAGCCTGGTAAGAAGATTCAGAGAACCGGTCCCTGAAATCACTTGCGAGGATGCCGAGCAGCCGTTCCGGGGCCGCGCGCTTCATGTGCTCCCCGGCAATCCACATCAGCTTCTCGGTGTTGAACACGGCCCCGCTCACCTGGACATCCTCCAGCTTGAACAGACGCACCATCTCCTCCATCGTGAACAGCTCCTGGTCCCCGTGACTCCAGCCGAGGCGGACGAGGAAATTCAGAAGTGCTTCGGGCAGATAACCTTCAGTGCGGTAGGCATTGGTGGAGGTTTCCCCGTTTCGTTTGGAAAGCTTCTTTTTGTCCTGACCGAGGATCATGGGTAGATGGGCGAAGACCGGCTTCGGTGCACGGAGAGCGTCGTACAGGAAAATTTGCTTCGGGGTATTGTTGATATGATCGTCTCCGCGGATCACATGGGAGATCCTCATTTCGATATCATCCACCACCACCACGAAGTTGTAAGTGGGCACACCGTTCGATCGGATCATGACAAAGTCATCGAGATCCTCATTCGGGAAAGGGATCTCGCCCCGGATCAGGTCGGTGAATGAAGTTTTACCGCTCAAAGGAAACTTGGCTCGAATCGCATGGGGTTTATCGGAGGCGGGCTGGTTCCGTTCCCGACAGGTCCTGCCGTACATCGGCTTCTTGCCTTCCTTGATCATCTGCTCACGAGCGGCCTCCACTTCTTCTTCGGTGCAGGTACAGCGGTAAGCATGCCCCTCGAGGATCAATTGCTCGGCAACACTCCGGTAGTGCTCAAGACGCGCGGATTGATAAAGAAGTGGCTCGTCCGCTTTCATTCCCAACCAATCGAGAGAAGTCAGGATGTCGTCCGTGAACCGTTGCTCGGAACGATCCGTATCGGTGTCCTCGATCCGGAGAAGAAACTTCCCTCCTTGTTGGCGGGCGAAAAGATAATTGAACAGGGCGGTGCGGACACCACCGATATGGAGGAAACCCGTCGGCGACGGGGCGAAACGGACGCGGACCTGTTGGGAGCTCATGGACCCGACTTTACACCAGTTCTTCCGGAACCCAAAGCGTCACGGTAGGCTGCCAAGCCCCGGATGGCACGGGAATCGAGTGTCAAGGCCCCCATCAGACGGTGCTTGCCGTTGAATGACTTCAGGAACGGGTCAGTCAGTTTTTGAGCATCGATCTTGGGAACCGAGCCGATACTATGGCAAGCCATACAGCTTTGCGTGAACAGCTTCTCCCCCCGACTGGCAGCCGGATTGGTCCGGATGGCCAGGCCTGTACCCGGGTAGGTGTCTGAGGCACGCGAAAACTCAACCTTCTGGATCCGTTTGATCGTGAAAAACTCTTTGGGCACCAGCAGACGATTGGGATTGCCCTCCGACTCCAAGGAACCGTCGGCTGTGAGACGAAAACGAATGAAACCTCTCCAAATCATGAACCGGGGGACCCGGGCGGTTTTTCCGTCCGCTCCGTAGAGCGTCATCAGATCAATCTCTGCCTTTTCGCTCAGATCGAGTGTCCCGGTGATCGCATCGAACCACTCCTGGACCGAGATCTTGCCTGAGGACTTTTTGGCAAAGCGGGCGAAGTCCGAAGCCACTCCGTCGCGGATGACCTTCACCCCTTTTGGAGTCACCAAATTGACACTGAGAGCATTTGCATCCGATGCCACCATTGAGGACACCAGAAAAAGCAAAAGGAGCATGCCAATATGACAACAATCTTAGCACTTGCTGTCAAGGTATGCTTTACTGATAGTGGGAGGCAATGCCGGTTTGGACCAGGAAGTCATCAAAAGTCTGACAAGGTTCAGTCGCTCGCTTTGGGGGGATCTTGAAAAATCCGTTGCGATCAGCGCTGATACGCTGACTACGGTTTGTTTGTTGCGTCTGACTGACGAGCGCACTCTCGAGAGAGCGACCAAGGTCATGATCGAGCGGGCCGAGCGGAATCCACCCCGACTACTGGCTCTCCAACACCCTTTTTTCCGCCTTGCCCCGGTAGAGCGATTCCTGCTGACCGCCCTCCATGTCGAAAAATGGGACTATGGTCGGATTGCGCGGACCCTGGGTGTGGAAGTGCACTTGATCGAGCCTTGGGCCTGGGCCACTCGGATCAAGTATGCGTTCCAGGAGATGGAAACCGGCCTGGATTACCCTCACGGGCCGGCCACCCTCGGAGCTTCGTGCCCGGCCTATGATCCCGGCCAGCCCTGGACCCAGCGCCTGCTCGATGACGAGCTCGGCAAGCAGGAACGTGTGTTTCTTCAAAATCATCTGCTCGCTTGTGAGAAATGCCGCAAGACCCTGGATCTTTCAAGACGCTTGTTCTTCAAGATCGAAGGCGTGATTCCCGTGAAGGATGTGCAGTCCGAGATCGAGGCAGCCAGCGAGAGGATCTATCGGATCTGGAAATCGGGCGAGTCCGCATTCCGCCCCGTGAAGACCACATTAAAAGAAAGTCTGGTTGTTTTTTTCAACCAGACTTCCGTTCAGATCGTTATTTTCGGAGCATTGATCCTGCTGATGATTCAGCGATTGAAATAAGCCTTTCCGTTGGTCAGATCGGCAATGACCCCGTTCCCCTGCAAGCGGTAAGAGTTCGTGAACGAGGTCTGAGAAAGAATGCTCCCGTAAGTCACTCCGACATCGAGGGTGACAGCGGCATTGGGATTCTTTTCCGTCCCGATGTTCTGGATGGCGACCTCTGCCACGTTCACATCCATATTGAAGCCCCAGAGTACGTTGATTTTTTTCGGAATCACGCGCGCAGCGGCGATGTACTGACCGACTCCGCGAACCGAGCCACCGTAGATCACACTCACCACATATGAAAGTTCGAGCACATCCATTCCATAGAGATTCTCGACCGTCATACTGAGCTCGATGCCGTGCTCGGGTTGCCAACCGGTCAGCGCCCGCCAATCCGACTTTGCGAGCACCGGAAGTGCTTTTGAATTCTGTCTAGCCACATTCAAGACCGCACGGTTATCCTGGATGATACTCCAGACCCGGAGGGCAATGTCGGCAATGGCCAAGCCACCCCCGCCTTGCCCCGGATTCGTCTGTTCCAGACCAGAAACTGGAGCCTTGACCTGTGAGGAGAACTCACGACCGATGCTTTCAATCAATGCATGATCCACTTCGGTCTGGGTCACCCGCTTTTGTTTGATCTTCACCCGTCCCAGTTGATAGAAAGGATCTCCCTTCCGGATCTCGCTCGCCTGGACCGGCATTGCGAAAACTACGGCCATCACCCCTACCCAGAACCCCATCGTACCTTTGATCATGTTCATGGTTTCCTCTCTATGGGGCGTTGAATTAACATGATTGATGCACCACGGCAAGAACTAAAACACCTTGACTCTCTTTTTCAATCCCGATAGGTTCAGGCTGTCTCTGATCGATATTGGCTCGTAGCTCAGTGGTAGAGCACTACCTTGACATGGTAGGGGTCGCTGGTTCGATCCCAGTCGAGCCAACCAATTCTCCGATCATGCTATGCTGGTAGGGTGCACCCCCCGATTTTCCACCCCATTGTTTTTTTCGACGGTGATTGCGGTTTATGCGACCGTACGGTTCGTTGGCTGATTGCCTCGGATCCCCGCGGGATACTTCGGTTTTGTCCGCTCCAATCCCCCCAAGCCACACATTTACTACCCGACCTTCCGGCCACGAACTTCACCGATCCGGGGACCCTGATCTTGCTGGATCTGGACCGGAGGTATTTCAAATCGGACGCGGTATTACGCATATTTGAACTCCTGGGTGGATGGAGAGCGCGGGCATCAACCGGTGTCGGCTGGCTTCCAGTGTCCCTGAGAGACCGGTGTTACGACTGGGTAGCAAAGAATCGGCACCGGTGGTTTCCGGCCGGAGATCGATGTTTCATCGAACCCGGACTCAAGGACCGGTTTATCTCATGACTCTGAAGAAACCGCTGATTCTTGCGCTGATTCTGACTCATCTAAGCGCCCTCGTGCTGGAGGTGTGCCCTCTCATGAGCGGCCGGCACCATCCGCTCAAGACTGTACTCTCGACTTATCTTCAAGCGACCGGCCTCTGGCAGGATTGGTCCATGTTTTCTCCTGATCCTCTCAGTATCAACCTCCACGTCGAGGCAAAAGTCCGTCATCAGGATGGTCGGGAGGTGTCCTATACCCTCCCTCGACTCCACCTGCTTTCTCAAATGGATCGAATCCTGATGGAACGGTACAGGAAGTGGGTGGTGGATTGGCTGAGGATCGATGGGAACGACCATCTTTGGATCCCTGCCACTCGTTATATCCTGAAACAGCTTCCTCCCAGTCCCGACAACCCGGTCACCTCCATTCGCCTGGTCAGGTACTGGCACACGATCGAAGATCCACGAGTCCGTTTCAGGAAGTGGGGCTACCGGGTACCGGATGAAGAGCTCACCGGCTCCGAGTTTTATTCGAAGAAAATTTCACTGACCGGAGACCTGAAATGATCCGGAAACTGAACTCCTTCTTTTTCGATCCTGTGCCAGTGAGCGGTGTGGCCAGGATGCGTATCTTGATCGGTCTGATTCTGGTGATTCAGACCCTCACTCTGTTACCTGCACTGGACGATTTCTTCGGACCGGGCGCCTTTGTCACTCCCTCGAGTATGTTCGGGCCCGGCTCACCTCATATCAGACTGATCGAATGGTGGGGAGGAGGCGCACTAGCGGTCCGGATGGTCTTCGGGATCCACCTGATCGCATCACTCTCTTTTTTAGCTGGGTTCTTCACGAGGACATCGGGAGTCATCGCCTACCTCACACTGGTCTCCATCCACCACCAGAATCTCAGGATCCTGAATTCCGGGGACACGGCCCTCAGGTTCGCCCTGTTCTTTCTGATCCTCGCACCATCGGGAGCCTTGTGGTCGATCGACGCCAGAAATCATCATCGGAAAAACTCCGGGTCGGATCAGACCCCATCCATCCCGAAGCATGCTCCATGGGCCTTGCGGATGATCCAACTCCAGACCTCCGCCATTTACCTCTTCACCTCTTTATCCAAGGTTCCGGGCCAAACCTGGTTCGACGGAACAGCCGTGTACTACGCCACCCGACTGTGGGATTTCGAGCGATTCGGGATCGATCCTCTGTTCAATTCGATGGCCGCACTCAAGATCCTGAGTTGGACGACACTCGCTCTCGAGTTCGCCCTGGGAACCCTGATCTGGATTCCGACACTACGGATACCTCTGATCCTTTGTGGAATCGGATTTCATCTCGGCATCGAGTTCACAATGAACATCCCCTGGTTTGAATGGGTCATGATCACACTTCTCATCGGAATGTGGCCCACGAACCGGACTTTTTTTCCACTCATGTCGCGCAGAACGAAGTCCTCGCAATCGTGAGTGACTGTGAGCGATAGACTGAGGGTGTCGGGCCTTTTTGGCCCGAGGCGATGGAATTTTTTTCTCGCTTGTGCGCCCCGGCCTTCCCTAGGGTGTTCCTGTGAACGGAGGAACAAACCCGATGAAGAAACCACTCCTGAAGGCTGCGAGCATCACCCTGTTGCTGTCTGCCTGTAATCTCTACAATCCCTATGATGGAA
>CANHQK010000078.1 GCA_947462765.1 Bdellovibrionales bacterium
AAAAAGTCTCCGAGCACGAGCGCCTTCACGCCTTTGAGCCCACCTGCTTGCTCGAGGTGATGCATCATGCGGTTTACGCGGCCCAGGTTCTCCGAGATTTCTTCGAGGAACAGAATCTTGCCCCGGGTCTGACCCTGATCGGGCGTGCCTAGCAAGCTGTTCCACACAAACAAGTTCCCGCCCACGAGAGGGGCTTCGACTTGGGTGAAGCCTTTTGGCAGATGGAGCACTTCAATGCTGAACTCCGCTTTCGGAGCCTTGGTTTGCTTCACCGAATACTTGAGGAGGGACTCCACACTGTTCCATTCCTTCTCGGGCAAAAGCGAAAAGGTGCGGAGCGAGGGCATCGGGGCATGGATCGTCTGCCACCCGAGGTTCACCCGGAACCATTCGAGGAGCGCCGTCGCATCCGAATAGCCGAGGAGGGTCTTCTTCGGAGCCCGTTTAAGTTTGTTTTTGGCCCGATTCAGCATCGGAAGCAAATGAGTGGCGCCGTAACCGCCACGGGCGCACCAGAGGGCATCCAAATCCTTGCGAGCAGCCATCTCGATCAAGGCTTCGGCGCGTTCGGCATCGGGTGCAGGGTAGAACATCGACTCTCCGAGCACCTTCGGGTGCACGTCGACCTCGAAGCCCTTCGATTTTAAAAACTCGACACCGATTTCGAATTCCACCTTCGGCACCACCGACGAGGTGGCCACAATCCCGATCCGGATCATGCGAGCTTCTCCCGGAGGGCCTCGAGTGCGCGCTGGTCTTTGACGGATACCCAGGCCAAGTCCGCATCTTCAATTCCGTAGGGAGAGAGGAGTGCCGAGACCTCGCGCTTTCTCTTGGCGCGGTCGGATTGGGTTTTCAGTTGGTCGGTCTTGGTCATCACGATCTGGATGGGCGTGCCTTTAGTGGCAAAGAACTCGAGCGCCTCGAGGTCCTGATCGGTCGGCCCGTGTCGGCTGTCAAAAAGCATGAGGACGGCCATGAGGTTGGTATCGGCCGCAAAGTAAGCATCCATCAGGCGGGACCAGCTCTTCATTTCGTCCTTGGCCACTTTGGCAAAGCCATAGCCAGGCAGATCGGCCACGATCTTTTTCTGGCCTCCCCACAAAAAGAAATGGATCGCCTTGGTCTTACCGGGCGTGGCCGAGACTCGGGCAATCCGCTGGCCCAAGAGAGCGTTAATGAGGGAGCTCTTCCCGACATTCGAGCGCCCGACAAAAGCAATCCGGGGTTCGGAGTGTCCTTGCAGGAAGCCCCGTTTGATCAGGGTCGGGAGCTGGGCCGGGTCGGCGAGCGTGATGAGGTATTCTGAGGCCATTTGCCCACAGTGTAGCATAAGACCGTTCGGATCCCCGTCTGAAATGCGGTCCAACAAGGTTTAGGCTCTGGCACAAGGGTTGCGAAAGGTCCGGGTGATGAAAACACTCTATCTTTCCATACGGGATCCAGGCGGACATCAGCGACAAATCAAGACCAGCGAGTTTCCTTTCGTTCTCGGAACGGATTTTGGCAAAAAGGAGGCTCTTCGAGACCCGAAAATCGGGTCCGAGGCGATGGTCATTGAGTATCATGAAGGGCGGAACCCGGTTCTGCTCATGTTAGAACCCGGACTCATGGCCAGGGTCGGGGATTTGAAGCTCCAGGCCTTCGAGATTCCCTTCGGTACCCCGATCCGGGTCGGGGATACCGAGTTCTGTTTCCGGGATGCTCCCCCACGGACTGAGTCGCTCAGTTTCCCCGAAGGAGTGCCGGGCTGGCACACCGCTACCGAAGAGGGCGAAGCCTTGCTTGGAGCCGTCCGGAAAAGCGCTTCGACGCGATTGTCGATCTACCTCAATGGTGAGACCGGCACTGGCAAGGAGGTTCTCGCTCGCTTGGTTCATTCCTGGTCCGATCGTGCCTCGCGACCCTTCGTTCCGCTCAATTGTGGGGCACTGGCTTTAAGTCTGGCTGAAAGCGAGCTCTTCGGGCACGTGAAGGGTTCCTTTACCGGAGCGGTCCGGGATCGTCCTGGGGCGCTCCTGCAGGCCCACGGAGGCACACTCTTTTTGGACGAGGTCGGGGACTTGCCGCCGGAATTACAAGTCAAGCTCCTCCGGTTTCTAGAAAACGGCGAGATCCGCCCCGTAGGTTCCGAGCGGGTGCTTCATGCCGATGTGAGAATCGTCTGTGCTACTCATAAGCCACTCAAAACCTTGGTGGAAGAGGGGAAGTTCCGGCAAGATCTTTATTTCCGTCTGGCTTCGATTCCGATCTCGATCCCGCCCCTTCGACAGCGACCGGGAGATGTGAAAATGCTGGCTGATCGTTTTGCGGCTTCATTCGGAAAAAGTCTGAGTGAAGAGGCGCATCTCCGACTCAGGGTCCATGCTTGGCCCGGGAATGTGCGCGAACTCCGTCATGCGGTCGAGCGGGCGGCCGGACTGCTCGGTCCCTTTGAGTCCCTGATCCATGCAGGAAGTTTCGACTTCCTCGCCCCCGAGTCGGGAACCCGTGCCGATTTCGAAGTCAGTTTACCCGGGATTTCCTCGCTGAAAGAGATGGAAAAATGGATGCTCCTGCGTTCGCTCAAGATCGCCAATGGCAATCGAAGCGACGCGGCCCGGGTCCTCGGTGTCGCACGGAGCACGCTCTTTGAAATGATGAAGCGTCATGGAATCCCGGGCACTCGGGCCTTGGAACGCACGCGATTTCAGATGATGGCGGAGAGTTCGTGACGGATGCATTTCCCGTCGCGGTAAAAGAGAGTGCCGTGAAAGGGCTTGCGTTCGAACACATACGGAAGAAACAGCCGATCGCCCTCCCAGAGATCGAGGCAATCGACCCTGGAGAGCGGGACGAAGTGGAGGCTCCCCTCAGGGCGGAGCGGGTCTTCGAGTGGAATTTGTGCGACCTGCTCGTCACTCAGTTCGGTGACAAACACGGTGACCCACCAGTCTTCGTTTTTGTCGGCCTTGAAGTTCGGGAAGTAGAGTTCGCCGAGTCTGCGCCACTGGGCCGGGGCGGTCGTACAATCGGACTCTTCTTGGAATTCTCTCACGGCGGCCTCGGCCATGGTTTCTCCCGGCTCGAGCTTGCCACCGAGGCCGTTCCATTTTTTCTTTCCGTGAATCATGAGCATCTCATGACCATGGAAGGCATACAGGAGAACTGCGGGGATCACCTTTTGTGAACCACTCTCGTAGGCATTCACCCGATCATTCTCCGCGCGAGTTGGGTTCCAGGGTCATGTCGGTAAAATCGATCTGGATCACGCGCCCCTTGAGTTCGAGTTCGTTCAGTTTTTCGGCCAGGCGACGTCGCAAAGCGAGCTTCCGTGTCGGGTTCATCACCTCTTCCTGGGAGCTGGCCTGGATCAGGGGCATCAGTAAGTCGCGAACCTTGAGCTCCTGGTCCTTCAGGCTCTTGCAGGTTTCTTCGTCCGAGCACTCCGCCACCAGGTCCACTCGAAGCTCGATATTCTTCCAGGAGGCCCGGAACTCACCCAAAGGCTGGGTGATCAGGTCGTCGCCATTCTCGCTTTTGTATTTGAATTTGTGTTGTCCGGCCAACCAACCGCCGTAAAGCTTCGCTTCTTCGGCCTTCCGTGCCGCCTCGTTTTTGGCGTTCGAGCGGTACTTCAGGTACTGAACCACCAGGATCCCGCCACAAATCAGGGCGAGTCCCGCAAAAACCATCGATAGGACCGTGAGGTATTTGCTCGGCGAGTCAGAAGAGTGGAGGAGGTCCTTCAGGGTCGGTTTCGGACCCTCCGCGTCGGAAACCTCGTGTTCCAGGGTGTCTTCCGGTGCTGATTCGGCTTCGGGGTGTGGATGCTCTGACACGGCCATTAGGATAGCATTGAAGGGCGGGATTTGTG
The DNA here is from genome assembly GCA_947462765.1 of Bdellovibrionales bacterium. Taxonomy (GTDB): domain Bacteria; phylum Bdellovibrionota; class UBA1018; order UBA1018; family CAIMNF01; genus CAIMNF01. The sequence continues at coordinate 3,857 of CANHQK010000078.1, forward strand.
CTAAACTTTTGGGACCGATGGAACTTTTTTTCGACTTCGAAAAGCCGATCATCAGTCTTGAAAAGAAACTCGAGGAGCTCCGCGAGATCAGCGGTGGCGATGGAGTCGATCTCAGTCGTGAGATCGCGACTCTCGAAGCGAAGCTCGAGACCCTGATCCGTGAGACCTATTCCAAGTTATCGACCTGGCAAAGGGTTCAACTTTCCCGTCATCCGAACCGGCCCTACACCCAGGATTACCTGGAGGCGCTCTTCCCGGATTTCATGGAGCTCCATGGAGACCGGGCCTACGGCGACGATGCCGCATTGATCGGTGGCACTGCTTTTTTTGAACGCGCTGGAAAGCGCATTCCCGTGGTGATTCTGGGCCACCAGAAAGGGCGCACCACCAAACAAAAGGTCGAGCGGAACTTCGGGATGGCCCGGCCCGAAGGATATCGTAAGGCGATCCGCCTATTCGAGATGGCCGAACGATTCAGGATGCCCGTGATCACTTTCATCGACACCCCCGGGGCCTATCCGGGAATGGATGCAGAGGAGCGCGGGCAGAGTCAGGCCATCGCCGAGAGCATCCGTGCCATGTTCGGTCTCACCGTGCCGACTTGTGCGGTCGTCATTGGAGAGGGCGGATCGGGCGGAGCGCTCGCGATCGGCATCGGCAATTGTGTATTGATGCAGGAGTTCTCGACCTACTCGGTGATCAGTCCCGAGAGCTGCGCATCGATTCTATGGAGCGATTCGACCCAGGCTGAACGTGCGGCCGAGCGACTCAAGATCACCGCCAATGACCTCGAACGCATGGAGTTGCTCGATGCCATCATCCACGAGCCGAACGGAGGCGCCCACCGGGACAAGGCGGGCTCCATTGCCTCGCTAAAAAAGACTTTAGACCAATTTTTCGGACCTTGGATGGATCGTAACTTCAAGAATCCCGAATCGAAAGAGAGTCAGAAGATCCGTGAGGAGCGCTTCCGCAAGTTCCGAGATATGGGTCGTTTCGCTCTCGAGCCGGTTTCGGCGAAGGGCCAGAAACCATGATCATCTCGATGACCGGTTTCGCCTCCCGGATTTTCACTCATGACGATGAAGTTTACAAAATGGAGCTCAAGTCCCTGAATCACCGGTTCCTTGACCTCAAGGTCAGGATGCCCCGGGATTTGGCTTCTCTCGAGACCCCGGTGAAGGCAACTCTCGAAACCGGAATCAAGCGGGGAAGCATCGATCTTTGGATCGAGCGCCAGAACGGCGGAAAGAACGAAGCCGGATTCCGGGTAGACGAGGAGCGTGCACGGCAAGCTCATGCCTCGCTCGAATCGCTCCGGAGCCGTTTGGGGTTGCACGAGCCTGTGACACTCAAAGAAGTGATCGCTTTTCCGGAGGTCGTGGTCCGGGCGGGTGCGGAAGACCGCGATCCTGCCCGGCTGGCAGGGCTCGAAGCCAAGCTGCTTTCGGAGCTCGGACACCTCATCCATGATCTGACGGAGATGCGAAAAAGCGAGGGTGCCCGTCTGCAGGATGCCCTGCTCGATATTCTGAATGGGTTCCGTCAGTCGCACGGTAAGTTTCTGGGTCTCCGTGATGAGATTCGCAATCGTGCGCGAGAAAAAGTGAAAAAGAGGATCGAACAGTGCTTCGAGGCCTATCCCACCACCGATGACCGTTTGCGGGCGCTGATGGAAACCCGGATCGCACAGGAGATCAGTGCCGTACTCGACCGCTTGGATGTGGAAGAAGAATTGACTCGCTTCAAGGGGCATATCGATGCGATCGAGACCCTTCTCAAAAACGGTGGGGCGGTCGGTAAGAAACTTGACTTCCTTTTTCAGGAGTTGAATCGTGAGATCAACACCCTGGGTAACAAGTCGCAGGATCTCGGAGTCAGTGGCGAAGTGATCGAGCTGAAGACCCGGATCGAGCAAATGCGCGAGCAGAGCCTGAATCTGGAGTGATGAATCATGATTGAGGCGGAATCCCGATTCGGTTTGATCGTGATCTCGGCTCCAAGCGGGGCGGGGAAGAGTACCTTGTGCGGGAAGTTGTTGGAAGATTTTCCTTCCAGGCTGGCACTCTCGATCTCCACCACCTCCCGTGCTCCACGCGGTCTGGAGCAGCACGGGAAAGAGTATTTCTTCACGGATTCGAGTGATTTTCAGATTCGGATCGCTGCTGATGAGTTCGCTGAATGGGCTCTTGTCCACGGCAATTACTATGGAACCCAGAAGGCCACTCTCGAACGTTTTTGGACTTCCGGGCGCCATGTGCTGCTCGATATCGACGTTCAGGGCGCGGCGAGCCTGAAAAAGCTCTACGGGTCTCGCTGCTTTACGGTGTTCATCGCTCCACCCAGCATGGAAGAGCTCGAACGCCGCCTGCGTGGCCGCGGGACCGATTCTGAAGAGACGATCCGGAAGCGCATGGCCAATGCCGCGGGCGAAATGGCCCGGCAGGGTGAATTTGACCGGATCATCGTGAATGAAGACTTCGCCCGGGCTCGGGCCGAATTGGATCAGGCTGTCCGGGAGTTCATGGACGGTCAGGAGAATGGTAAATGGCAAAAGGCCCCGTAGCGACCATCGACACCGTCTGCAAGACCATCCAGGGTTATTTCCCGGATGCCAATATCGAGCTCGTCCGGAAGGCATTCGTATTTGCCGAGAAGGCTCACGGCGAGCAGAAGCGCTCGAGTGGGGATCCTTACATCATCCATCCGACCGAGGTGGCACAGGTACTGGCCGAAATGCGCCTCGACATCTCCTCCATCATCGCCGGCTTTCTTCATGACACGGTCGAGGATACTCCGGCCAAGCTCGAGGACATCGAGCGTGAGTTCGGCAAGGATGTGGCGGTCCTGGTCGACGGGGTCACCAAGCTGAATAAGATGTCCTTCCGGACCACCGAAGAGAAACAGGCCGAGAACTTCCGGAAGATGGTCATCGCGATGTCGAAGGACATCCGGGTG
>CANHQK010000079.1 GCA_947462765.1 Bdellovibrionales bacterium
ATCGATATCGACGAGCAAAGCTTGAAGCTCCTTTCAAAATCCCTCGGGCGTTGGCCCTGGCCGCGAGCGATCTACTCCGAGCTTTTGCAGTTCATCTCGGCCGGTGAGCCGAGCGGGATCTACTTCGACTTGATGTTCAGCGAAGAAGAACAGGGCACCGATAGTGATCTGCGCCTGGCTCGGGCCTCTCGCGAAGCGGGCAAGGTCTCGCATGCCACGATGATGGTGCAACCCCAAGCCGAGGGTCAATCGGTATCGACTCAGCCAGTTCCGACACGATTCCTACTCCCCCCAGTGTCAGAAACGCCCACCTGGGTGAATCAGCTTCTAAAAAAAGCCGAGCCGATTCTCCCTGCCACACCTTACTTGGAACACATTCCCCACCTACATGTGGTATCGACGACCACAGATGCAGACGGGGTGTACCGACGGACGCCCCTGTTGTTTGATGCTGGATCCGGACTTCTTCCCTCTCTGACCTTGAGGGCTCTCTTGGATCGGACTCCCCAATCGAATTGGTCTGAGTTCCTCCGTAACCCAGACATTCCGCTCGATTCTATCGGTCGAATGAGTCTCCACTACTATTCGGGAAAGGTCCCCTTCACGGTGATTCCCATCGCCACCATTTTGAAATCGGCAGCCGACCTGCGAAGTGGCGCAGTGAGCGATCCCGCTTTGCTGAAGGTGAATCCCCTCGAGTTCCAGAACAAGATCCTCATCATCGGAGCCAGTGCAGCGGGGCTTCAAGATCTCAAGGCCACACCCGTCGACCCGGCCCTTCCCGGGTTTTTCTTGCATGCGACTGCGATCTCAAACATGCTTCAAAACGACTACCTCCGTCCGCTATCGCCAACGGTTTCCTTTCTGGTCCTGATCGCTGGAATTCTATCGGTGTACGGAGTCCTGTTCTCGGGGCTGCCCCTCGGACTCCGCTTTGGCATTCCGGTGGGATTCACTCTTCTGTATTCGGGTTCGGCTGTGTGGCTCTTTCAAAAGCAGAGTCTCCACCTTCAGCTCGCCCTGCCCCTGCTCGTTTGGCTCGTGGCTGGTGTCGATTCGCTCGCTTACCTGATCTTTGTCGAAGGGCGCGAGAAGAAGCGCCTGAAGGAAACCCTAGGGAAGTATTTGCCTCCGGCCCTGGCCGACGAGCTGATCCGTACCGGACAGAACCCGCACGCCGAAGTCGGACGTAAAGAAGAGCTTTCCATCCTGTTTTCGGACATTCGTGGTTTCACCTCCCTATCGGAGGGCCTACCCCCCGAACGCCTGGTTCAGATATTGAACCAGTACCTCGGACGGATGACCGATACTGTGTTTCGACACCAGGGCACCCTCGACAAATTCATCGGCGACGCCGTGATGGCTTTTTGGGGCGCACCGATCCGTGATCCGGATCACGCCCTCCGTGCCGTGCGTACGGCCCTCGAGATGCGCTCCGAACTGAAGCGCCTCAATGAGGAATGGAAGGCTTCGGGCGTGGAACCCTTGGCGATTGGAATCGGCATCAACACCGGAGAAGTGATTGTCGGGAACATCGGCAGTGAACAGCGCCTCGATTATACGGTGATCGGAGACCAGGTGAACCTGAGCTCGCGCCTCGAGGGTCTCACCAAGCAGTACCATCTGGAAGTCATCGTGGGTCCGAGAACCGAAGAAATGATCCGGAATCAACTGATCTCGCGCCCGGTGGATCTGGTGAAGGTAAAAGGGAAGCAGGTCCCCGTCAGGATCTTTGAACCGCTCGGAGAGTCCGATAGCCCGAATGCAATCCGGCTCCGTGAAGTGTCTCTTCAAACCACAGTCGCTTTTGAGCATTACTTGGCCGGACAATTTCAAAAAGCTCATGATGCCTACCGGGCTCTCGCCCAACTGTATCCGGAAGGGGCCGGCTTGAGCCAGGTCTTCTCTGAACGGTGTCAAAATCTATTGAAAGAACCGCCTTCCCTGTGGACCGGTATCTATGAGGCCAAAGAAAAATGAAAATGAACTTCAAATGGACTCTCATCACTTCGATCATTCTCGGGTTCGTCGGAGGTCACAGCTTGGCCGAGCCCCTCTATGTTCAGGCGGCTAAAGGAGCACTCCGAGAAAAGCCCGAACTTACAGCACCCATCCTCCAGGAGTTACCCCGGGGTACCGCCTTCGAATCAATCGCAACAGAAGGTGCCTGGTACCGGGTCAAAATCGGGGTGAAGACGGGCTTCATTCACCGACTCTTTGTCGGAAAGCAAAAGCCCCTCGAAACCGACGCACTCAAAAAACTGGGAGAAGACCAGGATCTCGCCAAGTCGGTCCGCAGAAGATCCTCCTCTTACTCGGTGGCGGCAACCACCCGGGGCCTGACCGCCGGAAACCGCGTCCGCGAGGGGCGAGATCGCTACCCCTCCGACCCCGAAGCGCTTCAAAAGATCGAAAGCCGTCAGATCAAAGCTGATTCGCTCCGGAAGTTCCAGCTGGAAGGAGGACTCCGGTGATGCGTGCATTCAGTTTTTTTTTACTGCTCGGTCTCACCGCATGCGCCACCACCCCTGAGCTGGAGCCAGACACCCGCACTCAGGAGCTGAAGGACGAGATCCGTGTCGGTCGGGAGATCGCCTCACGGATCATCGGACAATACGGGCTCATTCCGGGAGAAGGATCCCAGGAGTTAACAGAATACGTGAATCTCGTGGGCGCAAGCCTCGTGCCCCACTCGGGACGCCCCGAGGTGAGCTATCGCTTTGCGGTGCTGAACACCGAAGAGATCAATGCCTTTGCAGCACCGGGTGGATACCTTTTTGTCACGTACGGACTCCTCAAAGTCATCCAGAACGAGGACGAGCTGGCCGGAGTGCTCGGTCATGAGATCGCGCACATCACGGAGCGACACCTGAATCGCGAGGTGCTCCCCAAACGGCAGGTGGAGGCCGGCGAGATCTTCACCCGCATGCTGTCCCGGGGCTCATCCGATTTGGCCTTCTCGATGACTCGCATGGTGCAGGCCGGGCTCGAGATCCTGCTCGAGAAAGGCCTCGGCCCGGAGCGCGAACACGAAGCCGATCTCGGGGGTGTGATCTATGCTTCTGCCGCCGGGTACGAACCCCGGGCACTGGGAAGCCTGCTCAGTCGCCTCGAAAAGCGCGCCTCGGAGGGCCGGCTCCCGAAGACCCACCCGCCCTTCCCAGAAAGAATTGCCAAACTTTACGCCACCACACCCGAAGGGCCCGCCTCATCCTCGAAGACTTTTCGCATTCGCATGAAGCGTTTTCAAGAAGTGATGGCCAAACTCCCCAGGAGAAGCTCATGAAATTCCCTTACCTCTTGCCTGTCTGGATGATGTTCTCTTTTCTGTCCGAAACTTCCCATTCAGGTGAATACCATTACAAAGACATCCTCATCGGTGAGAGAGCCTCCGGGCTCGGGGGGACCTTTACTGCCATTTCTGACGATCCGAGCGGGGTTTACTACAATCCGGCGGGCCTCATTTATGCTTTCGAGAATTATCTGAGCGGCTCAGCCAACACCTTCGTCAGCACCAAATCGGTCTCAAAAGATGTATTGGGAGGCCAACCTTACACCATCTCCTCGTCCGGAATGAGTCCGACCTTCTTCGGATTCAGTCAATCGCTCGGCAAAGGGAAATTCGGCTTTGCAGTGATCACCCCGGATTCGGAATCGATCAACCAGGATGATCGCATCACGGGCCTGTCGAGCGGGCCCGACACCCCCGAGAGCTTCAGCCGCAAGTACTTCCGCACCGACACGACGTACCTGTTCGGACCGGCCTATGCCCTGAGTGTCGGCCAGCGGACCTCTCTTGGAATCAGCCTGCTGGGATTCGCTCGAACGGACCGGGCAATCGACAACCAGTTCGTACGATACGCACCGGACGCCACCGGAAAGTACTTGTTCCAAAACGTCGCCTTGGATCGTGAATTCTACGGAATGGTGCCAAAGATCGGGATCCAGCACATGTGGAGCGATCGCCTGGCCCTGGGAGCCACCCTCTCAAAAAGGGTACTCCTCAGTTCGAGCTCGGTGATCCGCGCAACCCGAACCAAAACCGATCCGATCACCGGTCTCCCGGTGGCCGATCCGGGTGGCGCATTCAGCCAGGAAGTCGAAATCCTGGAAGATAAAACCGAACCCACGCTTCAGGCTCCTTGGGTTGGAACTTTGGGTGGTACCTGGTTCTTCGACAAGACCCTGCTGCTTTCGGCCGAAGTGAATTACCATTCCGCTGACTCAAATTTCAGGGACTACCGACTGACGCCCACCCTGAACTGGTCTGTGGGGAGCGAGTGGTTCTTGAGCGAGCAGTTCGCTCTACGTTTAGGGGTGTATACGAATCACGCTAACACTCCGACCATCGATTCGAATTCAACCAATCAGCCCGACCATGTGGACATGACGGGTGGATCGATCGGCCTTTCGTTCTTAAAGCCGGGCTCCTCGTTTACCCTCGGAGCATCCTACGCCAGCGGGACCGGTAAGGGTCAAGCCATAGCCGGAACCACTCTCAGCCAGGAGCTCACCCGCACCACTCTGGCAATCTCCCTTTCAGGAAGTTATCAACTCTAGACGGATGCCTCGGTATTCCGACGCCGGAGCGTCCGTTGGTAAATTTCCATCAGGCGCTCCGTACGGTGTCCCCGATCGAAGTTCTCGCGCGCGTACTGGACCGAGCGCAAGCCCATTTTCTTCAGTTGCTCGGGGTCTTCGAGCAGGATGCGGAGCTTCCGCTGTAAATCGAAGGAGTCGCCCGATCGCATCAGGAGTCCGCTCTGTGAATTGCCGGTCCATTCCATCGAATCGGGGCCTGCCGCGCAAATGATCGGCGTCCCCATCGCCAGAGCTTCGATGGCCTGGAGGCCGAACATGGCCTTACTCGAGGGGAGCACGTACACATCGAGTGAGCCCAGAACCTTCGGCACCGACTCCTCGGCCGGAGCCAGAATGATCGACTCCTGCAAGTGGAACTGCCGGATCAGGTCGATCAGCTCCTCATTGCCTTCGTGTTCAAAACCCACAATCACAAACTTGGTCCGCGCAGCGAGGTCCTCGTTCCGTAAGAACGAAGCGGCTGCTTTGATGAAGGCCGCCTGTGCTTTCTTGTACTCACGCGAGGCGATCATTCCCACCACGTAATTCGATGCATCGATTCCCCACTTACTCCTGAGGATCTTGAAGTCAAAGTGATCGGGATTGAAGATATTGAAATCGAGCCCCGGATGCACGACCCGGATCTTGCTCGCCAGGATCGGACGCATCTGGGCCACCCGTTTTCGAAGCGTCGAGGTCGGAACCAAAAGGGCGTCGATACGCGAATAAAACAGGGACTGAAAAAAGTGACGCAAACGCTTCTGCACATTCGGACCTTCGCTCACAATGAGCGGTACATCCGAAAACTTCAGCATCCAGGGCAGGATGGATCCGAGATGATCCGTATCACAGCAGTGAACGATCTTGACCTTGAACCGTCCGATCTCCATGTTCAAAAATTCGAGCAGGGTCCAGTCGAGGTTTTTGCGAGGGACTTGCTTCAGCGTCTCGACCCGCTCCGGAGCCAGAAGCTCGAGTCGACGGTGGATCTCCGAATCCTGGATGCAGATCGCCCTCCAAGGAAGAGAGCGACCATGGAGCTCGCAAAGATCCTCGAGGGCGAGCTGTTCGTCTTCGCCGAACTTTCCGTTCAGAAACAAAAAAAGAACCAGGGGGAGTTCAGGATTCAAGGAAGCCATTCTCGATCTCCTCCAATACATGGGCGGGGTGGATCCCCTTCAGACAACTGTTCTTGCGGTGGTCCTCGAACTTGCAGACATTCCGCTCACAGGGCCAACATTCGACCGGGTTCACCTTCACTTGCACCGCTCCGGGTCCGATCGGCTTCGTGCGCCTCGGATCGGCCGCTCCGCAAATGATCTGCACCCGGCTCCCGCAGAGAGCTGCCACATGGGCCAGGCCGGACTCATTGCAGACCGTGAATCGAGCCGACCGGAACAGCTTCCAATGTGCGGCCACCCAGCCCTTTCCGGTGTAGTCCTCAATCTGGACTCCGCGACGGAAGAGCGCCGCAGCGATTTGTTTCTCAGCCGCACCCCCGACCACCACCGCTCTCAATCCATGCCGAGCCATCAAAGATTCGATCAGGTCAGCGAATTGCTCGGGGGTCCAGCGACGCGAGTCCGCAGTCGCACCGGGAGCTACAATGAAGTAAGGACCCTCTGGTGGCTCGATCGGTTCGATCTCGGGCCAATGGATGTAGGGATCGAACGACCACTCTCCACTCCGGTGCCAGTATTCCTGACCTTCGAAATCCGCCGACGCTCCCGGCAGGAGTCCAAGGTAGGCCTGAGCCCGATGGGTGGAGCTGTCCTGAGGAAACTCGAGACGCTCCTGAAGCAGGAATCCGCGGGCATCGGC
>CANHQK010000080.1 GCA_947462765.1 Bdellovibrionales bacterium
ATTTCCATTCAAGACCGATAGACGCCTGGAGATATAGGATGAGCTGTCGTTGATTTCTGTGACTTCAAGGTCTTTCAGTAACCCCGGACCGAGTTCAGAGATTTTCTTCCTGAGATTCTCCGTGAGACGGATGGTGTCAGCCTTCTCCTTCTGCAAAATGAGCATCCGGATTGCCCTTTTCCCGTTTACTTGTGTGATCTGTTTGGGCTTTTCTTCGGTCAGCTTGACCTTGGCCACATCCTTGATCCGAAGGGTTTCGCCGAAGTCGTTCGATCGGATAACAAGATTCTCGATCTCCTCCTGGCTTTGGAATTCACCCAGTGTACGGATGACCGTTTCTCCCGTGATTTGTTCAATTTTACCACCCGGCGTGGTTCGATTTTGCCTTTGAATGGCAAGAATGAGTTGTTCGAGGGTCAGGTGATGCCGGGCAAGAGAGCGGAGCTCCGGCTGAATCCTGTATTCGAGTTTTTTCCATCCTGAATAAGTGACTTTGGCAACATCAGGAAGAGCCTTGATCTCGCGCTCCAATTGCTTCGTGAGTTTTCTCACCGCCATGCCGTCCAGGTTCGATCCATCCTTGGGGCGGACATAGAGCTCGATCACGGGTTGGTACTTGGTTTCAATCGAAGTGACGAGCGGCTTTTCCGTGCCGGATGGAAGATTATTGATCCGATCGATCACATTCTGGAGGTCGTCCTTGCCTTTTTTCGAATCGGTCTCATCCGGATTCAGCTGAACCGTGATCTCACTGATGTTTTCGCTCGAGCTCGAGAACACTGTTTTAATCCCGTCTACTTCTTTGATCTCCTGCTCAATGAGGTTGGTAACGAGTCTCTCCATCTCCTCGGGGGTCGCTCCCGGGAACACGGTTCTGATACTGATCAGGTCGAACTTGACGTTCGGGAAGGTTTCTCTCTGGATCTTGGTGAAGGCGAATATCCCGGCAATGATGACAAAAAAAGTGATCAGATCCCCGAAAACCCTTTGGGTTGCGAAAAAGGCGATCAGCCGGTTCATGGTGTTCTCCTCGAGTTTGCGATTTCGTTGAAGGATCGCCCTGTTTTCTGGCGGATCCATCCCTCCAATTCATTAAAAAGGGTTCCGTTTATTTTCTTCGTAGTCCAATGCCTGCTCCATCGCTCTGTCAGGGTTTGATCGAGTGAAAGACCCGACGCGTACAATTCGTCGCCGGCTTGAAGCACCGTAAACGGAGTTGTCCTCGCTTGCTTGTAACGAAGCTCCTCGAGCTGGAATCTTTTCTTCATGTCCTGTTCGAGGTTCGAATAGAGTTGATGGTGTCGATCCAGCATGGTGATTTCAGAGCAAATCGTTTCAAGATTGCTGTTCAGGCGTGCTTTCAAATCGTTGGCTCTCGACTCGAGTTGCGAAGCCATCGACAGGGACCCGAGAATCTGGGCTTGCTCACGAGACGCATCAAGAGGGAGGCGTAGTGACAGGCCAATGGTGTAGGCCGGATTCCTGGCCCGCAGCGCATTACTCCATCTGGAGTTGAAGTCGTCCATTGAGTTTAAGACCGAGCCATTGGTGCTGAGGCCGAGATCGAGCGACAATTCGGGCGATGTCTGATCCACTGCTGCCCGGGTTTCGATTTCCATGGCTTTCAGCTCTTGATCGATTTGGCGCAAATCACGGTTTTGTTCAATCGGTTTTGAGCATTCCGTATCTGAAGCCGGTACTGCAGGCGGAAGGAGGACTGGAATGTGCATGGGATCGGTTCGGCGATCCTCCTCGTTCAACTTCAGGCTGATCACGAGGAGATTCCACTGCTTCTTGAGAAGACGCTCGAACTCATCCAGTTGAAGACGGGTTTGGGTGACTGCTGATTCAATCTGGATTTGCTCGGACTCCTCAGATATCCCCAAGGCTTTTCTGCGTTCAAACAAGACCGCCAGTCTCTCTTTCCTGGTGAGGCTGCTCCGAGTCGACTCGATCCGTCGCTGGGCAAGCCAGACTTGGTGGTACAACTGGGTGAGCTGGATGAACCATTCCTCGACCTCCGACTCGATGAGCAGGCGTTTTGCTTCGCTTTTGATCTTTCCAGCCTGGATCATGTTTCGAGTTGTGGAACCGAATGAGTCTCTCCACAGACTCTGGCTCAGTGTCAAACGACCTCCCGCCACTTTGGTGTTGATGTTCCCGAAAGACCCGAACTCGGAGTCATTACGGTACTCCGACAAGCCCAAGCTCATCCGTGTACCCGTTCCGAGTTTTTTTTCGATGCCGATATCCACATTCGTCTGGTCGAATCGATTGGTTCCAAACAGGCTGTTCGGTTGGTTCCGGTTCCATTCCTGACGGACTTGGGCGAATGCGAATGCGTCCGTGGCCGATTCCTGTTCCAGGCGGTCAGTGTCGATTGCCAGGTGTTTAGCCAGCAGGCTCCTGAACGAGTCGGACCTCATCATGGCCGCTAGGGTGACGCTCTTCAAATCCAGGGAAACTGGCCCAGTAACGGAAGCGGGGGTGTCGAGCATCTGGCGTAGACGCTCCTGGATCCGGTCGTCAGCACGTGCGAATGGGCTCTGGGCATTCAGGAAAGTGGTGATCAAAATCAGGGTGGAGATCATGATGTCTTCTCAGTATCACAAAATCAACTGAGAGTGGGTCCGAAGCGCCATTGCGTGTATTCGTAGATTGCCCAAGCGGATCCGAGGTGCCAAAGGGTGTGGCCTTGCAACCAGCTGTTTGGCTCACACTGGATCTTCGATTCATCCCATATAAAAAAGAGGAACGAAGCCACGAGGATGGTTACGGCTTTTCCGAATCCCGGATCCCGGATGCGTTTGGATTCATGGATGAGGTGATCCGCGATGGAAAAAACGAAGGTAACGAGCGCCAGGCCGATTTTGGTGAGCTTTTCGGCGCCATAGAATCCCAGGGTGACCAGGGTAAAGAGCAGGGGGACGAGAATGAATAAGATCGAATCGGGGAGCTTCTTTTCCAAGAGCCGGAGAAGTCCGGGAGCCAAAAGGAGCAGGCAAATAGCCGCGAAATCGCAGGCCATGGCGACTTCAGTCATGCTTCCAGGCGCGAAGTGACTCGCCCCCCCAAGAAACAGGAACGTGAAAAGCCAGATCTTGAGAGCGATATTTTTTTGCCACAATTTGAAGGACAAAATCGCCCATGAAGCAAAATAAGCGAGAGAGCTCCAAAAGGCCGAGGGCTGGGCGATCCATCCCTGCCTCACGGCCTCACAATTGCAGTGTGCAGGCAGGCATGCTGCCCTGATCCAATCGGCCCATGGGTCCATGGAGAATGAGTGTAGGCAAATCCCATAGTTCTGACAATTTCTTGTTGCCAGAGTCAGGAAACCCCCGGAAACTGATGAGACGTTTCAACTGCAAGCCACGAATGGCCTGCCTGATTTTCAAGGAGGAGTTCACCATGTTGTTCACCCGTGTATTGATGTCCGTATTTCTGTTGAGTGCTTCTATCGGAATCGAAGCCAGGGCCGGTGGGATCGACCTCGATTACTCCAGAGCCTCGCGCCGACAGTACTCGGAGGTGAAGGCCTATCTCGGCGAGCTCTCAAAAGCGTTTCCCGCCAATGCCAGGCTCTTTACTTTGGGAGAGAGTGATTCAGGTGATACCATCATCGGGCTTCAGGTGGGCAACGGCCCGATTGCCAATGTGGTTGTGGCCGCCCACCACGGTAATGAGTACGGTTCGACCGAGACCGCGCTCGGATTCGCGCGCGAGATCTCCGAGCGACCCATCAAGGACCAAACTGTTTATGTGATTCCGGTTCTGAATATCAGCGGATACAACGCCAAGAGCCGTCGAGAGACTGCCAGGGGTAAGTCTTTTGATCCGAACCGGAATTATCCCGGACCTTGTGGTACCGAAGGGCCCTTCACTTTGAAGTCCACGGCAGCTTTGGCCCGGTTCATCAAAGAGAAAAACATCGTTTCATCCGCAACTTTGCATACCTTTTCTCCAGCGGTACTTTATCCTTGGGGGCTTTCTTCGAAAGATCTGAAAACCGGCTACGAGAGCATCTACAAAGGGCTCGTGATGGAAGCCACCCGTGACAGTCACTATGCGACCGGGAACTCGACCGAGCTTTTGTATCCAGCAGATGGAACCTACGAGGATTACGCTTTCAACGAGCACGGCATTTGGTCTCTGCTCTTTGAGATCGGGTACTCTCACAGCCCGAATCCCGATGCGGTCCGAACTGCGGTGCAAGTGAATGTGCCTGGAATTCGAAGAATGCTCGAGTCAGCACCGACCGAGCGTGCATCGAAGCACCGCTTCGCCGGAAAATGCGATCGCTCGCTCATCGGTCTCGACCGTCATGACGAATAAGGGGTGCCCTTCGCATGAGTCCTGCTCTCCAGTCTAATTTGCTCAATCTGATCCGCGCTCCGGTAGCCTTGGGACAGGGTTTGGAGGGTGTCGATGAGGGTCCATCAATTCTCATTGAGAATGGTCTGATCGGAATGGTCGAGTCCCTCGGGTGGAAGCTCGGTAATGACTCTGAGATCGATATCCGGAATCTGACGTGGAACTCTCCTGCGGCCGATGTGCCTGCACACCAGCACGGGACCCGTATCAAATTTCCAAAAGAGCTTGGAGAAGCCTGTCAGGATATCGCCCGACTTGCTGAAGCCTCTTCGAAGAGCGGTGCATTTACCCTGACCTTGGGGGGGGATCATAGTGTTGCGATCGGATCGATCGGAGGGGCATTGCTCGCTCGTCCCGATTTGGGCGTGATCTGGGTCGATGCTCATGGCGACTTCAATACCCCCGAGACCTCCCCGAGCGGAAACATTCACGGGATGCCACTGGCATTCCTGACCGGACACATGGAGCCTTATCGGTTGCCTTCATTCCAGTGGTTGAAAAACCATTTGAAGCTGGAGCAACTGGTGCTGGTCGGAATCCGTTCGATCGATCCAGAAGAGCGCTTGATCATGAAAAAGTGGGGAGTTCATGTGTTCTCGATGACCGAGATCGACCGGTTCGGGATCGGTGGAGTGATGGAACAGGCTAAACAGATCCTCTTTCGAAGCGGTCCGCGACCCCTGCATCTGAGTTATGATATCGATGCAGTAGACCCGCACTTTGCGCCCAGTACGGGAACAAAAGTGAGGGGAGGGCTCAGTTACCGGGAGGCCCATTTCGTTGCAGAGTGCCTTGCTGAAACCGGTTCTCTGGTTGGAATGGATCTGGTCGAGATCAATCCCCGTCTCGGTTATGTGGACCCCGCTCATCGTGAAGAAAGGAATGTGACGGTCGAAGTCGGGCTCGAGTTAATCGCTTCCGCTCTGGGAAGAAAAATCTACTGATTCATTTCGAATTGAAGTGAATCTGGAGGGACGCACTGACTTGTACCGAATTTTGGGTGAAGTCATTCAGGCTGACAAAGACGTAATTCGCATCAAGACCCGCCGACATCAGGCCCGCCAACGACACCTGAAACCCTGAGCCCAAGTAGGGTTTGTACTGCCAAGCTCTCGCATTCACCGTAGTGCTCGGAGTCGAATCGGTGACAGTGGTGGTAACCCTCGATGCCTGCCCTCCCGCGCGTAAGTATCCGGAAAAAAGATTCGAAAGGAATGCCGTAGCACGCGCCCCGATCCGTGCGTTTTCCTTCTTGGTCATCACCGTCTGAATGCTGGGACTCGTATAGGCAGTGGTTTCGTTACCGGTGATGAATTCGCCTTCCAATGAAAAATGGGGCTTTCCCGCAGTGAATCGGCCTCCATAGAGGAGCATCCCCGCCCGGTGACGATTGGGAGTGTCCCGTTGGAAAAACTCATAGGCGATCACCGGTTCGATCGTGACATCGAAGCCACGGGTATTGAAGCTCGCAGCTGATGTAGACTGCTGAAACCCAAGAAATGCAAATAGAGCAAACAGAATGAAATTCATCAATTGAACCCAGCGCCGAGGTCGGTGAGAAATACATTAGGCAGATTTACATTTGAAGGTGGGCAGAGGGGGGCGCTATTCAGTAGGGGGTTGGTATCACTCGGGAGCCGCATGCCCCACGGAAACCCGGCGCACTTGATCATGGGAAAATCATGAAAAGTGCCTGATTGCGGATTGAAGTACCGGTATTGTTTTGCACCCCAGTCAACTTGTACCTTGTATGTAAAGGTTTGAAGACTTGCATCAACTAAAAAATACTCGAACTCTGGAAATGAAGCCCTTGGAAAATAAAAGAAAGAGCTATGGCCATTGGCATTGCTTGAGGTAGGAAAAAGCTGAGTGACCGGTTCCAGATCAGTACCGCTCGCATAACG
>CANHQK010000081.1 GCA_947462765.1 Bdellovibrionales bacterium
AGCTCGTTGACTTCATTCTGAATGGAGTCGATCACCTCGATCTCTTCCTCTGAAGTCGCCTCGGCACGGACGATATCGATACTGTTTTGAAGGCGCTCCAATGAAATCGACTCGGATACCTGCTGTTCGAAAGACTCCACCAGGACGGCATCTTCGGCGCCCATCACCTCAGCGTGGGCTTGAAAAGAGGGGGTGAGCAAAGAAAGGCAAAGCAGGGCCATCAATAAACGATTCATCATGTGGGGGTACCGGGATCAGCGAAGGGGTTGCAAGAAGCGGCAGTGCTTCTCGAGGGGGCTACGCTGAAGAGTGAGCGGATAGTACCCGACCGTTTTGTTTTTGTAAATAGAAAAAGAATAAAAATCGCTGTCTGGGACAACGAGATGAGTTGATCAGGAAAGGCGGGTCACTTTTTCTTGATCAGAAAATACTGCGATCCATAGCCACCGAGAGTTTCGGCAGCGATCCGAGCTTCTTGGCCGTAACCGAAATACAAATCGGCGCGAGCAGGACCCTTGATGGCGCCACCGGTATCTTGACTCAGCATGAAGCGGGTCACGTCTTTTCCGTTCACATTCACTTTGATGAAGTTGAGCAATCCCGAGGCGGGGTAGTGTCGACGATCGAAGGCCAGCGAACGGCGTTCGGTGAGCGGAATCGAATGAATCCCGACCGGTTCTTCGTCGGTCAGTTTGAAGTAAACATAGCTCGGGCTGTCGCGGAAGAGCTCGCGCTGGATTTCAGGGCGGTCCAGGAAGACCTTTCGCTGTTGATCATAGGAGGTCTGGGTCGGCTCGAGATAACCGCGCTCGACCATCAGCTTGGAAAAGAACCGTAAAGGTTGGGCGTTCATGCCATCGAAGCTGATGTGCTTCATCACCCGGACCCCATCCCCTAGATCAACCCGGACCCGTCCCCCGCCTTCGATCTGGAGCGAGTACAATTCGAATAAGTCGGTATCGAGATAAACGGTTTCGAGGCCTTTTCCTGCCAGAGCACCTTCGTAGAGGATCTTCTCACGAGTCGACTCTTTCAGTGCGGGGTCTTCAGGGGTCCGGTACAGGGGCACGCGGAATCGTTCGCTGGGGGTCATTGAGCCTTCGAAATCAGGACTGTAGTAGGCGGTGAAGCGGGTCGATTTCACTGTAGGACGATAAACCCGGAAACGCGTCCGGACCGCACGGTTGAACCGCTCGAAGCATTCTCCGCGCATCTTTTCGGACATGCACTCCCGTGCCCCGCGCCCGAGCTCCTGAAACAGCACGAGACTGTCTCGAAGAATGGCTTTCGGGTACCAGGTTTCACCGAACTTCACCCTGCCCTTCAGGTCCACACCGGCGTCAAAAGCATCCAATTGCCGCTGGATCGCGAGGTCCAACAGCTCGAAGTTGAGATCGTCCTCATAGGTGATCTGTGAACCGCTGATTTCGACCGTCGGGGTGATGAAATCGCCACTCCGTGCTTGGGCGATTGCCGGAAAAAAGAGCAGGACTGTGAGCAGCGAGCAGGTGAGGTTCGATTTCATGTCAGCTCCTTCTGGTAGATCCTCCAGCGCCGGTACAGCGGCGCTCCGAGGTCGGTCCAGGGTTTGTTCATGGGTTCATTGTCTTCAAGAATCCAGGAGGCCTCTCCCGCCAGATAACCGAATCGATTGGCGCGCTCGAAGGCCTCGAACGTAAATAGGGCGAAAATCCCTGTTCCACGGTACTCGGGCTTCACACCGAGGGTCACGATCCGGACTGTCTTCATGAGGTGCTTCCCGATCAGGAGCTTGAAGATCCCGGTCGGAAAGAGCCTCCCGGAGGGGATGCGTTTGAATACATGGTTCATGTCGGGGAGGGCGAGCATGAAGCCCGCGGGTTTTCCGTCCACCTCGGCCATGAAAGCCATTCTCGGGTCGAGGATCATCTTCATGTCTTTGGCTGCGAACTCGAACTCCTCCCGGGTCATCGGAAAAAAGCCCCAGTTCTTTTCCCAGGCGGAATTGTAGATGTCGAAGCAGCGTGCGACTTCGCCTTTGAAGTCCTTCACGTTGAAGTCCCGGAAGGTGACATTGGAGTTTTCTGAGCGCAGTTTCTTGACGTGTTCGATCACCCGGGGAGGCAAGCCCGCGTTTTTCTCGCGAGCAATGATGTACGCAACAAGGTCCTTGGCTTTGGTCAGACCATAGCGGTCGTGAAGCTCCTCATAGTACTTCGGGTTCCAGGTGGTCATCAGGGTGGGATGCTGGCTCTGTCCGCGAACCAGCAAACCGCACTCGTGATTGGTCGAGGGATTCATCGGTCCCTGCATGGACACGAGCCCTCTGGCTTTCAGCCAGTTCTCTGCGGTTTGGAACAGGAGATTCGCAACCCCTTGGTCCTCGATGCACTCGAAGAATCCGTAAAAGCCGGTTTTATCCTCATGAAAACGGTTGTGAGAGCGGTTTTCGACCGCGGCGATCCTTCCAACAGGCTTCCCGTCGCGTTCGGCAATGTAAAGAGCGATCTCCGCGTTCTTGTAAAACGGGTTGTTCTCGGTATCGAGCGCCTCGTATACCGACATGCGGAGTGGGGGCACCCATTGCGGATACTTTTTCTGATCGTAGAGCTTCCAGAGTACGTCGATGAACTCGTTTGTACCCTGCTTGCCTTTAACTTCCCGAATCTGAATGGTACTCATGTTGGGGGGAGCCTACTGAATCCCTGTCTGAAAAGAAACCCCGGATTGGAGGGGAAGCTGATCAGCGGATCGGGCTCGGAGCATTGGCTCCGGTCACCTGGTCGAGATTCACGCCGGTTTGCTTGAAGAGGGTCTGACGCATATCGAACATGTAGGTTCCGATATTGTACTGGATCGGATCCGGAGTTGCCGCATCGTGTACGCCCACGACCTTCGCGCCGTTCGCACCGATCGCCAGGACCGAGCTTCCGCTGTTTCCGGGCTCAGTGTCGCACTGGTACGCCATCCGGGCCGCGCTCGGAGTCTGGTAGGTGATGACGGTATTGCGCTTGAGTGCGCAGTACTGAGACCACTCGAGAGGGCGTCCTTGAGGGTATCCGAAAATAGTCAGTTTGGTGTTGGCTGCCGTGCGGGCCGCTTCGACAGCGATGCCGACCTTGGCTTTGGGGGGATTGCTGACTTGGAAGATGGCGAAATCGCGAGCTTCGGTGAGTTCAGCATAAAGGATCTTGGTGCAGGTGCTGGTGGCAGTGACGACCGGCTTCGGGCTACCGGTCGCAGGGGATCCGCGATAGCCCCAGTAAACCTTAGTGGTGCCACACGCCTGGTTCTTCAGGATTTGACCCATGTCAGCGAAGCAGTGCCCTGCGGTGAGCACGTAGCCGTTTCCAAGGTGGGTTCCCGAGCAAGAGCCGGAATTGCCCATGGCAACGATCCCGAACGCGTCGAGATACTGCCGGAGGCCGGCGTCCACATTCGATCCGTCTACGCGGACCGGGGTGAGTGAATTCGCGCCGATGATTTTGGAGGCATGATACTCGAACGATCCTGCTGTTGCGCTGGTGGGCATCTGGAGCGCTTCTACTGTAACCGGGGACTGCTGGCCGCAAGCGCTCAGAGCGAGCAACGCGAGACCGGCAAGTGCGGAGGAGCTAGAGAGGGATCGTGAGCGGTTCATGTCTTTCATGAGTCATTCCTTCTCCCGGACCGTTCTTGATCCGGAGTGGCGCTACTAAACACTAAAAGAGATCAGTTTAGAAGATAATTTGTGATTATTTTAATTAATCAAGTCAAAAGGTTGAGTAACAGCCCGCGTGATGAGTCGATTTCGGTGGGTTAAGCTAAGTAAAAGTCCTTTGATTTCAATTTATTGACTCTTGATGAGGACCGGGTGTTCCCTCAGCATGGGGGGATGAAAACCCTTTTCGGATGGATGCTTGCTGTGGGCCTTTGTGCAGGAATGGAGTCGTCTTGGGCGGCGCCTGCTCCCGATTACCGTTTGGGAGTGGTGTTGGTGGTGGATCAGTTTCGTGCGGACTACTTGCTCCGTTTCCGACGGGACTTTAAATCCCCTGCCGAATCCGGCTACCGCATGCTGATGGAACGGGGGGCTTATTTCCCGCTCGCGGATCACGGATTGTTACAAAACATGACCGGTCCCGGACACGCAGTGGTTCTTTCGGGCTCTTATCCCTACCGGAACCAGATTTCGACCAACGTCTGGTTCGACCGCGAAAAGAAAAAGCACCAGTACTGCGTAGCCGATGATGCTTACCCGCTGGTCGGAAGTTCGGGACCGGTTCCGGGGGCGAAGAATGGAGTTTCTCCGCGCTTGATGAACGCCGATACCGTGGGAGACGAGCTCAAGAATGCCGATCGTCCCTCGCGAGTGGTGAGTGTGGCACTCAAAGATCGTGCGGCGGTATTGATGGGCGGAAAGCGTGCGGATCATGCACTCTGGTTCGATGACCGGAACTGCCAATGGGTGACGAGCACGTTTTACCGGAAGGAACTTCCGGGATTCGTTCTCGATCAAAATCGCAAAATCGCCTCCGAAAAGCAGAAGCTCGTGTCTTGGGGCCCCTTTCGGGACATCTCGCTTTGCTCCAAGGAGGGGTTGCAAACCCCCCTGGCCATGGAGCGGACCTTCGATCTTGCGTTAGCCGCGGTGGACGATTTGGAGTTGGGGCAGGGCAAGGATACCGATCTCCTGTTGGTGAGTCTTTCCAGTCACGATTATTACGGACACCACCACGGGCCCAATGATCCGCACATGAAACAGATGGTGCTCGATGAGGATCGGTTGATTTCCGAGTTTCTCAAGAAACTGTCCAAGCGGGTGCCCGGAGGACTCAAGGACGTTTGGATCGTGCTGACCGGAGACCACGGGATCCCCCCTAGCGGTCTTCCCCAAGAGAGGATTCCGTCGGAGAACATCCCGGAGGATCGATTGCCCCGTCTCGTAGAGGAAGAGATGGAGAAGAAATTCGGCAAGCCCCGTTCAGGAAAGTGGGTAGAAGCTGTGGTCGAGTTCCAAGTTTACTTCAATCACGATGCTTTGCGTGATGCCTCATTGAAGCCCCAAGACGCGCTCCGTGCCGTTAGGGAGCGCCTCTTGAGGGAACCTTACATCGACCAAGTATGGGCTCGCGACGAAATCCTTTACGATCGCAAGGTGCCTGCGGGCGAGTACGGTAAGGTGGCGGATCGCACACTGAGTCGCAACAGTGGCGACTGGATCGTGGTCCTGAAGCCGTTTTATTTCAGTGATTCTTACCGGATCACCCATATGACGCACTACTCATATGACCGGTATGTACCCTTGCTGTTTTACGGAAAAGGGTTCCGACCCGGGACCTACCGTCAAATCGTGAACATGGTGGACATCGCACCCACCCTCTCGAGTCTGTTGGGTGTCCTTCCCCCGGCTCAGTCGGAAGGGCGGGTCCTGACTGAAGTGTTGCGGTAATGGCTCAAAAATAAGAGACTCTAATGACTATGAAACGCTCCATGCTTGTCCTGTCCCTCTTCGGATTCCTTTCACTCGAGGCGGGTGCCCAAACCCTGCATTGTCAGCAGGTTCCTTCCTTGATCAACGTGTTCATGAGCAATCACATCTCTGTGAATCAGCTCACCCCTGAGTTGAAGGGGCGGACCGTAGCCCTTTTCCTGAAGTTCATGGATCCGAACAAGCAGATGTTCTATCGGAAGGATGCGGAGCGGATGAAGGGGCAGCTCGAGTCTTTGTTCGATACGATGAAGAGCGGAAATTGCGCGGCATTGAACGAGATGAGCTCGGTCATTGTGGAGCGTTCGAGCGAGAACCTCAAAATCGCTACCGAGAAACTGTCCAAAGATTTCGCGCTCAAAACGGACTTGAAGTACCAAACGGACACCAAGAAACGCGACTATCCCATTGACTTGAACGAGAAGCGTGCACTGCTCGAAGCGGCCATCCACACCCAGGTGGCCACGATCATGGCTGGCGATGTGAAGCTCGAAAAAGCCAAAGAACAGCTGGTCAAGCATTATGAATTGGCACTGAAGCGTGCCAAGGAACTCACTCTTGGCAAGATGATCAACACCTTCGCTGAAGCTTTCGCGCATGCCCTTGATCCTCACTCGGATTACCTCTCGCCCGAGCAACTCGAGGAGTTCCGTATCAACATGGGGCTCTCTCTCGAGGGGATCGGCGTATCACTGAGTTCGGATGACGGGTACACGATCGTCCAGGAGATCATTCCGGGCGGAAGTGCCGATCGTGCCAATGCACTTCAGCCGAAAGA
>CANHQK010000082.1 GCA_947462765.1 Bdellovibrionales bacterium
AAGCCCGAGCCAAAGCCCGAGCCAAAGCCCGAGCCAAAGCCCGAGCCAAAGCCCGAGCCAAAGCCCGAGCCAAAGCCCGAGCCAAAGCCTGAGCCAAAGCCTGAGCCAAAGCCTGAGCCAAAGCCTGAGCCAAAGCCTGAGCCTCGAACACAGATCATCGCGCGGCAGCCGGTGCGACCGGATCCAGTGCCGGCCCAGACTTTTGAGGAGCCGTCATCCAAGGAGCCCACCCGCTCGGTGATCGTGAAGGCTCCCTCGCCAAAGCCGGTGCAGGGAACGAGGGATTCGGAGGAGAAAACAGATCCGGGTCTGTCCAAGCCCGAATTCGATGAATCAGAAAACGAGGCTACCCGTCTCGACTACAAACCCCCCGCTGGACCGGACGACATTCCAACTCGACTGATCAATCGTGAGGAGTCGACGGGCGCGCTTTCGGTTTCAGCACCGGTTCCCGCCGTGATCGAGGAAGAAGTTCTGCCGGTTCGGGTAGATGAGTTTTCGGACCAGCAGCTTCGAAGCGAGCAAACCAGGGTCATTCAGCGGCCGAAAGAGCTTCTATCCGAGGAGGATCTCCGGCTCGAAAAGGAAAAAGAAAAAGGCACCCGGCGCCTGATCCCTCAGAAGTCTTTTCTCGTGCTCGCATTCCTGACCGTTGTGGCCTACGAATATTTATACGAGGACGAGGACGAACAAGTAAAAAAACCCATGGTCAACCTCGTACCCATTCGCCCGCAACTTCCAGGCGGGGGGAGTGGAGAGGCGGATCCCGCGAGGAGTACCAAGCTCTACACGGAGGGTCTTGACCCCTACCGAGAAGATACCGTACAGGGATATGTCCGCGCGGCGGAATTGTTTCACAAGTCACTCCGCCTTGATCCCCAAAATGTAAAAGCCCTCGCGATGCTGGCTTCCTGCTATCTCAACACGATTGAATCTTCAAATAAGGATGAGCGGACCTTCTTGGTGATCAACAAGCTGATTGAGCTTTCCAAAACGAAACAGCTGGACTTGGTGGAGACACTGATCGCAGAGGTTGAGTTCCTCGTCCAGTCCAAGCGATTTGACGCCGCCATCCAGAGAATTGTCGAGTACGGAAAGGTTTATGGCAAGCTGGATGCGGCACTGTACTTCACACTCGGCTGGGTCTATGTCGAAAAAGGTGATTACGGCCAAGCCATGAAGAATCTCGACTTCATTCCGGCGAGCGCGCTCAAGATTCCGAAGCTCTATTACCTAAGGGGGTTTCTGCACGAGCAAAACAAAGAGTATGATCAGGCAGCTGCCGAATACAATCGTGCACTGGCAATCAACAAACGGCATGCGCGTTCCATTCTGGGCTTGATCCGGATCGGCGAAAAAAAGGGAGAGCTCATGAGAGAGCTCCGGAATATCGAATTCCTGGTCGGGAATCCTTCTCTTCAGAGTCCGAAAGAGTTTGTCCAGGCGCTGATCTACCGAGCCAAGTTGTCACTTTTGAATAAGAGTGTGACCGGAGCGGTCAGCTCGCTCGAACAGGCGCTGAGGGTGGATCCAAAAAACGAAGCGCTCCGGCTCGAGTATTATTCCATTCTCGCCGCTTCGGACAAGGACACGAAGTACAAGGACTTGGCCAAGATGTACACTTACATTCTTGATGGAGATCGAAATCTCCGCGCAGGGAAAGTCCATGAAGCCACCACGGCCTTTTTACAGGCCCAGGATACCTTTCCGAAATCCTATGTGCCGGTCGAGAGAATGGGTGATCTGTTTCACGGTCAAGGCGAATACAACCGCTCGCAGGCGCAATACAAACGCGCACTCGAGCTCGCCCAGGCGGGCAAATCCACGGCTGAGTCTCAAATCGCGGTCAAGTTGATCGATGCGCTCATTCGGAACCACGATTGGGACGAGGCCTCCCGGGTCATGGCGAAGTACCGCAATTCGCCGAAGCTCAGGAGTGCGATCGACCGGTTGGCCGGAGATCTCGCCTATCATCAGAAAAACTACGTTCAAGCCATCTCATTTTACCGTAAGGCCATGTCGCGAGACACCATCGACACGGAGGTTTACTCGTCCTACGCCAACGTGCTCCGCGAAACCGAGAACTACCGGGACGCGCAGTTTTTCTATTCCATTGCGCAGAGACTTGATCCGTTCAACACTGCGGCCATTGTCGGTGCTGCCAA
This sequence comes from Bdellovibrionales bacterium, assembly GCA_947462765.1. Lineage (GTDB taxonomy): Bacteria > Bdellovibrionota > UBA1018 > UBA1018 > CAIMNF01 > CAIMNF01. The sequence continues at coordinate 2,166 of CANHQK010000082.1, forward strand.
ATGCCTATTGAAGAGTAATGGTGTGGCTGAGGCCGTGAGCCGGATCCAGGATGAATTGGCGCGATTGCCCAGAGCCCGTGCGGATCTCCTCACCGGAATCGCAGAAATTTACTTTATTGCCCAAGAGTACGAAAAGGCACTTCGCTTCACCGAGGATGCGCAGGAAATCGATCCGGATTATCCTGACTCCTACCGGATTCAAGGTGATATTTATCTTCGCGAAATCCGCGCCAAGAAGGAGAACCGCAAACGCGCACTGGAGGCTTTCAAGGCTTATTCGGACCGAAAAGTTTCCGATCCTTACGGATACCTTCAGCGTTTTGAGATCTTCATCAAAGACGGCGATTTTGAGCAGGCAGAAGAAGCGCTTCAGCGGGTCTCGGAGGTTTCTCCAAGGTATCCCGAGCTCCACTACCGGCGTGCCAAGATGTTGAGTAAGATGGGGCGAAACAAAGATGCTCTCGTCGAGCTAGAGCGGGAGATTGAAATCAACCCCCGTCATCTGGCCTCCTGGCTGGATTTAGGCGGGGTTCGCACCAAGGCCGGTGATCTGGAAGAAGCAGCCAAAAGCTTCAATCAGGCAATGACCCTCGATCCGCAGAGTCCCTATGCGAAGATCGGTGCCGGGTATGTGAACTATCTCAAGCGACAATACGGTCCTGCGATCGCTTTGTATCAGGCGGCACTGGCTCTCGATCGGGGCAACCCCGAGGTTCACAAGAAGCTCGGATTGGCCTATCGGGACAGTGGCGACCAGTCTTCCGCCAACCGACATTTCCAACTGTACATTGACCTGGCCCCCGATGCTCCCGATCGTGCTGAGATCGAGGCGATGAAGCGCTGAGGGTCACTCGGCCTTGCGGTTCAAGAGCAATCCCTTGGTGGTTCCGGCCGAAGGGTGATACCTCGTGGTGAGTCCCGAGGGGGGGTCCCGCTCTTTCTTGTTTTCATGAAACTCGCGGACCACATCGGTCATTCCGGATTGCTCGACTACGGTGACCACCTGAAGAGAGGGACTTTCCCGCGAAGGATTCTCGGAACCGGGTTCTCCGTCCTGCGTGGGTCCTCCCGAGGTCCCCTCATATGCCACGCCGCTCCCTTGGCTCGAGCCAGGGTCATTTTCGGCCGAACGTGGTTCGGAAACGACGCGAAGCATGGGGGAAGAGTTTACCTTTGGGATCAAGCGCTTACCTCACCAATAGTTTACCACGCCCGTCAAGTAATGCAACGTCCCATAATTGCCTTGCGTCCTAGAGGCAAAAAGGCTATAACCACCTAAATTTGAAGGGATATTTTTATGAGCACCGGTGGTGATTTGTTCTCTAAGTGTTACAAGTTCGAGGATGCCAAGAAACTTCAGGCCATGGGGCTCTATCCTTACTTCAGGCCGATTACGGCTTCTACCGGTAACAATGTGGTCACTGCTGGCAAAAGACAGGTCATGATCGGCTCCAACAATTATCTCGGACTCACACATGACCGTCGTGTGATGGAAGCGGCCCAGGATGCGATCGACAAGTACGGAACCGGTTGCACGGGATCGCGCTTTTTGAATGGAAACCTGGACCTCCACGAGCAACTCGAAGCCCGTCTCGCCGCTTTTGTCGGGAAAGAGGCAGCACTCTGTTTCTCCACCGGATTTTTTGTGAACCAGGGTACGCTTGGTGCGCTCGTGGGTCGCGCCGATGTGATCTACAGTGATCGCGAAAACCACGCATCGATCGTGGAAGGGACCCGGGTCGCTTTGGGCGATACCATCCGTTTCAAGCATAATGATCTCGAAGATCTCGAGCGTGTACTCAAGAACACCCGTGAAAAGTACGATGGCGCATTGATTATTGCCGATGGCGTTTTTTCCATGTCGGGTGACATCCTGAACCTTCCTGGCATGATCGACCTGGCCAAAAAGTACAATTGTAAGGTCTATGTGGACGATGCCCATTCGCTCGGGGTTCTCGGGCCGCGCGGTGAGGGAACCGGCCATCACTTCGGAATGCATCAGGACATCGATCTGGTCATGGGAACGTTCTCGAAGTCCTTCGCTTCGATTGGCGGATTTATCGCAGGGACCAGCGATGTGGTTCATTACATCAAACACAAGGCGCGTCCGTTCATGTTCTCGGCTGCCATGTCCCCCGCTTCGACCGCAACCGTGTTGAAGTGCCTCGACATCATGGAGACTGAGCCCGAGCACCTCCGCAGCCTGACGGAAAATGCCGCCTATATGAGCAAAAATCTGCGGGCCATGGGGTTCAATACGCTGAACAGCCGGACCCCGATTATTCCGCTTCTGATCGGTGATGATGCAACCGCCTTTGCGATGACCCAGAAGCTCTGCGAAGAAGGGGTTTTTGTGACTCCGGTGGTCCGCCCGGCTGTACCGGAAGGCTGCTCGCTCATCCGCACGAGTTACATGGCCTCCCACACCAAGGAAGACCTGGACTATGCACTCGAGCATCTCGAAAAGATCGGTCGCGAATTCGGTGTTCTCGGAAGTGCCGAAGCCACCGAGCGTTTGAATCGGATCGCACTTGAGAACTTCGGGGCCCATTCCATTCAATGATCATTCTCGGCGTGGATCCCGGATCCCGACTGCTCGGCTACGGGCTGATTGAAAAATCGGCTCACTCGGTCCGGGTGATCCACCACGGAACCTTGCGGTTGTTCCATAAGGAGTACCGTGATGTTCCGGTTGATGAAACGACGCCCTCACGCCTGAGGGAAATCCACACGGGTTTGTCCGACTTGATCCGGCAGTACCGGCCTACGGTGATGGCGGTCGAGAAGGTGTTTTTCTCAAAAAATGCGGTATCGGCTCTCAAGCTTGGTCAGGCGAGGGGGGTGGTTCTGCTGACGGGCGCACTTCACGATCTTGAGATCCATGAATATGCCGCGACTGAAGTGAAGAGCAGGATCACGGGGCACGGTCGTGCGGACAAGGACCAGGTCGCCAAGATGCTCAGAATCCTACTCGGTGGGCAGGAGTTCGAGACGGCAGATGCATCCGATGCGCTCGCCCTCGCGTTGGCGCATGCGTTGGTCGGGAAGCCCAAGGCCGGGAAAAAGTCCGGTAATTCCTTGAAAGCCCTCGCAGAAGCGGCAGTTAGCCGGGGCCGGGCACTCAAGCGTTGAAAAGGCCCGAGATTCAATACATGATGAACGCATGTTGGCGTATTTGAACGGAGTCGTCAGAGAGCGGCAGAACGGCGAGATGATTCTTGTGACTGGCAGCGAGTCGCAGGGGCAGGTCGGCTACCTGGTGAAGACCCCCGATCATCCCCGGTATGATGTCCTCATTCCCGGCCAGCGTGCCGAGGTCTATGTCTACACGCACGTTCGCGAGGATGCATTCGATCTTTACGGATTTCAGCACCCCGGAGAAAAGCACTTCTTCACCACTCTTTTACAGGTCTCTGGTGTGGGGCCGAAGATGGCGCTGGCATTGCTCTCGCATGCCGATGATCTTTCGCTCGCTTCGATGATTCTCGAGGAAGACAAGGCCGCACTCACCTCGATATCCGGAGTCGGGAAAAAAACCGCCGAACGCATGGTGCTTGAACTCAAAGATGTGATCGTAAAAAAAATGGAGGCAGGAGTTCTGCGAAGATCCTCCCGAGCCTCTGAGCCGATCCGGCAGGGGGGGGGCAGCGTTGCCTCCGTTTCGGGAGACCGGAGCAACCCGGTGTTTATGGATGCCTATCTGGCCCTCCAGGGTCTCGGATACAAAGAGGTGCAGGCCAAACAAATGGTAGAGCACGCCTTTTCGGTTCTGGGTAAGCCGGAGCGGGTTGAAGAGGTGCTTAAGGTCGCACTCAAAGGAGGGCTTGGCCAATGAGTGATCGTGAACTCGATCCTGTGGTGAAAAGCGA
>CANHQK010000083.1 GCA_947462765.1 Bdellovibrionales bacterium
CGGGCATGGCTTACAACAAGCGGGATCATTACTATCACAAGGCGAAGGAAGAGAACTTCGCCGCCCGCTCGATCTACAAGCTCGAAGAGATCGACCAGAAGTTCAAAATCATCAAAGCCGGCATGAAGGTGCTCGATTTGGGGGCTGCTCCCGGGTCTTGGTCGCAATACCTCTCCACCAAGGTGGGTGAACAAGGGCGAGTCCTCGGGGTCGATCTCATCCAGGTGGAACTCACGCTTCCGAATGCCGTCTTCATCCATGCCGATTTACGTGATTTGAATCTCGATCAGGTCTTCATCGATCATGGCTTCGAGCCGGTGTTCGACGGTGTGTTCTCCGATATGGCTCCACGGACCACCGGAATCCGCATCACGGATCAGGCCCGTTCGATGGAGCTTTGCGAATTGGCGCTGAATGTGGCCGATCGCTTTTTGCGCCCGGGTGGGAATTTCGTTTGCAAATTCTTCCACTCCGACGACTTCCAGGAACTCAAAAAGCAGATGGAAGCTCGCTATGGGCGAGTCGAAGTCTTGCGTCCGAAGAGCACGCGCAAGGAGTCCAAAGAGATCTTCTTGATTGGGATTTCGAAGAAAAAAAAGGCCTGAGGATTTTTTCTATTTCTCTTGTTGACTCATTCGCGGCTTTTTAATATGCTCCGCGTCAAACCGGGAACGGTTTGGGAGGAATCCGGATGAAAAAGCTCGTGAAATCAATCGGTAGCGCAATTTTGGCCCTGAGTGTGCTGGTGGCGGTGAGCCCCCGTGCGGTCGCCTGGGATTCCTGGGATGGGTTTCAGGATGTTCAAGACGTTCAGGCCGCTCGAATTTCTCTCGTGAGTGTTACGGCCGAATCCGAGCCCGGGTCGACCGGCAAGATCGGGATCACGACCGGTGCGGGCAATTCGATTTCCAGTTTTTATTTTCAATCCCCGAACGGAAGGACCGTCGAGTACTCTGTTTCCGAGTTGCGAAGCGGCTCTCGGGTGCTGGTCAGCAAGAGCGGTTACGATGTGGTGAAGGTTAAGGCTTTGTCCTCTTCGGACCAAATGTTGAAGATCAATATCCTCTACCTAAAGAGCGTGGTGAGCGGTAGCACGGGGAATCGCGTTTTGACGATCCAGTACAATGCCAACATGAACCAATACCAGATGGTGGACGAAACCGGCCGCCCGGTGCGTTCGGCTCACGTTTCGACTCAGCGCAACCTCGTAGGAATGGCGGTCGGAGTAGCGGCAATTTCCACGCAACAGTGATAGAATCGCCTCATGGCGAAATCGATCGAGTGTCAGGGATGGGTTCAGGAAGCGGCCCTCCGTATGTTGAGGAACAACCTCCACCCGGATGTGGCAGAGAACCCGGAAGCGTTGGTGGTGTATGGAGGCATCGGCAAGGCGGCCCGGAACCCGGAATCCTACCGGGCGATCCAAGAGACACTCAAGACCCTGAAGAACGACGAAACCCTTCTCATTCAGAGCGGAAAGCCGGTAGCGGTTTTCCGCTCTCATGCTGATGCCCCCCGGGTGCTCCTTTCAAACTCCATGCTGGTCCCCAAGTGGGCCAATTGGGAGCATTTTCAAGAACTCGATCGTGCCGGACTCATGATGTACGGCCAGATGACGGCCGGAAGCTGGATCTACATCGGGACCCAGGGGATCATCCAGGGAACCTATGAGACCTTTGCTGAGGCCGGACGCATCCACTTCGGAGGCGATCTCGCCGGGCGCGTGGTGCTCACTGCCGGGCTCGGGGGCATGGGAGGCGCCCAGCCTCTGGCCGCTTCGATTGCGGGAGCGGTCTCCCTCACGATCGAAGTCGATCCGATGCGCGCCCATCGCCGGATCGAAACCCGCTATCTCGATGAGCTTTATCACAACCTCGATGAGGCTCTGGCTGCCGTGGCCCGTGCCAAGGCCAAGAAAGAAGCCCGCTCGATCGGGGTGATCGGAAACGCGGTGGATGTGCTTCAAGAACTGCTCAAGCGCGACTTCCTTCCGGATCTCCTCACCGACCAAACCAGTGCCCACGACGAGCTGAATGGCTATGTGCCGCACGGGATGTCGCTCGAAGAGTCCGAAGAGCTCCGCGAATCAGATCCTGAAACCTATAAAAAGAAATCGGTCGAAAGCATGGGCGCCCATGTGGCCGCCATGCTCGAGTTCAAGCGGCGAGGCGCCATTGTGTTCGATTACGGGAACAACATCCGCGCGCAAGCAGTGAAGGCCGGTATCGCTGACGCCTTCGACTTCCCCGGCTTCGTGCCTGCTTACATCCGTCCTCAGTTTTGCGAGGGGCGTGGTCCTTTCCGGTGGGTGGCGTTGTCGGGAGATCCACAAGACATCGCGGTCACCGATCAGGCTCTGAAGGAGCTTTTCCCTCATCACGAAGGCTTGCAGCGTTGGCTCAAAGTCGCGGGCGAGCGGATTGCGTTTCAAGGTCTTCCTGCCCGCATTTGCTGGCTCGGTTTCGGAGAGCGGGTCAAAGCCGGACTGCTCTTCAATGAGCTTGTCCGCACGGGCAAGGTCAAGGCTCCGATCGTGATCGGTCGCGACCACTTGGATTGTGGCTCGGTTGCTTCTCCGAATCGCGAAACCGAAGCCATGAAAGACGGCTCCGATGCGGTGGCCGACTGGCCCATCCTGAATGCCCTGATCAATTCGGTGAATGGAGCGTCCTGGGTGAGTCTCCACCACGGAGGCGGGGTGGGGATGGGCTATTCTATTCACTCCGGAATGGTGATTGTGGCGGACGGCACAGCAGAAGCGGCTCGTCGGCTCGAGCGGGTTCTGACCAGTGATCCGGGGATGGGCATCGTCCGCCATGCCGACGCCGGCTACGAAACCGCGATCGAAATCGCCAAGCAAAAACTCCCGGAGTACGGCGCCCGCATGCCGATGATCAAATGATCCGCGCGTTCATTCATGCCTCAAAAGTGCTGACTGGCGAGGGCATTCTCCTCAAAGAAGGGCGGATGCTGAAGCCCGAGGATGTTTCGGCCATCGACGACGGGGCTGTGGTATTTGACGAGAAAAAAATCCTTTGGGTGGGGCCTACGCGCGAGCTCCCCAAGAAATACCAAAGGGCCAAGACTACCGATCTCCGCAAGAAGCGCGCGATCATTCCCGGTTTGATCGACTCCCACACTCACCTGGTCTTTGCCGGATCGCGGGCAGCGGAGTTCGCGCGTCGCGCGGCAGGCGAATCCTATCAGAAGATTGCCGGGGAGGGTGGGGGCATCCTCACCACGGTTCGGGCCACTCGTTCAGCCAGTGTCCAAGATCTGTTCCAGTCCGCACTCAAGCGGGCCCTGATCGCGTACCGGTTCGGCGTCCGTACCATCGAGTGCAAATCAGGTTACGGGCTCGACCATGCCACGGAACTCAAGTGTCTCGAGGTGGTGAAGCACCTCCGTCAGGCGCTCCCTCAGATGACCTTCGTTTCGACCTATCTCGGGGCGCATGCCGTTCCAGAGGGAGTGAAGAAATCCACCTACATCGACGAAATCATCCACCGCACGCTTCCTGAAGTGAAGCGCAAGGGGCTTGCAGAATTTTGCGATGTTTTCATCGATGAGGGTTATTACACGATTCAAGAAGGCGAGCGCATCTTGCGTGCAGCCAAGAAGCTCGGTTTCAAGCTCAAGATCCACGCGGATGAGCTCGGGAATACGCAGTCCACCCGGCTTGCGGCCAAGCTCCAGGCGCACTCGGCCGATCACCTGCTCTGTGTGTCGGATCAGTCGATCCGGTCTTTGGCCAAGGCCGATACGGTGGCCACACTTCTGCCCGGCACGGCACTTTACTTGAAGGTTCCCTACGCACCCGCGCGAAAAATTTTGGATGCTGGAGCTCGAGTGGCCATCGCCACCGACTTCAATCCCGGGTCCTGCTACTCGCTCAACCTGCCGCTCATGATGAATCTCTCAGCCATGCAGATGGGAATGAACCTGGCCGAGATTTTTGCAGGGGTCACGTATTCTGCTGCTTGTGCGCTTGGCCTCGAGCAGAGCAAAGGCGCAATTCTACCGGGGTTCGATTCCGATTTCATTGTTCTTCCGTACGCGGAGTTCGAAGAGCTCTATTATCGAATGGGATGGTAGTGCCGGACGTGCGGGAGGGCTATTTGAGCCACAGCTCCATCATTTGATGCACTTCTTCGGAGTCCCAGTCGCGGCCGCCGGTTTCGAACATCAGCACTTTGCGTTCTTGGTTGAGCACCACGCTGAGCGGAATGGCGTGCACATCGAAGAGCTCGGCCAGAACGTTCCCTTTGTCAGTGAACTGCGGGAACTTCATCTTGAACTTCTCGATCATGGGGGGTGCGGCCTTTTTCGGATTCTCGTCGACATTGATCCCGAGAACCTCGAACCCTTGGGCTGCGTATTTGTCCCGGAGCTTCACCAGTGAGGGCATCTCTTCGATACAGGAGTCACACCAAGTCGCCCAGAAATTGATCATCATGATTTTGTGAGGCAGCTTCGAGAGCATCACTTTGTTGCCATCGAGACCGTTCAGCTCCATGTCAGGGAGCTGGATGCCCTCGGCGAGCTCGATCCGCTCGGACAAAGCGGCTGATCCTTGACGGTTCACGGAAGCCTTGATCACCAGCAGGGTGGTCACCACCAGCACCAGAATGCCGATCAGGGGCAGGTAAATCCTCTTTTTGCTCGGAGGGGAGTCGCTCAGGTAAGGCGAAACGGCCGGGGTCGGTTCCTGCTTTTCAGAATCTTCCATATTCGGTGAGCTTAACCTAAAATGAAGGAGTGGAAAAGCTCAGGGATCAAAGTGGTCAGGCCGTGGTCGAATATGTGGTCCTGCTCACGATCATTCTCGGAATGGCGGCGACACTTCAATACGGAGTCCAAAAAACGCGCGATAAGCTCTGGAAGTTCGTCATTTGCAAAGTCAGCGCGCCTTGTCCGAGTTGCAGTGCGACAGACTCGGCAAAGGCGGTTCTTCCCAAAGGCGGGAATTGCCCCGATTGAACGAATTGAGGACTAAGAAAAAAGGGCCGGCCGCGCGAGCGACCGACCCTTTTTTGATTGGCCTGGTGTCCGTGATTATTTTTTCACGGGAGCCTTCGGAGCTTCTTTGGAGAGCTCTTTAGGCGGATTCTTGGTCAGAGGTGCGCCATTCGACGGAGCACCCATGTTCATGAGTGGAGCTCCGGCTTCGGGCTTCGCGGCCGGCTTGGCGCCGACGCCTGCCTTCAGCAGCACTTCGGCACGGAGAGCCTGAATCACTTCCGGACGCTCCTTCAGCCAGCGGATCGAGTTGTCGCGGCCTTGCCCGATGCGTTCGTCCTTGTAGGAGAACCAGGTGCCGCTCTTCTCGATGAGGTTGTGGCTCACAGCGATGTCGAGGAGGTCGCCTTCTTTCGAGATCCCTTCACCGTACATGATGTCGAATTCGACTTCCTTGAACGGAGGAGCGAGCTTGTTCTTTACCACCTTCACGCGGGTGCGGTTTCCGATGACGTTCTCGCCGTCTTTGATCGCCTGAATGCGGCGGATGTCGAGACGCATGGAAGCGTAGAACTTGA
>CANHQK010000084.1 GCA_947462765.1 Bdellovibrionales bacterium
CTCGCCACGGTGGGTTCTTGCCTGAACAACGGAAAACGTCATTATACCAATAAGGGTTATGAAGTGCAGGAGGGGAGTAATCCGACTTGGGTTTTCCCTCTCGGACGATGCCCGCGGAACGGTCGAAGAACCGCTGAGTTCGATTTGGTCACTGGACGGATCAGAACGAATATCGATTCCCGGATCGGAGGCGGACTGACCACTTTCGTAAAAACCACGGTGCCTCCCGCTTTTCTTGGAGGGGGCGGAAGTATCCTGACCCGCCACAAGGGGTTCGCCGGAGGAATCGAGTTCCTCATTCGCAGGGTGCTTTGCGGAGCGATTGGAAACCAACAGAGCACACCCCGTTGCGATATCTCCGAGGCCACGGGAATTCCGAGCAAACCTTCTGATATGGGTTGGTGAGGGGGAGACAAACGATGAAGTTATTCATGTTGTTGTTGATCGTAGCGGTGTTTCCTTCTTCGGCTCTTGCCAAGAAGGTGGGGCTTGAGATCCACTACGCGTGTGTGGGCTTGGACGGAATTCCCATCACTGAGAACAGTTCATTGGCCTCTCAGTGTTGTTCAGGGGGGCGATTGGTTCAGAATCCGCCTCCGGCGTGTAAAGCTGGCTTTGGGAGCATCATTTCAGGTGCCGGAGGGGCTGTGACCACCTTCGTGAATCAAGGGATCAAGGAATTGGGGCAGGTAGCCGATTTGACCGGAACCACGGCTAATTATGACAATCCCCAGAACGTGGTTCCGCAGGCGGAGTCTCAAGCTATGACGGCTGATACTGGTGCGTCGACGGGACGCGGGAAAAACGCTTCCGGAGTCGCGTCAGGAATGGGTTCTGGACCAGAAGCGCCAGGCGCGGGTGGATCAGGTGGTTCTGGTGGCGGGGCTGGCGGAGGAATGGCCGGCGACGGATTGGGCACGCCCGGAAGCACCAAGCGGTTTAAGGACAAGGCAGAGGATGTGGCGGTCTTGGAAGCCGGGAAATACAAGGGTGCGGGCGACAAGGACGGAAAAGGCGGTAAGGACGGAGGAAGTCCATTCGATCTGTTCGGCCGTCGTGACTCGGGAGGGTCGAAATCGGGCGGGCAAGCCCAGGGAGGGCTCAACTTCGGAGGCGCCCAAAAAGGTGCTGGTGACGGCGGGAATGCGGCTCCGCGTTCTGAGGATGACCGGGATTATCTGTCCCGGATCAATCCCGGAGACAGCATCTTCAAGGTCGTTTCGAAGCGGTACGTGAAGGAAACGGTCCGGAACAACGTGGCAGGCGTTGAAAAGTTGCCTGCTGAATGATGTAGTGGGGGCATGAAATCTGCCCCGACTCGAGTCCGTTTGTTGAATGCCGCCGTAGTGGTGGCGGCCCTCGGTTACTTTGTCGACATTTACGACCTCCTGCTCTTCAGTATTGTCCGGGTGGACAGTTTGAAGTCTCTGGGGTTTGTTGGCCGTGAGATGGAGGTCGGAGCCCATCTGCACAACATCCAGATGACGGGTCTCATGCTCGGCGGGATCCTGTGGGGCGTGCTCGGCGACAAAAAAGGGCGCCTCTCCGTTTTGTTCGGTTCCATCTTTCTTTATTCGATTGCCAACTTTCTGAACGGCTATGCCGACACCTTCACAGAGTACGCCTTCTGCCGGTTCTTTGCCGGGCTCGGGCTTGCCGGTGAGTTGGGGGCCGGGATCACTCTCGTGGCCGAGACCTTGCCTGCGCACCTTCGTGGCTACGGTACCATGATCGTGGCCACCGTCGGCGTTTCCGGGGCTGTTGTCGGAGGATGGGTCGCTCAGGTTTTCGACTGGCGCACGTCGTTCAAGATCGGGGGTGTCTTGGGCTTCCTGTTGTTAGTCCTCCGGATCGGAGTTTCCGAATCGGGGATTTTCCAGCACTTGAAGCATTCTCCGGTGAAGCGTGGAAACTTCTTGAGTCTCTTCACCCAACTTGATCGCTTCCGGCGTTTCAGTCTCACGATCCTGATGGGCGTTCCGATCTGGCTCACGATCGGAATCCTGGTCAATTATGCACCCGAGTTCGCCACCCAGTGGGGTGTGGAGGGGACTGTGAGCACCGCGAAATCCGTGATGGCTTGCTACGCCGGATTTGTTGTCGGCGACTTTCTATTCGGTGTCCTGAGTCAGTGGATGAAAAGTCGGAACCGTGCGGTGTTGATCGCCATTGTATTGAATGCGGTGGCTTCCCTTTACTATCTGTTGGGAATGCAAGGAGCAAGTCCGGAAAAGGTGTACTGGATGTGCGCGATCCTGGGCACAACCGGTGGATACTGGGCGGTGGTCTGCACCATCGCCGCCGAACAGTTCGGAACCAATCTCAGGGCCACGGTTGCCACGGCAGTTCCCAACTTTATCCGGTTCGCCTTGGTGCCAATGAATCTCGGTTTGCTCGCGCTGAAACCATCGTTCGGAATTGTCCGTGCAGCCTTGATGGTCGGGGCCTTTGTGGTGGTCGTTGCACTTCTCTCTCTGAGGGGACTCAAAGATCCGTATGGAAAGGACCTCGACTTTGTCGAACCGATCTAAAAAAGCACAGGTCTGGATCGCACGCCTGGGTCATGCCGGGTTCGAAGTCCTGCTATTTCGTGTCCGGGAAGAGCGGGGGGGCGGTTGGCATCCGGTCACGGGCGGGGTCGAGCCGGGAGAGACTTTTTTGCAGGGTGCGAAGCGTGAGTTATCCGAGGAGACCGGGTTTGATCCGGAGCTCGGAACGTGGCGGGATCTTGAGGTCGAATTGGAATTCGAAAGTCGATTCGGAAAGGCAAAGGAGCATGCCTTCGGGTTTTTGTTGTCCATCCCTGACTCGGAGCCGGTGCTCGATCCGAATGAGCACGTGGAGTTCCGTTGGGAGTCGATCGATCGCGCTACCAGGATGATTTCTTATGAATTCCAGCGTGATGCGCTCCGGCGCTTTTCATGCTACCTTGTGAAGTCATGAGTGTGCGCTCAGCTTGGGATGATCTCGATTGGCCGAAGTTCCTCAATTGGACCGCGGACGAAGCGCGCACGCCCTATGGTAAAAAGAGGATCCTCGCTTTTGTCGAGCTTGCCGCTTTTGCTCAGTCCATCGAACGGGCACGTGAGCTTCAAGCGGAGACTCAAGAGGTGTCCGCACTACTCGAAAAGTCGGCACTCTGGGGTCCCTTGAACGGCCTCGAAGAAATCGATGATGCGTTGGAGACCCTCGAAAAAGGGGGCGTCCTCGAGCCTGCTTCGCTCGCGCGGATCCGGTCTTGGCTTTATGTGTTCGACTCCTGGAGCCACTTTCCGACTGAAAGCGCCGGGCGTTTGTTCCGGGAGGCGCTGACCTCCCTGCTCGATCCGCATGAGTGCTTGCGGATACTCGATCGGGTTCTGACTCCTTCCGGAGAGCTGTCTGAGAAAGCCTCTCCCACTCTGGCGACCCTCCACACTCAGGCACGGGAGGTCCGACGCGAGATCGGGATCCGGATGGAATCCCTACTCAGGGACTATTCACAGAAAGGCCTGCTCCAAGAACGCTTCTCAGATGTGCGCGACGGGCGCTATGTGTTGCCGGTGAGAGTTTCCGATCAGAGCAAGGTCGAAGGCCGGGTCACCGAGCTTTCGGTGAGTAAGCAAACCGTTTTCATCGAGCCTAAAGAAGTCGAACAGCTCCAAGCCCGCTTGCGCCGGTTGGAGGCGGACATCGCGCAGGAAATGTTCGCCATCCTACTTGAGGTATCGCGGCAGATCCGTCCTTTTTCGGACGCCATCGGCGCATCAGTGATCCGGGTCGGTTATTGGGATGCAGTTCAGGCACGAGCCCGAATCGCCAAAATATATGGAGGAAAGACACTTTCACTCGGTACTGACCGGGAGTGGATCCTCCAGGATACGGCCAACCCCGTCCTGTTTTGGAATCTGGAGGAACCATCGATCGTCCGGAACTCGATCGAACTCGGTCGCGGTCAGCAGATGATTTTACTATCCGGTCCAAATACGGGCGGAAAAACAGTGCTTCTCAAGTTGATGGGCCTCTCGGCGCTGTGTGCAAGGACCGGGTTTTTCTTCCCGGGGACCGGAAAACTCACCGTTCCCTACTTCGATTCATTTTTCATCGACCTTGGAGATCCGCAGTCCATCGAGGATCAGATTTCCTCCTTTTCAGGACATGTGCTCAAGATGAAACGCATCCTCGAGGGGCTCGGGCCAAGGTGCCTGATCCTGATCGACGAGATGAACTCCGCCACTGATCCCGAGGAAGGGGCTGCCTTGGCGATGGCTTTCATCGAGACGGTGCTCGGAACGGAGGGGGCGATTCTGGTGGCCACCACCCATGATCCGAAGTTGAAGGCGATGGGGGTCGGAGACCGTCGGATCATGAGCGCCAGCATTGTCTTTGATGAGGCGACCCTCAGACCGACTTATCGGGTCGTGTTCGGAGCTCCGGGCAGGTCACGGGCTCTCGAAACCGCAGAGCGGCTCGGGCTTCCTGCGTCGGTTCTCGAGCGAGCACGAACTTACCTCACTGACGAGCACAAGGTGGTCGAGACCGTGCTTCAGAAGTTGCAGTCTCAGCTCGGGGCTGTGGAGCGAGCCGAGCGTGAAGCCCAGCATCTCCGTGACGAGGCAGAGCGGATGCGGGCCGAGTGGGAGGAGAAGGTCAAGGTGACCGTCCAGGAGTCCCTCGAAAAAGCCCGCCAGAAGCTGAAGCACGTGCTCGAGCTGGCTCAGATCGAAGTCCGGGAAACCATCAAGAAAATCCAGTCCACCAAATCACACAAGCAACTGGACGAAATCCGCCGGGAATTGAATGAGGTGTTCGAGCAGGGAGAAAAGCGGATCGGGACTTCCGTAACCGAGGCAGCGCCGGAGCTCAGTGAAGCTTTCGGCGAGGAGGTCACCCCTCAGCTTGAGATGCCTCGTTTTGAGAGGGGAGTCTGGGTCAGGGTTCCCAAATGGAAAAATGTGGGCGAGATCATCGAATGGGATGGGAAGCGAGCCAAGGTTGCCCTCGGGGCGCAGCAGGCCGCAACTGGAATGGGGAAGGCCTTCATGGTGACCGTGTACCCGGTCGAGATGGAACCCCTCTCGGAACGGGAGTTGAAGACCGTGCTCGGGGTACGGTCGGGTTCTGGTAATCAAAAGGGATCGAAAGTGACCGTTCAGTCTGAGAGCGTCGGTCATGTTCCTGACCAGATCGATCTCAGGGGGCAGCGCCTCGAGGATGCGGTACGCGAAGCCTCCTCCTACCACGACCGCGCATTCCGCTCCGGTAAGAACGAGGTCACTATTGTTCATGGCCTGGGTACGGGTGCCCTGCGTGAAG
>CANHQK010000085.1 GCA_947462765.1 Bdellovibrionales bacterium
ACTGGGCTCGCTTGCTTACGCCTTACCGGCGGATCCGCACAAGATCGCAAGCGAGCTCAGAATGACCCCTCAGACGGTCCGGGTTCGTTTATCGAATCTCGGTCGTGTGATGACCGTACGGGGGACTGATTTGGCCCTCTCTCTCGCTAAAAAACCCGGTCTCGGCAATGTTCGCGCCGACGAGTGGGTGATCGATTGCAAACGCAGTCTCATCTACCAGCCCGAAACTAACAAAAGCCGCCAGATTCCGCGTTCCGGGATCCTGATCGAGAGCCTCTCGGGCGTGCTGGCCATCAACGAAAAGCGCTTTCGTGAGCAAGTGGTCGTCTATCCAAAAGAGCTTCAATCTCCCTATGATTCGTCGATGCGCGGTAACGCTGAATGCTTGGTGGTGAATCACATCCAGATTGAGAAGTACCTCGAGTCCGTGGTGAACGGGGAGTTCAACTCGCAGTGGGCCGAGCCCGCAGTCGAAGCGCAGATCATCGCTGCCCGCACCTATGCACTCTTTCAGATGAAAGAAATGCGGAAAGACAAGGGCCGGGTTTACGATGTCGAGTCGACCCAAAAAGACCAGGTGTACCTCGGGATGGATCGTGTCGACTCGAAGGCAGCCCAATTGGTAGCGAAGACTCGCGGAATGATCATGATTCCGAAGGGGAACCGGAACCTCGAGCCGATCAAGGCCTTTTATCATGCCAGTTGTGGCGGCCGGACCGTTGTCCCGGAGCAAGTGTGGGGAGCTCGATTTGCAGGATTCAAGAAGGGCGTTCCGTGCCAATACTGCAATCCGTCGCCGTCCTTCAATTGGGATTACCGACTCAGTTTCAACGATATCGAAAAGCGCATCTGGAATGGTATCCAGAAGGACTCAAACGGACGTAAGGTTTGGCCCGAACAGTATACGAACGACCCGAATCGCTGGTATCTGATGGATGTGAAGCCCAAATACGGTGATCGCACCCCGAAACAAAAGGGTGCCGGCTTGGCTCTGGTCCGTGACGCTGAGGCGGCCGGAGAACCGGCCCGCATCACGGATTTTGTTTTCGAGTTTGTGAATCGTGACAACTTCGATCAGCGCCTGAAGGTCACCATGGATGCCTACGTGGCGCGCAATTGGTTCGATCCGGCCAAGATGAAGAGCACCTGGTTCAGCATGACGAGCCTCGGGCGTTCCATCCTGTTCCGGGGCAAAGGATCCGGCCACGGGGTAGGAATGTGCCAGTGGGGGGCCAAGAAAATGGGTGAGATCGGCTTCACCCGGGATCAGATCCTCGCTCACTATTACCCGGATACGAAAATCGCTCGAATTTGGAAGTGAAGGGGATTAAGCTCCGGGCTCATGGGCCTCCTGCTTTCTCTTTTGTTTTGCACTGCGCAAGCTGCCGTTCCAGCGGTTCCGGACTATGAGTTCAGCGTCAGTCTTGATCCGGCCTCAAAGGTACCCCGTTGGATCCTGGAGTTCACACCTCCGTCCGGGAATCACTTCAACCTGGGTGCGCCGATGAAGGCCACGGCCCATACCGGATCACCGGATGGGGCGATCTCGTTCATCCGGACTGAATCCAAAAAGCAGCGGGTACGCTTTGCGAGCTCGGATCTGAAGCTGAAAGAAGGAGAAGAGATCGATTCCTCCTTGTTTTTGTGTGACGAGGCCAAAACCTATTGCATCAAAAAGATACGTAAGTTCCCTCTCAGGGTGACCGCTCCTTCAGAGGCAAAAAAGAAGCCGGATTCCGCGCAGTCGCTGAAAGACCGGGACGGGTTTTTTGTGAATCAACCCGAGGTGGCGCTTCGAGCTGCCATGAGGGCTAAGAAGCCTCTCCTGATCGACTTTTACGGAATCTGGTGCCCGCCCTGCAATCTGTACAATGAGAATGTATTTCCGTCGACTGAGTTCCGGAGAGCTTCCAGGGAGTTCGTTCTCCTCAAAGTCGATGCGGATGATGAACGCTTCTTCAAGTGGAAAGCGCATTTCAAAGTCGGGGGCTACCCGACAATAGTATTGACCCAGGTTCCGTCTTCGGAATCTCTGATTTCATTGGTGGAAGTGGACCGGATCGTGGGCTATTTCGGACCCAAGGCCTTTTCAAAAAAAATGAAAGAAGCCATGGCTCGGGGAGGACGCAGCCCGGAAGAGCGGCTGAGGCAGAGCGAGAGTGAGCTCATTGCCGAGTACCGTCGATTGATTCCTGTCAGGCTCGAGCAGAAGGATGAGGCGGGAGCGATCGCCCTGATCCGGAAGGGGCTCGCGCTTTTGCCATCCGATCCGGAACTGCGCCTGCGGGAGCTCGCACTACAGAGGCCTCCCGCCGATCTTCCGGTCAGGGAAGCGCTCTTGAATGAAGTTTTGGGGAGAGCCGATTCGCTTCCGGATTCGACCCTGATGGTGGCGCTGGATCTGGCGCTCGATTTGCCGGAGGGGAAATCATTCGAGACCCGAAAAGCGGCTTTGAGTGCGGTTCAAGTGCTGGAAAAGCGCCTGGATCCGGCAACTCTCATGCTCCGTGAGCTCGAGCTTTCTCTTGCCGATCTCATGGATTTCAAAAAGAGCCTGCTCGAAGGAACGGGTGATTCTGAGGCCGTAAAAACCGCCCGGGTTCAAGCCATTCAGGCATACAGGGAACTGCTCAAGCTCGGCCGGGATCCTGACTCACGCGGGATCCACCTCGAGCTCGCAGCCTTGCTTTGGAAGAATGGACAGATTGCAGAGGCCAAATCGATTTATGCCAAGTTCATTAAAAAATTCCCGGAGGAGTTCACCTTTCACCATGCCGCGGCCGGAATGCACCTCGAACTCAAAGAGTTGAGAGAGGCCAGGACAGAAGCCGAGCTAGCCGTGCGCTTTGCGTATGGCGACAACCTCATCCGCTCGATGGAGCGCCTGACGAAGATCATGGCGGCCGCAGGGGAGCGTGATTTTGCGATCAGCCGGGCAAGATCCTTCCTGGACAAAGTGAAGGTGGAGGAGGTTCCGGGGGTCCGGACAGCCCGTTATGTTGCCTCTTTCAAGAAAACACTCGATGCGATCGAGAAAGGATCTCAGAAATGATTCATGAACTTTTGGCTTGGGTGAAGTCCCTCCACGATCCGGCTACCTTCCAGCTCTGGCTCTCGACCGGCGGGATCGTGTTGGTGACGGCGATTATCTTTGCTGAGACCGGGCTGCTTGCCGGATTTTTTCTGCCCGGTGACTCCCTCCTGATCACGGTCGGGGTGCTCAACAATCCTGCAAACCCGAACCATATTCCCGGTTCGTCCATTCTCCACTACGCGATCGCCCTCACACTGGCTGCCATCATCGGTGACCAGCTCGGGTACTGGCTCGGGCGTAAGACAGGTGACATCGTTTTTTCGCGCCAGGATTCTTTCTTTTTCAAAAAGAAGCACCTGAACCGTGCCAAGGGGTTTTATGACCGCTACGGCATCGCTGCCATCATCGCCTGTCGCTTTATTCCAATATTCCGGACCTTCGTGCCTTTCGTGGCCGGTGTCGCCAAGATGGATTATCCGCGGTTCTTGCGCTGGGATATTCTCGGCGGATTCGTTTGGATCAATTCTCTGCTGACCGTGGGCTACTTCCTCGGTCAGACCGAGCTTGCCAACCGATTGGATAAGGTGATTGTGATCGTGATTTTCGTATCGGTGCTTCCGATCGTGATCGGAGCCGCCAAACGTGCCATTCAAGGAGGCCAGCATGAGCATTCATGAGTTCAAGGTGAAGAAAGCCGACGGTTCCGAAATTTCTCTTTCGGAGTTCAAGGGCAAGGTGTTGCTGGTGGTGAACACCGCGAGTGCGTGCGGGTTCACCCCCCAGTATGAGGGCCTTCAGAAGCTGAAGTCGAGTTTCGGCGATCGAGGCTTCGAAGTCCTCGGGTTCCCTTGCAATCAGTTCGGAGCTCAGGAGCCCGGATCCGATTCTGAGATTCAGGGATTTTGCTCGCGGAATTTCGGGGTGACGTTTCCGGTGTTCTCCAAAATTGAAGTGAACGGAGAGGGAGCTCACCCCCTTTATCAGTGGCTCAAAAAAGAGGCTCCTGGCATTCTTGGCACCGAGGCGATCAAGTGGAACTTCACGAAGTTCCTGGTCTCGAAGGAGGGGCAGGTTCTGAAGCGTTACGCACCACAGGACAAACCCGAATCGATCGCGGAAGAAATTGAAAGGTTGCTTTCCCGTTGAGTCGGGCTAAAACGCGCCTTCCGACTTGAAGTTACGATCTGCCACCCGTTTCATTTCGGGTAGGAGTGTGGTGCACAGATCTGTCCGCTTTTTCATGCAGGCCTCCCGTTCAGTCCGTGTGGTCTCTCTCTGGTATTTTCTCAGACGCTCGAGCTCGGATGGAGCGAGTCCCGGACGGAGTCCGTACAAGACGATCCAGAGTCCACAGGTGCAACTCGACTTGCATGCGAGCGCTTGCTGCTTATCCTTCGCAAGCGATGGGCGCTTGGCCAGGTCTTTCAGGCTGTTCTCCCAAGCCGGGCGAAGGGGTAGCATGAGGTGTCTTGCATCTTCGGGACTCAGGCCACACCATGCTCCGCCCTCCAGAACCAGATTCAAACCTTGTATGGCGGTCTCAAAATCTGAGGAGGTCCATTTTTTCCTAGCGGCAAAAA
>CANHQK010000086.1 GCA_947462765.1 Bdellovibrionales bacterium
AACGAGGATGTTCGATCTGACTTTGATCGCGATCGAAGGGGAGGCGTCCGGGTTCTTCTTCATGTAGTCCTCATTCTTCTGAAGAATGATCTGGGTTCTCTCGAGCTTTTCACTCTTTTCTTGCAGACTTCGGACGATTGCGTCGCACGGGCCGAGGCAGGTGTCGGCGACCGCATCCTGGGTCGAATGGATGAGCAACATCAGATGGAGGATCACAAACGGCACGGGAACATCCTTTCACTTCGTGATGTGAGAAGAATAGCGATTTCAAAGGCCGAATTCAACCTGACAGGAGGTGAATTCAGGAGTCCGGCGGACTTTTGACGGGAATTTGACAGGTAAAGATTTCTGATTCCCGATCCGAAAGGAAAGACGAGGACGTGTATGAAACTGAAAAATCGGATTTTGATGCTCATGACAGTCTGCGGAGTTCTGATGGTTCCTAGGGTGACGGTGGCAGCCGTTTTCCCCGACCAGGAGGTGATCGCCTCCGACAGCCAGGATGAGAATGCGGATGCCGTATCCCGGTTCGGAGGACCAGAGTCCGGTTCAGTCGAGGAGGCCGAGGTTCGTTCGGCCATGAAAGCACGACGGCTCCCCCCGATTTCAGATTCCAGTTTCGAGTCCGGATCGGATCGTGTCGCAGCTCGTGCACCTGCTTCGCCCGGCCGGAGTCCAGCCGGTGCTGTCAAGATCATGGCATCGGATACCTCGTCGACACCGGCAAGCGTAGTGAGGAAGGCGGCAAGAAATCGAGCAGTCCAGGAAGTCGCGGTGATCGCTAATGACACGGGCTTCTATCCTTCCACCGTGTTTTTGACCCGGGGAATCGATACCCGTGTTTTCATCACCGGGGCATCCAAGAAGTCTCAATGCTTCATGGCGGACTCCTTCGGGATCCGGCGTCAGGTCAGGAGCCAAAGGGTCGAGGAAGTGACGTTTACGCCCGACAGGAGTGGCACCTTCACCTTTCATTGCCCGATGAACGGGGCGCATGGAAGGTTCGTGGTCAAGGAACTCGAGTTTCAAGCCAGAATCCCTGCGTCTGCAAGCCAGATCTCCGAGCAGGACTTCACCCCAGAGTTCCGGAAACATTGAATTATGAGCGGTAACAAGTCATCCAGCGTTTTTGAAGATTCGATTGCGACCTTCTTGTCGCCTATTGTCGGGTTTCTCGCAGATGACAGTGTGTCTGAAGTCATGATCAACGGCCCGGAAGAGATCTTTGTCGAGCGTCGGGGACTCATCGAGAGAACCGATGCGAAATTCCGGGATGAGCAATCCTTGATCGCGGCAGTGCGGAACATCGCCCAGTTTGTCGGACGGACCATCGACGGCGACAATCCGGTGCTCGATGCCCGGTTGCCCGATGGAAGCCGGATTTGTGCCGTGTTGCCACCGTGTTCGCGTAAAGGAACCACGCTTTCGATCCGTAAGTTCTCGAAGGGGAATCCGAGCTTCGTCGACCTCATCAATCGAGGATCGATCACCAAAGAAGCGGCCCGCTTTCTTGATGTTTGTATTTTTCTCGCAAAGAACACCATCATCTCCGGCGGAACCGGCTCCGGGAAAACCACCTTGCTGAACGTGCTCGGCTCGAGGATCCCTTCGACCCAGCGGGTGCTGATCGTGGAGGACTCTTCCGAATTGAAGATCAACACGGACCACGTGGTGTTTTTCGAGACCAAGCACGGCGACGAACATGGCAAGGGTGCTGTAACGATTCGTGATTTGATCAAGGCAGCCCTTCGATTGCGTCCTGATCGCATCGTGGTCGGGGAGGTCCGGGGTGCCGAGGCGCTCGATCTGATTTCAGCCATGAACACCGGCCACGGCGGATCCATGGGAACCGCTCACGCCAACACTCCCTACGACGCTCTGGTCCGTCTGGAGACCTTGGCCATGATGGGAGACTCGAATGTCCCGCCTGCGGCGATTCGCAGACAGATCGCAGCCGCCATTCATATTGTCGTCCAGATCAAACGCCTCGGGGACGGATCCCGTAAGGTCACACATATCAGCGAGGTGATTCCGGAAGTTGACGAGTTCGGGCGCTACATGATCCGGGATCTTTTCCGGTTCATCCAGCGCGGCAGGACCCCTGAAGGCAAGATCGTGGGGGAGTTCATTCCGGTGGGGAATCTGCCGACCTTCATGAATGAGATTGAGACCAATCGCCTTCCTTTCACTCGTGCGATGTTTACTGCACCCGAATGGTACGTGAAGATGAAGGACGCGGATAAAAAAGCGGCTTAACCCGGAGGCCAGTGCATGGCTCGACCGGCAAGCAGATGCAAGTGGATGTGGTAGACGGTCTGCCCGCCGTCACGATTGCAGTTCATCACCACCCGGTAGCCGTCTTCATCGACTCCGAGGCTGCGGGCGATCTCTTTCGCGGCCAAGAACATCTCACC
This sequence comes from Bdellovibrionales bacterium, assembly GCA_947462765.1. Lineage (GTDB taxonomy): Bacteria > Bdellovibrionota > UBA1018 > UBA1018 > CAIMNF01 > CAIMNF01. The sequence goes on from CANHQK010000086.1 coordinate 2,415, forward strand.
GATCAGGGGAGCGGTTGACGCATCCAAGTCATTCAGAGTCGGGATCTCCTGCTTCGGGATGATCAGGACATGGTGCGGCGCCTGGGGGTGAATGTCGCGAAAAGCGAGGACTTTGTCGTTCTCGAATACGATATTCGCGGGGATTTCGCGATTGATGATCCTGGTAAAAAGGGTTGCCATGCGGCTCACAGTTTCGCTAAGGTGGACGGGATATGTCAAAAAAACTTTTTGTCGGCAACCTTCCTTTCGAAGTCAATGACGCAGATCTTAAGACCGTGCTCTCTGTCGCGGGTGCGGTGGTGGAGGCCCGGGTGATTCTGAACAAGAAGACCGGCCGTTCGAAGGGGTATGGTTTTGTGGAGATGGAAACCGAGGAGTTGGCTCTTGAAGCGGTCAAAAAATTCGAAGGAGCGACCTTGAATGAGCGCGCCCTGACGGTGCAATTGGCAACCGCGCCCACAACCCCCGCGGAAGCCTCTGCCGAGCCGTCTTCGGAGACGACTCCGGCCTGATGATGGATACCGACTGGTCGGCATTCGGATTCTCCAGAGTCACAGCCTTGCTCCCGTCCATCGAGTTGGGGAAGCCAGTGGAGAATGCCCGCCTGCTTCTTTCTTTGTTTCGGAGGGAATCCGGGGCTGGGGCGTCCGTTGTTTTCACCCCCGAGCTCTCGCTCACCGGTTACACCTGTGAGGACCTCTTTCATTCGGAAACCCTTCACCGTGATGTCGAGGCGGGAATCGATATGTTGGTGGAAGGCTCAGTGGGAAGCGACTCACTTTGGGTGGCCGGTGCACCACTCAGGATGCCCGATGGTCGTTTATTCAATGGTGCTTTTGCCATCCATTCCGGCAGAGTGCTTGGATTTGTTCCAAAAACCTTTCTGCCCAATATGGGTGAATTCTACGAGCGTCGTTGGTTCGCAAGCGGGCGCAATCTGAATGAAGAGGTCCGTCATCCGCGATGGGGAAATTTCCGGGCGGGCACCGGTCAGATCTTCGAGGGTGGCTCCATCCGTGTGGGAATCGAGATCTGTCAGGACCTGTGGGCTCCCGAGGCTCCGTCCACTCGCTTGGCTCTGAATGGGGCAAACCTCATTCTGAATCTCTCTGCAAGCAACGAGCTGGTGGGCAAACCCCGGTTCCGGAAAAAACTAGTCGAGATCCAGTCTCAAAAGCACCATTGCGCTTATTTTTATGCGAGCTCCGGGATGTCGGAATCGAGCAAAGATACCGTGTTCTCGGGACACTCCCTTGCATACGAGCTCGGGAAGTGTATCGGTGAGTCCGTGCCCTTCGACACTTCTCACGATGCTTTCCGGATCGATTTTGACTTTGAGCGGATCTTGAACTCGCGGACCAAAGACATCTGCTTCATGGAGGCCGTGGAGAACAAGGGCGACCAGGCGGTTTGGAGGAGCTCTTTCAGAGCGCATGCCGGTCCTTTGAATGGACTGAACCGATCGGTTGCGGCCTATCCGTTTTTGGAGGAAATCCCCGATTTCGAGGATGTGATCCAGATCCAGGCCCATGGGCTGCTCCGACGTGCGCTGAGCGCCTCTTCCGAAACCCTGCTGATCGGAGTGTCCGGAGGGTTGGACTCCACTTGTGCTCTATATATCGCGCTACGAGCCAAGCAGATTTCTGGGAACCGACTGAAAGTGGTCGGAGTGACCTTGCCGGGGCCGGGAACCTCCGAAAAGACGTTGAATCTGGCAAGGGCGCTCCTGCAGGAGGCCAAAGTCGATTTGACCATCGAAGTCTCCATCACCGAAGCCGTACATCAGCATCTCAAAGATCTGGGCAAGGCTCAAAGCGACCGGAGCATTGTCTATGAGAATGCCCAGGCGCGGGAGCGAACCCAGATTCTTTTCGATCTCGCGAACGAGCATCGGGGAATGGTGGTCGGTACGGGCGATCTTTCAGAGCTGGCACTCGGTTGGTGCACCTACAATGCGGACCACATGTCCCACTACACGGTGAACTCCGGAGTTCCCAAAACGGTGGTGAAGGAGCTGGTGGGGTATTGGGCCGAGATCTCCGCATCGCGCCCGTTGACGCAGATTCTTGAGAAAATTCTGGCTTTACCGATTTCGCCCGAATTACTCCCCCCTGACGAATCGGGGGAGATCGCCCAGG
>CANHQK010000087.1 GCA_947462765.1 Bdellovibrionales bacterium
CTGCAAGACCATCCAGGGTTATTTCCCGGATGCCAATATCGAGCTCGTCCGGAAGGCATTCGTATTTGCCGAGAAGGCTCACGGCGAGCAGAAGCGCTCGAGTGGGGATCCTTACATCATCCATCCGACGGAGGTGGCCCAGGTTCTGGCCGAAATGCGCCTCGACATCTCCTCCATCATTGCCGGCTTTCTTCATGACACGGTAGAGGATACTCCGGCCAAGCTCGAGGACATCGAGCGTGAGTTCGGCAAGGATGTAGCGGTCCTGGTCGACGGGGTCACCAAGCTGAATAAGATGTCCTTCCGGACCACCGAAGAGAAACAGGCCGAGAACTTCCGGAAGATGGTCATCGCGATGTCGAAGGACATCCGGGTGATCATCGTCAAGCTCGCCGACCGTTTGAGCAACATGCGGACGCTCCAGTTCCTGGCGCCCCACAAGCAAAAGACGATCGCCCAGGAAACCCTCGATATTTACGCCCCGCTGGCCAACCGTCTCGGTATGAGCGACATCAAGGTGGAGCTTGAGGATCTTTGTCTTAGATTCATCCATCCGGATGTTTACTACAAGCTGGCGGAACTGATCGCCAAGAACAAGGGGGAGCGCGAGAAGTACATCGAAGAGACTTCCAACCTGATTCAGGAAAAACTTGTCGAGTACGATGTGAAAGCCCAGGTCACCGGCCGGGCCAAGCACTTCTATTCAATTTATAAAAAAATGGAGCGGCGGCAGGTCAATTTCGACGAAGTTCATGATTTGCTGGCTTTCCGGATCATCGTCGAAAATATTACCGAGTGCTACAAAGCTCTCGGGGTGATCCACTCCGCCTTCCGTCCGGTTCCCGGGCGTTTTAAGGATTACATCGCCATGCCGAAGGCGAACAATTACCAATCCCTCCACACCACCGTGATCGGAGTATCCGGGGACCGTACCGAGATCCAGATCCGGACCCACGAGATGCACATGGTGGCCGAGCGGGGGATTGCGGCCCACTGGAAGTACAAGGAAGGCAAGTTCGACAGCAGCACCCGTGAGAATGTGAACTGGGTGAATCGCCTCCTCGAATGGCAGAAGGATCTATCCGATCCAAATGAGTTTCTCGAGACCGTCAAGGTCGATTTGTTCTCCGAGGATGTGTTCGTGTTCACCCCCCGGGGCGAGGTGAAGGAGCTTCCCCATGGGGCCACCCCGCTAGATTTCGCCTATGCGGTCCATACCGATGTCGGACACCGGTGTGTCGGGGCGAAGGTGAATGGCAGGATCGTATCGCTCAAGCATCGCCTGAAGTCCGGTGACGCGATTGAAATCATCACTTCTCCCACTCAAAATCCGTCGAAGGACTGGCTCAAGATCGTCAAGTCCTCGAGAGCGAAGGCCAAGATCCGGGCCTTCATCAAGCTCCGGGAGCGCGAGCTCGCCAAGCTCGAAGGGCAGGCCATCTTCGAGCGTGGACTCAAACGGTTCGAGTTGTCGCTCAGCAAGCTCGAGAAATCAGGCAAAATGAACGAGATCATGAAAGAGTGCGGTGTGCACGATCTCGAGGACTTGATGGTGGGGCTCGGCTACGGACGGTATCAAATGGATGCGCTGATCCTGAAGCTCATTCCGAAAGAAGAGCTCGAAGCCCAAAAAGCCAAGTGGAAAGCCGAGGAAGAGGAGAGCTTTCTCAAGCGCGCTGTCAAATCCGCCTCGAAAAAAAGCGAGGCCCGCAATGCGGTGGTGGTCGAGGGTGTCGATGATTTGCTCGTGCGCTATGCCCGGTGTTGCAATCCGGTTCCCGGAGAAAGTATTGTCGGTTCGATCACGCGTGGACGCGGGGTGACCATCCACCAGGCCAATTGCCCCCGCGCTCTCGATACCGATTCCGAGCGGCGGATTACGGTTTCGTGGAATAAAACCCTGACCGCACCTGTCAAACGTGCCGTGCGGATCCGGGTGTTCTCCAACGATGACACCGGCTTGTTGGCACTCATGTCCCAGACCATCACGGGCTGCGGGGTGAACATCGCCTCAGCGAATATCCGCACCACCAAAGACAAAAAGGCCATCGCATTGTTCGAGGTCGAGGTCGGGAACATGGAGCAACTCAACAAAGTGATGAGTGCGCTCGAGTCGAAAAAAGGCGTGATCTCGGTCGAGCGGAGTTGAAGCGATGAAGCGTTATCACACCCGCATTCCGGTTGCCTTGCGGAAGGTGAGGCTCGATCAGTTCCTGCTCGATTGGTTGCCCCAGGCCATGGGAAAGCCCTTAAGCCGGACCACACTCAGGAATCTGTTTATTTCTGGGAGTGTCTATGTGAACCGTCACCGGCAAAAAAAAGCCCTGACAGAGGTCTACTCCGGTGCGGTGATCGAAGTCTACTATGACTCCGACAAAGCCTCGCAAAAAGGCGGAACCCGACTCATCGATGCTCGAATCGATCCCGATACCATTGTGTACGAGGACGAATGGTTGATCGTCGTAAATAAGCCCTCCGGACTTCCCACCCAGCCCACACTCGATCCCGGACGTGCGAACCTCTATGATTTGATGGGAAAACACCTCTCCGGCCGCCATTCGTCCGGGCAAGCCTATGTGGGGCTGCATCACCGTTTGGACAAGGACACTTCGGGGCTGGTCCTGTTCACCAAGCGAGAGGAGGCGAACAAGGGCGTCTCGGAGCTTTTTTCAGAGCACCGGATCCGGAAGACCTACCACTGCTTGTGCTGGAGATCTCCGGATGCCCCGGCACTTGAAGTTGAGCGCGAATTCGAGGTGAGGAACTATCTCGGTAAGGTTTCCGAGTTTCAGGGAAAAAAGAAATACGGGGCGGTGAGTTCGGGCGGAGACCTGGCGTTGACCCGCTTCCGTCCCATCAAGGTGTTCCGGGATATGGTCTGGTTGACCGCCATGCCGGAGACGGGAAGGACCCATCAGATCCGAGTTCATGCTTCGGAGAACGGTCTACCGATCCTCGGGGATACGCTTTATTTTCCGGAGAATCTTCATCCGCTCATTGCAGTGCCGCGACTGCTTCTGCATGCGGCCTGTCTTGAGTTCGAGCATCCGATGACGGGAGCGCCGATCAAGGTGGAATGCGCACTTCCCGGAGAATTCATCGGGACACTCTCGCAGGGTAAGGAATGAAAGACTCCGAAAGACCGCTCGGCCGACTCCTCGGTTTCTTTTTCCGCAAGTATTGGTCGTCGATTGTTGCAGGTTGTTTGACGATCATGATCATCAATACGGGGGAGTTAATCCTCCCGATGATCCTGAAGTCCCTGGTCGAGGCGGTCGAAGCTGGAAATCCTGTAGCTTCGCTGAGGGAGGCTCTCGGGTGGATCCTCGGGATCGTGATCTGTCAGGTGGTCGGACGCTACGTGTGGCGGGTCACCTTGGCCCGCTCAGCCATGAGCGCGGGAGCTGACTTCAGAGCCGGGTTTTCGAGACAGATCTTCGAAGTCGCTTTCGGGTCGATCGAGCGACGCAAAGTCGGAGAGCTGATGACTTTGGCCACGAGTGATGTCGAGAATATGAGAATGGCTCTCGGTCCGGGGATCATCTCTCTTACGGACGCTCTCTTTTATTGCATCACGGTTCCGCTTGCCATGGTCTGGATTGCTCCGGCCCGGGTGCTTTGGATCCTACTCCCCTTGCTTCTGATTCCGTTCCTGGTGATCCTGTTTCACCGGCGGATCTTCGATCAGTCGGCAAAAGTGCAAGCCTTGAATGGCGAGCTTGGGACCCTGACCCAGGAGATGGTGGCCGGGGTCCGTCCCTTGAAGCAGGCCGGCTCGGGCCCGGAGCTATCCGGACGTGTCGCGAGCAAGAGCCATGAGTTGAACCGGCGCCAAGTGGGGTTACAAGCGCTCCAGTCCTCGATGGGGCCGGCACTGGAATTCCTGCTGAGCACAGCGCTCGTATTGTTGTTCGCTTCAAGCCCGGGAGTGCCGATCGGTGTTTTAGTGGCCTTGCAACGTCTGGTTCAGAAGCTCATGTGGCCGATGACGGCGGTTGGGATGGCCGTGGTGTACTTTCAAAAAGCCCGTGCCAGTGGAAGGGATTTTTACCGGTTCCTGGAAGAAGAGCGGGTTGAGTCGCTCGAAGGAACGAACCGGTTACCGGCGGGAGTCCGCACGGAGGGGCCC
>CANHQK010000088.1 GCA_947462765.1 Bdellovibrionales bacterium
CGAAAAAGACGAGTTCAAGGCCGAAATCATGGCGATCGAAAAGCAGATCAAGTCCAAGGCCATGAGCAAGGAAGCCAAAGAGAAGGCCATCAAGGAAGTCAAAAAGCTCAAGATGATGTCGCCGATGTCTGCCGAGGCCACCGTGGTCCGGAACTACATCGATTGGCTCATCAACCTGCCTTGGGGTGAGTACACCGAAGACAGTCACGATCTGAAAGTGGCCGAAGACATCCTGAACGAAGACCACTACGGTCTCGAAGACGTCAAAGAGCGTCTCCTCGAGTACCTTGCGGTCCGGACTCTGACCGAAAACTCCAAAGGCCAGATCCTTTGCTTCCTCGGGCCTCCGGGGGTCGGTAAGACCTCGCTCGCCCGCTCCATTGCCAAGGCGCTCAACAAAAAGATGGTGCGCGCCTCGATGGGTGGGGTTCGTGACGAAGCCGAGATCCGCGGTCACCGTCGTACCTATGTGGGAGCGCTCCCGGGCAAGATCATCCAGAGCCTGAAGAAGGCCGGATCTTCGAACCCTGTGTTCCTCCTCGATGAGGTGGACAAAATGAGCATGGACTTCCGGGGTGATCCGTCGTCTGCATTGCTTGAGGTGCTCGATCCGGAACAGAACATGAACTTCGGTGATCACTACCTCGAAGTGGATTACGATCTCTCGAAGGTGATGTTCGTGCTCACCGCGAACTCGATCAGCGGGATCCCCCGTCCGCTCCTCGACCGGATGGAAGTGATCACCATCTCGGGCTATACCGAGATCGAAAAGTACAATATTGCCAAGAAATACCTGCTCACCAAGCAGATGGAGCAGCATGGTCTGAAGCCTGAGGACATCTCGGTCGATGACGATGCTCTCCGGAACGTGATCCGCCTCTACACCCGCGAAGCCGGGGTGCGGAATCTCGAGCGCTTGATGGCGACCCTCTGCCGGAAGGTGGCCAAGAAACTGGTCGACCTGAAGATCGAGGCCGCCCGGAGCAAAAAGTCCGACAAGATCGGCGCGATCCGCGTGAAGTCCGAGGATCTCGAAGAAATGCTCGGGCCACCACGCTACCTGCAGAACAAGCTCGAAGAGAACAACGAGGTCGGTCTCACGAACGGTCTTGCTTACACCGAGATGGGGGGCGAAATGCTCCAGATCGAAGTGTCGGTTGTTCCGGGTAAGGGTGCGGTCAAGATCACCGGGAAGCTCGGCGATGTGATGCAAGAGTCGGCCACCACGGCTATGTCTTACGTGCGTTCCCGCGCGGAAGCCCTCGGTCTCAGCCCCGACTTCTATCAGAACATCGATATCCACCTGCACGTTCCCGAAGGGGCCGTGCCGAAGGACGGCCCTTCTGCCGGGATCACCATGACCACTGCCATCACGAGTGCTCTGACCAAGATCCCCGTGAAGCGCGATGTGGCCATGACCGGTGAAGTGACCCTTCGCGGTCGGGTGCTCCCGATCGGCGGCCTCAAGGAAAAGCTCCTGGCCGCCAAGATCGCAGGCGTGAAGACGGTGCTTATTCCGAAGGACAACGTCGCGGATCTGAAAAAGATCCCGACCGAGATCAAGGAAGGCATGCGGATCATCCCGGTCGACCATGTGGACCAGGTGCTTCGCTGTGCGCTGTCGCTCGAGAAGCCTGAAGAGTTCCTTGCCAAGGCAGGTGGGGTCGGAGAGATTCCGGCCGCCATCCTCGAGAAGGCGACCACCAAGGCCAAGCCAGGCACGGCGGTGAAACACTAAGAGACTATCGGGTAAAAGCTAAAAAGGCCCCGGGGGGGTATCCCCCCGGGGCCTTTTGTTTTCAATGGTTTAGGCATTGAATCAGCAAAAAGAACACTTTCTTTAATTTTTGTTGACCAATTTAGTCAAGAATATACAATTAAAGAACTAGGGGGGATTTATGAATAAAGCCTATGTGTTGATCGCTGTTTTAGTGCTGAGTTTTGGGACTAGCGCCTGTTTCAAGTCGGTTGCCGGGGCGGGAGATCCTGTGAGCAGAAGTGATGCGGGCGGTAGCGGTGCCGCTCCTTGTGTTCATTCTTCCGGTTCTGGTGCGTGCTCGAGTTCCGGTGCTGCACCTTCTTCTTAATTTCGGAGTTCTTGTTCCCATTTTCGTTCTTGCTCCTCAAGAAGTCTTAGGTCTTGTTCAGGAGTGGGTCGTTGAAGGGTGTGAATTTCCCCTAGGATTGAGTTGATCTTCGAGCGAAGCTCCCGCACTGCGGGGGCTTCGTTTTTTTTTGCTTTTCCGGACTTCACGATCTTCCAATTGTGATTGCCTTGCTCGAGCACTTTGACTTCTTGGAGGAGTTGGGTTCGCTGACGTTCTTTTTCGGGATCGGGATTCCTGCCACCGGGTTGAGGTGGCTTCAGCCGGGAAAGCTGAGATTGGAGTTCCCTGATTTTTTTGTTTTGTTGGCTACGGTCGGGATTTAAGTCTTCCGGTTCGGGCTCCGGAAGGCCGATTGCCCGGCTGAGTTCCACTCTCAGCCGGTAGAGCTCCTTTAGCTTTTCCTCGAGCTGGTTTTGCCGGTTTCCTGAGGCGATCAGGTTCTGAAGTTTTTCTTTTTCTTCGCGGACTTTTTTAAGGCGTGCTTCGATCTTGCCCCTGGCTTTGTTGATTTCTTTCGAGACGAACTTGGAGGTGGCGGGGCCTGTGGCTGATGAACTCAAACAGGGAGACGGAGTCGGCGCGGGCGGGCAGGATTGAGTCACCGTGGATGGAGCGGGGGGAGGTGGAGACTGAGGAGCGGAGAGTCTCGATTGGAGCTCCCGATTTTGTAGCCAGAGAGCTCCACTGAGTCCTACAAGCGCGAAGATGAGTCCGGTTTTGATCATAATTTTCTGTGGAAAGGGGCTTCACTCTAATTTGAGCCCAATCAGCGCCCGCAAGGGTGAGCAGTTGAGCCAGTTTTTTCTCCGAGATATCCCGAATCAACTCTGTTGCTGAGCCGGAAGGCTCGCCCTCCTGCGATTCGATTCCCGGTTGAGTGCAACAAAGGGCCTTAGGCCCTCAAGAAACCCCTTTCCAAGTTTAAGACTAACACCCCAAAATGCATTGAGGAAATTTGGTATCGTCTTGGCTATGAAATGCCTGAAGGAACCATGAAGGCACCATTCTGGTGATTCGATTGGAAAGGGGTTTCACAAAGTATTGAGCTATTCACCCCCCCGTTCGCGGGGGGGAGCTTAGTATCGTTATCACCGAAAAATCCCGAATTAGCTCCATTGCTGAGCTGGAGAATAAGCTCTCCTGCAATTCGATTCCCGGTTCAGTGCAACAAAGGGCCTAAGGCCCTCAAGAAACCCCTTTCCAATGCTAGGATAGCAGGGATCTAGATTGCGATAAAGAAACGGACTCATTCATGCACCGTCAATTCTTTGATCATTGAACAAACGAGAGAATATTACCTGCGATTCCCCTTCCTCAGCGCGTGGCTCTCTCCTATCCTGAAACAGAGTAGCGCCCCACATGATTCCAATCCCATTCGACCAGGCCTTGACTGATCCCGCGATCTATCAAGATGTCCTGATCAAACTTTCGAAGAAAGACTTGCCCCGGAGTCGGAGAAACCGCCCGGTAAAGCATTTGCTTTCCGACCCGGACCGACTGGTCGAGGGAATCCTTGCCTGGATCGGCTCAGGAAATCCGAGGTTTTCGGTGCAAGACCGGATCGAACTCCTCACTGGCGAAAAAGTGCGTGTACTCTACACATCCCCCTGGCCTGATCGGATCGTCCAGATGGCCATGCAAACCTTGTTGGCCGGTGCGCTCGAGGGAGCGTATTCTTCGCGCCTCTATTCATTTCGAAAAGGACTCGGGACCCAACATGCCCATCGGGCATTCCGCGAGTATTTGCAGAATCAAGGCGGAGCGGTCCACGTTGCCAAGCGGGACATCACCGCCTTCGGTGATTCGATTGTGCAATCCATTCTCTGGCAGAAAATCGAGGCTCAGATCCGGCCCGGAGCCAATCCTGTTTTCGCCTCACTCCTGAAACAAGCGATCTCACCCTTTTACCGCGAGGGAGATCA
>CANHQK010000089.1 GCA_947462765.1 Bdellovibrionales bacterium
ACCTGGTCACCGGTACCCTTCCAGTGCTTGCGCGATTCTTCGCGCTGCTTTTCCATCGCGGTCTCGAAGCCTTTTTCGTCGACCGCAATCTGACGTTCGTCACAAATGGTGCGAGTCAGATCGAGCGGGAATCCATAGGTGTCGTACAGAGTGAAGGCCACGGTTCCGGGCAAGGTCTTGCTCGATCCGAGCTTTTTCAGCTCCTCATCGAGGAGCCCGAGTCCCCGGTCGAGGGTCTTAAAGAACTGTTCTTCTTCGGCCAGCACCGCGCGCTCAATAAAGGTGCGCTTCTCGATCAGATCGGGGTAGGCGTCTTTCATTTGCTCGATCACAAAGCCGCAAGCCTTGTGCAAAAACGGGCCATCAAAGCCCAGTTTGCGTCCGTGGCGGATCGCGCGCCTCATGATCCGGCGGAGCACGTAGCCGCGCCCTTCGTTCGAAGGCATCACTCCATCACCGATCAAAAAGGTCGTGGCACGGGCATGGTCGGCCACCACGCGGAACGAGAACACGCTTTCGTCCTTGGTTTTGGGGCTGTAAGGCTTGCCTGCCAGCTTCGAGATTTTGGCAATGATGTCGACAAACATATCGGTGTCGTAGTTGGTCTCGACATCCTGGAGGATGGAGGCCAAGCGCTCGAGACCCGCACCGGTATCGACAGAAGGCTTCGGAAGCGGGTTCAGCTTGCCACTCGCGTCGCGGTCGTACTGCATGAACACGAGGTTCCAGAACTCCATGTAACGATCGCAATCGCAGCCCATTTTGCAGGTGGATTTTCCGCACCCGTACTTCTCGCCCCGGTCGATGAAGAGCTCGGTACACGGTCCGCAGGGACCGGTATCGCCCATGGACCAGAAGTTGTCTTTTTCACCGAAGCGGTAAATGCGATCCATCGGCACGCCTTCTTGCTTGTGCCAGATTTCGGCGGCTTCGTCGTCGGTTTCGAATACCGTCACGTACAACTTGTCTTTGGGAAGTTTCAGTTCCTTCGTGACGAGTTCCCAAGCGAAGTGGATCGCGTCCTTTTTGAAGTAATCGCCGAAAGAGAAATTTCCGAGCATCTCGAAGAAGGTGTGGTGGCGAGCGGTGAAGCCCACGTTCTCGAGGTCATTGTGCTTGCCCCCGGCCCGCACGCATTTTTGAGAAGTCGAGGCGCGGGTGTAGGATCGCGGGTCCTTGCCGAGGAACACGTCCTTGAATTGGACCATGCCGGCCGTAGTGAACATCAAAGTCGGGTCGTTCGACGGAACGAGCGAAGAGCTCTCGATGACCGAGTGGCCGTTTTTCTTGAAATAGTCGAGGAATATCTTACGGATCTGTGCGCCTGTCATAGGCCTTAGACGCTACCGAAGTCAGGCCCTGAGTGGCAAGACTCAACGCGCCTTGCCAAGCAAAAGATCGAGCACTCGCGCCGTTTTGTTTTCCTGGAGCGCCGGTACGATCCGAACTCCCTTTGAGACCACGAATTTCTGGAGGGCGACGATCGCCTTCTCGGCCCGCGCGGAATCGACTCGGACGGAAACCTCGAGAGCCAGGCAATCCCCACCGGCACTCCGGACTCTCAACCAACGCTCGAACGAAACCTTCTCGCCCTCGAGTCCGGGAATCTCCTCCCGCTCCTGATCCCATTTCCAGCGCTCGCTCTCCAACTCCACCCGTGATCGAGCGTCCGGCTTTTCAGAGGTGATGGCCGCCAACCAAGTCATCTGCTCTTTCGTGAATTGAGCACCGTCCACCTTGAAAGCCCAGGTGAGTGTGCGGGACTTCAAGGTCCAATCGCCCTCGACCTCGACTCCCGGACCCGCGGGCGGAACCGGTGAGCCGGGCACCTTGGGGCGGACCTTCACCGTGACATCCTGGTGGTCTCCCGCTCTTTTTCTGAGAATCACTCCCGCTCGCTGAAATGGGCGGCCCGGCTTCTCGAAAAAAGTGATGTGGTCGGTTTTTGAAGCCTTCAGAGATTGAAAGCGCCCGAGATCCTCGCAGGCAAGCCCGATTTTGACCTCGGTTTGAGCAGGCTCTCCAGATACGGCGAATGCCGGAGCCCCCCACATCACGACCCAGATCCATCCCGCTGCATTCCAGAATCCCATCCCCCCATTCTACTCCGGGAATGCCTGCTTGCCCACCCCCTGCCCCTCGGCTAAACTGGGACCACTATGAGCGCACTTCCCACCCCCGCACTACTGATTTATTTCAAGGATTACGAGCAGTACCACCATACCAAGGGGAACAAAGTGACCCACATCCTCGGGATCCCGGGAGTACTCTTCAGCCTATTGGGCTTACTGGCCCAGGTGGTCCTTTGGTCTCCCGCTCCCGGATCCGCTTGGGCACTCGACCTCGGCGTGATTCTTCTGGTGGCCGGGGCCCTCTTCTCCCTTAAAGTCGACTGGAAGCTTGGTATCCCCTTCACCCTCTTTGCGGTGCTGAACTACTTGTTGGCCAAGAACCTCTCATTGCCCGTTCTGGCGGTGATCCAGGTGCTCTCCTGGGTGCTTCAACTGGCCGGTCACTATGTGTACGAGAAAAAATCTCCCGCCTTCCTGACCTCGCTCGAACACCTGTTCATCGGCCCCATGTGGATTTTTTCTTTCTTCATCGGCTACTACAAGCCGAGCACCTGAATGAGGCGCCTCTGGCCACTGCTCCTGTTGCTTCCCGCTTGCGAGCTCCACTGTGGACCGAAGGCCGGTCCCTTGCCCACCTTCGATGCCAACCACGCCTATGATCTGATCTTGGCTTACGAGAAACTCGGACCCAAGCCTGTAGGGAGCGAGGCCTTGGCCCGCGCCATGACCTGGATCCGGCAGGAGCTCGAGACCTCTGGGGCAAAAGTCCTGGTGCAAGAAGTCAAGGTGAGACCCCCCGTCGGTCCCGAGGTGATGGCTCGTAATGTGATCGGGCAATTCGATCCGGACAAAAAAGAGCGCGTGTTGCTTTCGGCCCACTACGACACCCGCCCCTTTGCGGATGAGGAACGCGATCCGAAAAAGCAGAAACAGGCTGTTCCCGGGGTCAATGATGGAGGGAGTGGCACCGCTCTCCTTCTGGGACTGGCCCGCGCACTGAAGCACTCCCGTCCGAACGTGGGAGTGGATCTGCTCTTCCTGGATGCCGAAGACGCAGGCCTCCCACATCAAGCCGGAAGCTACTGCCTCGGCACACAAGCGTGGGCGAAAAACCCCGTACCGGCCGGATACCGTGCGCGATTCGGAATCAACTTTGACATGGTCGGTCGGATCGGAGCAACCTTTCCGATCGAAGGCCACTCCGGAGCCAGGGCCGCATCCGTCGTCGCCAAGGTGCACGCCGCAGCACAAGCACTCGACCTCTCCGATTATTTTCCCCGGCAGAGCGCCCCTTTCATCATCGACGACCACGTGTACCTCATGGACGGGCTCGGAATCCCGGTGATGGACATCATTCATCTGACCCCTGAGGGCCGCTTCCCTCCTGAATGGCATACCCTGCAAGACACTTCGGAGTTCATCTCGCGCGATGTCCTGAAAGCGGTGGGCCAGACCACACTCCGGGTTTTGTGGAACGAGTAGCCCTGTGCTACCCTGCTCTGCATGAGTGACACTCCGAATATCCAAGCCGGCACCCCCGAGGTGAAGGAACTGACCAGTTTTCAAGATCTTGTTTCTCTTTGTAAGCGTAGGGGATTCATCTTTCCCTCGTCTGAAATTTATGGCGGTCTTGGATCGTGCTGGGATTACGGTCCCCTCGGAGTGGAGCTGAAGCTCAATATCAAAGACTCGTGGTGGAAGGCGATGACCGATCGCGATGACGTCGAAGGTCTCGATGCGTCGATCCTCATGCACCCGCGCACCTGGGAAGCCTCCGGTCACGTCGAAGGCTTTGTCGATCCGCTCGTCGATTGCAAGACCTGCAAAGGACGCTTCCGCGCCGACAAGCTCGAGCACGCCAATTGTGGCAAGAAATCCTCACTGCGACC
>CANHQK010000090.1 GCA_947462765.1 Bdellovibrionales bacterium
ATCCCAGCCGGAAGGAGTGAAACATCAGCGGATCCTCGAAGGCCGGAATCGACATCAAGTAAGAGGCCCGTACCTCTCGGAGGATCTCCCCGATCGGTGGCATATCACGGGGAGGGATCCCGGAAGCATGAGCACAGGTCAGCCAAGCGAGTAATAAGATTCCCATCAGCGGAGTTTCTCCCGCTCGGTGAGGAAGCTCCGGATCCCCGCAAGCAATGATTCACGATTGGACGCTTCCTGGTCACCAGAAATCGATGTTCTTAGCTCAGGCCGGAGGGATTCGTACTCGGTTTCCATCAGGTGAAGCTGGGACCGGTAACGGTCCTCAAACCGGGAGCGTGCAGCGAGGGTAGGACGAGGGTGGATTGATAGGAGCACCAGTTCTTCACGTCGGGTCGCAAGAATCGATTGTAGGGCCGAAACGGTGTTGCGAACCGACCACCAATAAGCTTGGAGTCCTGCATTTGAAGATTCTTGATTCCGGCTCTGCATCAAATAGAGCGACTCCCAATAGCGTTTTTTCCGGTCACGTGAGGGCGATGTCTGGGCCCCGAGGGGGAGCCGGGACTTCCGAGAGATTTCAAGGATTGTGGCCGCTTCGGGAGGAAGCTTCAGGGGGGGCGAATCTTGAAGGAACGCGTCAGTGACCTTGGAATAGAGGTGGAGCGCCATCCGTGCACTGGGGCCGGAGCCATTCAATTCTCCGTCCGGATCAAGAACCATGTAGCGATGATCGAGAATGAACCGCATCAGACGATCTACGAGGTAGAGTCGGATTTCCTGGATGCGTCGTTGTTCCGAGAGAACCAATGACTTCAAATCAGTATCGATCCCGGAGCCGGTCAGGTAGGTGAGGGACTCCAGGTAGCGAGTGGATTCATCCCAGGCACCCTGTAAGGCGAGTGGCCAGCCGAGTTGGGTTTCGACTTCTTCGAGTCTTCCGATTCTTTGGGAGAATTCCAAATTGCTTTCGAGAGCGATTTGCATGGACTTGAAATGCTCCATACGCTTGGCCCATCCCGTTGAATCCGCTCCAGTAGGGATGGGCTGAAGGGATGATTCGTGTTTTTTCCCGGGGTTCTCCTTTGCTGTATCGATCAGACCTAAACCGGCATTCCTGACCTTTTCGACCGCCCACATCGCATGCGGATTCATCGGCTGGGTGATGAAGAAGAAAGTGAAAGGACTGTAGACTGCCAATGCAATCGAGTACCCCATGTTCGACCGCACGACCCCCGAAAACCAACGCAAAGGATCGAGCAGTAGGTGGTCGAGGAGACCCAACAGGTTTTTTCGCGGCCTGAACGCGAATCTCCGGAGGGATCGGAAGGCGGAATCAAAGGTCTCCTTGATGCATAAGTCACCGAGAACACTCCGATGAATTCGCCGTTTGAATCGGACAACACTCCGGTATTCCTGCTTCCACCTCCGCGAGAGAGTCAGGCGTTCTTTCCATGTATGGACCGGACTGGCGGCCAGCCGGTCGAGTTCATCTTGAAGGAGTCTCCAGGCCATGGAATCGGATCCTCCGGCAAAGCTGAGAATTTCGGGCCTCTTTCGGGAGATCTCTCCGATCAGTCGTTCCACCAGTTGAAGGAGCTCCAGGTTGGCTTGTCCTTCGGGAATTCTCTGGAACTCGGCGTAGGCAATCCGATAGAGGAGGTCGATGACCGGGCAAGAATTCTCCAGTCTCGGAAACAAAGAATGGTGACCTAGTATTCTTGTGGTTCCCACTGGGTTTCCTCCGGCCAGAAAGGTACGCCGAATCGAGTAGGGTCCGTCACCGTACTCGGTCCATTCGGCTTCGATCCGGCCCAGGGACACTCTCCTGATTTCGATTTTCCGGATCAGATGCAGGCCTTCAAAGTGTACGAAACCTGCACTTTCGTCCTTCCGGAAAAGCGGAATCACCGAGTGGGGAAATCCGTATTTCTTTTTTCCTCCATCCTCGATGATGTCCAGGATGAAGGTTTCAAAATCGATTGCGGGTTCGAAGGGATTCAAGACGTTGTCCATCGGGGGCGGGTCATAGCATGCCTTTTGGTAGATTTGCAGGGAATTCGCGGATCAAATCGCATGTGACAATCTGACCCATGCCTGGGATAAGATTGAAAAGGGACCTCCACGAGCTTCGAATCACGCGTTCCTGAGTGCGGTATCGGACTTGCTATGGGTTTGGCCATGACCGACCGCAATCGAAATCCAGACTATGTACCCGATCGAGGCTTCATCGGACGAAGAGAAGTCCGCGTTGCAAACTACCTCTTCCAGGCCGGGACGGGGCAAGGACATCCACATGCTCGGAAGCTTGTAGATTCCTTTCTCAGGCGTCCGGCATCCGAGCATCATCGCAACAGTCGGCGTCTGACTCGTTTTCTCGAGTCCCGTGGGATGACGTTCCGTAAGTCCGTCAAGGGAGGCGAACAGAAGACCTTTCCTGTTCCCGTGACCACCTCCATCGTCCCGCTTCCCCGGTCCCAGTTTGATCGACTGTCAGCTGCCGCCGCTGTCCTGGTGTACACGATGCGAAGAATCCTTCAGGAGATTTACGGTAGTGCTCACCCTGCCGAGAGTCCCTTTATCAAGGGGCTCTCCGGAAGCGAACGTGAGCGTTTTCTGAAGTCGATCCTCGAATCTCCGCACTATATTCCGCAACTTCATCATCCGATGATGAGGGGCTATCCCTTCTTCGACCAGGTAGGGCTTGATCTGGTCCTGGTTGAGGATTATGGCAATGGAGAAGGTGGGCTTCCTTTCCGTTTGCTCGAGATCAATGCCGGTTCACCTTCGGGGGCCTCGAACAATAACGTTTTGCTCGAAGGACTGCGTGCCACCGATCCTGACTTGCTGGACTCACTCGGACCCCTCTGTGAAAACGATCACTTCGATGCCCTGCGAAGTACCTACAGGTCTCTGGGAGAGTCTTGGACGGGATGCATGGAGGGGGCTTCAATTCTACTTCCACCCGGTGGTTCGAATGCTGCGGCACCCGAGATTCACAGTCTTTCCACCTATTCCGGGCTGACGATATGTGAGGCGGCCCATCTGTATCAGGATGAAAAGGGATGGATCCGCATGCGTTCAGTCGACGGAACAGACCCTGTGGTCACTTCGATCTATTCGCGGGTCAACAGTGACAGTGTCCTGTTTGATCCTGAAAAGGGAATCTTACTTAGAGACCCCGAGAGTGGTGAGCCATTGTACTGCAGAGATCCCTTGGCTCACGCGAAGGGCGGGTCAGGCGAGTCCATCGTACGCGACTCGAGGGGTGATCCCATTCCGATTGAATCCGTCTTTAAGATTCCTGGAGCTTTGGAAGCGATACACAATAAAAAATTGTATGTCGGTGGATTGAACCGGCTACTCGATAACAAGCTCCTTCTTGACGTGTTGACCCGGCATGCACCTCTCTTTTACCGGGATGAGTTGAAAAGTATTGGTCTGGATCCGCTTAGCAGCTGTTTGTTGCCTCCTGAATCTCTGACTCCCGGTCCCGAGTCGGTGGGGCTTCTCCGGAAATCCCCCGAGGAGTGGGTGGTGAAATCCCCTCATTTATCTGGGGGTACCGGAGTCCATGTTCTGATGGCGCTTCCAAGGCGTGAGAGGAGTCGGGTTTTGAAAGCGGTGGGCGATAGCCCGACGAGTTTCGCTTATCAAAAGATGGTGCGGATCGGAAGAATACCGGTTTCCATGAAATCGTCTGCTGGAGAACAGTATCGGCTCGCCAATCTGGCCGCAGACTTGCGGATGTGGGTCCTGTTTGGCGGCGAAGGCAGTATTCCAAGAATGACCCGTAACGCCCTGGTCCGTTTCGCACCGGTCGAAAAAGGTGCCCTGAGCTCGACTGTGAACACCTCAAAGGGAGGAGGTTA
>CANHQK010000091.1 GCA_947462765.1 Bdellovibrionales bacterium
ATGTGCCGAATGCGACCATCATGGTGATTGAGCACCCTGAGCGCTTCGGACTTTCTCAGCTGCACCAATTGCGGGGCCGGATCGGACGCGGTCAATACGCCTCGACCTGCTTTTTGAAAACCGACCGCCCCGAGCACATCCCCACCCCCGAGCGACTCGAAGTGATGTGCGAGACCGAGGACGGGTTCCGCATCGCCGAGGCGGACCTCGAGCTCCGTGGCCCGGGTGAATTCTTAGGCACCCGCCAGTCCGGCGCCCTACCCTTCAAAATCGCCTCATTGGTGCGCGATCAGGACTGGCTGATCAAGGCCCGCGACGATGTGATGGAAATCTTGAAGGCCGACCCGAGCCTGAAGCATCCCGAGAACCGGCCCTTCAAGGCCTACCTCGAGACGAGCGGCAAGCTCGAATCGGCGCATCTCAAGACGTCTTAAGGGTTTAGGTCGGTGATCGTTGCCGCACCGATGCCCAGGATGTTCCAGGCGGGCTCGGAATTGTTGAAATTGGCGTTGCTCGGATGGGCAAGGATTGGCATCGAGTCACAAGCCGACCCACCTGACGTGGCATCAACACCCGAAAAATCCAGGCAATCCGTGAATTGTCCAATCCCGTAATTCGTCGTGGTGACGGAATGGATTGCAACCGAGTTGTTCAAATCAGCATTCGGATAGTGAATCGAACTCAACCGGGCCAAGTTAGATGAACGAATTCCACGAATACCGAAGCTATCCCCACCGTTAGCAGTAGTCCGAATCATCCACAGCTCGAATGAATCCCCATTATCAGTTTTAAATGTAACAGCCAGTTTCTCGCTGTTGGAGTCAGTTCCCTCAGCCGCCTGCAACAAATCTACCCGACTCGCATTGGTGTTCTCGTCTTTTTGGAAGTAGATTTCCATGCCCCTCTTCACTTCGCGACCAGACTCCTTCATCATATCCTTGTCAGCGACAATGTATCCGGTACGTACTCCGCTACCGTTTGCACAGGTCATCTCAAAGGCCATAACCTCATCATCGCCCCTGACCACAGTTACGCGTTTCTCGAAATTTCCGCTCAAGGATCCGTATCCGCTGGGAATGGCCTTGGTACCAACACCGAAGTTCATCTGCATGGTCATGGCCACGCCATCCTTAGTGATGGTCTGACTGGCGCTACCCTCTGTCGGAATGGACTCACAAGTGGCATACCCCGCACGACCAAGAGCCGCTCCGAGCTTGTTGGTCATTTGCTTGATCATTCCCACGAATCCGCCACTTGGACCCATGAATGTATAGCCCGACCCTTCGGGAGCCCCATTCACCATGAAGTATAAGAACCGAACAAAATCCCCGCGACCAGCTGGTGTAAGAAAGCTAAATGAGACCAATGGTTTCCTCGCCTCCGCATCCGGAATCATCCAATCGATCGGATTCGAGGAGACCTTGGTTTTTTGCAGGTTCTGGATTCCGATAAAACCGGCTCCGAGGATCATTCCGGCTGCCATCCACTTCATTGCGCTAAGCTTGGTGTGTTTCATGATCGCTCCTCCGCTCAGTTCACGCAGCTCGATGAGCCGCAGTTCAGGTTGAAGTTAGACAGTGTGGTCTGGCTTGAATCCGTGTCGGTGCTGCCCGAATCGTTTTTGGCACAGGCCGAGAGCTGGGTCAGGGAAAGGACCAAAGCGAATCCAAACACAAGAAATCCGATATTCCGGACAGAGACGGGCAATTTCATAAGTAGCTCCTTATCTCACCATTAGACCCCCCTCGGATTCGCCTTACAATCGGCAGGTTTTTCCCGGTCCGGATTGCCAATTCCGACGCGGAGTGATAACCCCACCGCATGAAGCTTTATCTTGTTTCCGTTTTTTTACTCATGGGCCTGTCTTGGGTTCCCGCACACGCACTCCAGGACGACAGCCCGACTTTGGATGCTCTGGCTCCAGCCTTGGCCAAAGACGAACTCCAGGTGATCTACGAAAATTTCTTGAAAGAAGATCTCCTGAAAACTTCCTACTGCAACGAAGGTTATGGAGACCGTCGCGGCTCCAAATTCCAAATGAAGCTTGCTTGCCGGATGCTTCAACAAAGCCTGCTCGCCGAGCTGAAGCTGAGTCCCCGCAAATGGAAACGCAAGTTTTACCTGGAGCACAAGGAGCAGGCCTGGGGAATGATTGCCGGGCAATTCGTCCGTGCTCCGAAGATGGTCGCATTCGCGCCACTTTCTTGCTCGATCATTTTGAGCGCCGGATGGTCGATCGAGCACCTGTGGCTGGTGGATGGATTCTTCGAACTGTACTGCGATCATTAAAATAAAACGCGCCCGAAGTGTCCCCTCCGAGCGCGCTTGGTTAATGTGAATTTTTACTGGGTCTGAATCCTTTATTCCGCGGCTCCGCCCTCTGCCGGGGCGGCTGGAGCTGCGCTCCCTTCAGCGGCAGGTTCACCTTCGGGCTTCTTGGCGTTACGAATCGCTTCAGAAGAAGCCTTCAGCTTTTTCCGAAGCGCCTTCCGCTCTTCTTTGGTGACTTTACCATCGGACTCGACTGCGGACTTGGCCTCTTCTTTGATGGCATTCACGCCCTCTTGAAGTTTTGCTGCCTCATCCTGGGTGAGCTTGCCCTTCTCAACGCCCTTTTGAATTCGGCGCTCCTGGTTCTGGATGCGGGCCTCGACTCCGCGACGGCCTTCCTTCATCCGCTCCCCATGCCCCTTTCCGCCCTCGCGAGCGAATGCGGTCACTGCGATCGTCATCATTCCGATGCTCATCATGAATTTTGAAAAAAGAGAGTAGTTCATATCTGTCCCAACCTTTCACACACTAGAGTTGCAAAAGCAGGGCCAACCCTGACACCGATGTGATTCCAAACACTTACGCATTCACCATTCAGAATCTGTTGCAGATTGCGCCAGTTTGCGCACGATCAACCGGCGTTCAAGAACTTCTCAATCAGGAGGCAAACGTATTCGGGATAATCGAGGGTGGTGCAATGACTCCCCCCATACACTCGAACCAACTGCGAATCAGGAAGCAACTGATGCATCAGGTCTTGGGTCTCGGGTGGAGTCACGAAATCCCGATCACCCGAAATCACGAGGCTCGGAATCTTGAGCTCGTGCAACCAAGGCGTGGCATCGAAGGCCTGATAATGATTCATGGTCTGGGTCAGAACCACAGGCGGAAGCTCTGCAATTTGACGGGTGTAGGTTTCGATATCACCGGGATGAGTGACGTTCCGATTGAAGCCCAGATTGCCGAGGAGTTGTCTCGACGCTCCGATATCGTACTGGATTTTCCAAAGCAGATTCACCCAATCCGGCTTCATTCGCTCGGTTTTTGAGAGGAAGTCGAACGCCGGCCCCAGGTAATTCCCACCCAGAAGGGTTTCGAGAGGCTTTTTTGCCGTGCCATTGGCGAGCACCATCTTCTTCACGCGGTCGGGGAATTCGCGTGCGAATTGAAGCACCACACTCGCCCCCATGCTGTGCCCCAGAAACACAGCAGGTCCTACATCGAGGTGGTTCAGCACGGTGAGCAGATCATGAGCCGCATTTTCCACGCTCATGCTGTGAATCCGGATGGGAATCGGTGTGCGCCGGTGACCCCGATAATCAAACCAGATACACCGGAAGTGCTTCCGAAAAAAT
>CANHQK010000092.1 GCA_947462765.1 Bdellovibrionales bacterium
CCGAGGCAGCGCCGGAGCTCAGTGAAGCTTTCGGCGAGGAGGTCACCCCTCAGCTTGAGATGCCTCGTTTTGAGAGGGGAGTCTGGGTCAGGGTTCCCAAATGGAAAAACGTGGGCGAGATCATCGAATGGGATGGGAAGCGAGCCAAGGTCGCCCTCGGGGCTCAGCAGGCCGCAACTGGAATGGGGAAGGCCTTCATGGTGACCGTGTACCCGGTCGAGATGGAACCCTTGTCGGAACGGGAGTTGAAGACCGTGCTCGGGGTACGGTCGGGTTCTGGTAATCAAAAGGGATCGAAAGTGACCGTACAGTCTGAGAGCGTCGGTCATGTTCCTGACCAGATCGATCTCAGGGGGCAGCGCCTCGAGGATGCGGTACGCGAAGCCTCCTCCTACCTCGACCGCGCATTCCGCTCCGGTAAGAACGAGGTCACTATTGTTCATGGCCTGGGTACGGGTGCCCTGCGTGAAGGTGTCCGGAATTTGCTCAAGAAAACAAATTACGTGGCCCAGTACCAGGATGCCGGTTCCAGTGGCGCCACGCTGGTTCGCTTTTCGGTCTGATCCGGGGGTGGGCAAGTGTTGCCTAGTTGATAAATCAGGATTGTGTAATAAATCAGGTCCTTCTAATCTTAAAGAAGGATGAGCGAGCACGACTTGGTTCGGATCTTCACAGAGTGGAATCTTCGTTCTTTTTCAGGGGAGCTGCCCGTTCCAGAAATCCGCTGGAACTCTCGCCTGAAGACCTCGGCGGGGCGATTCATCCCGGACCGCGCACGCTCCATCATCGAGGTGGCCACCTACCTCATGGAGGAGCCCAATGCCGAGCATCTCATTCGGGATACCATCGGGCACGAGATGATTCATTTCTGGCTGTGGGAACGACAGCTGCCTTACGGTCACACTCCTGAGTTCCATCGCAAGATGCAGGAGATCGGTGTCAGTCGATACAACAGTGTGCCCCGGCACCGTCCGTTCAAATATTGCTACGCCTGCCCGTCATGTGATCAGAGAATCTTGACCCGGAAGCGGATTCGCCGGGCCGCCTGTGCAAAATGCTGCAACGCTCACAATGACGGAGAGTTCCATTCGCGCTACCAGCTCAAACTGGTGGCCTCCGGCGAGCAAGTCGGTCAAATCGAGAGGCAGGAACGGGTCGGTTGATCTGATCGGCGCCCCGTGTTAGCTTGAGGCCGTGGATGCCGCATTGGACACTTTGCTTGAGCCTTGGATGGACGAACTGAAACGTTCGTTTTCCGCCTATCCCGCTTTTGTGGAGCGAGTGGTAGCGGCTCTTCCCGTGGTCGAGCGTCAGTTGTCGGATCTTGGAATCGAAAATGCCGCTCTGGAGGCGCGCCTGGCGGTTCTGGAGAGCGCGGCCAAGGAATCCGCGCCGTCCGGTATGGCTCCCGAGGCCCGGCAGGAGATGAATGCTTTGCTCGAGCGTTTCGAGCGAGAGCTCGAGTCGACTCGAGCCGCCGCGGATTCAGCCACGCGGGAGCTGATGACCCTGAAACGCGAATTGCAGGCTCGTGACGCCGAGATCGAACGTCTGCGGACATCGACTCCGGCTCCTGTGATCCAGAAAACAACCCGGGCCAAGAAAGATCTTTCAGAAAAGCGGGTTCTTTTGATCGATGACGCCGAGGTGAACCGCGTTCTGCTCAGTCATTATCTGAAAGGTCTGCCGGTCCGACTGGATTATGCGACCTCGGTTTCGAAAGCGATCGAGCTTTGCGGAGCGGGGAAGTATGATCTCCTGATTCTGGATACAGGATTGGTCGCAGGTGGGAACGAAGGCGTAGTATCGGATTTGAAGTCTTCCCAAAACGGTGCTCTATTGTTTGCCTTTGCTGAAAATGATGCCAGTGGAATGGATCTTCCGGGTTTCAGCGGGGTGCTCTCGCGCGGGTTAACCCGAGAAAGTCTCGTCGAGCGCCTGTCAAAGAATCTCTGGACGAACCAGGACTAGATCAACCTCTAGAAGAGCGAGTAGTTCACTCCTGTGGACATCGTCCAGCGGAAGTACTGGTAGGTGTCTGACACTGTAGAAATATTTCTCGAGATCGATCCGTCCGCGGTGAAGCTCCAGCGGGGGCCGAGCTGGTGGATGACTTGCACGCCTAGAGTGAAGTTATCGTCCTTCCTTCTGCCATCTTGCCGGTACTCAAAAATTGTCTCGGAAACTCCCATGGTGACCAGCCCTTTGGTCCGATCCGTAAAGAGCAGGGCGTTCTGGAGCATGATCGCACTTGTGGCGGATTGAAAATCGGTCTGCCGGGTGTCGATCCCGGAAAGTCCTAAGGTCAATCCCGGGTTGACCCACTTTCCTTGTGAGGTCAGAGCGAATTGCGAGGCGGCGCTCCATCCGAGCCCCGTTCTCCGGTCGTTCCGGGCAAAGAGCATGTCGCCAAAAAATAATTGAGGTCCGGTACCAGCGATCAGATTCACACTGACCTGCTTGCCCCATTTGAACCTGAAATAAGCCTCAAGTTCGGAAGTGGCACTGAATTGCCGGAAGGTGGAGCTGGATGTGCTGTTCGTATCGAACTGATTCTGGAAGGTGTGGGCGAGGTCGATCTTGAAACCGTAGTTCGAGGCCTCGAGCGGACGATGATTGAGGAACAGTGAGAGCTCTTGGGTCAGGAATTCCCCCTCCCTCGTGTCCGAGTTGAAGTTTTTGTTGTAGGACATCCGGTAGGACGGGATCCACTGAAAGTTCTCTGTCGGGGATCCCATGCGGCCAATCCCGGCCTGGACCAAGGCTTTGAAGGTATCCTTGTTAATATTGAGTACACCTTCGGCTTGATCGGGGAGGGCCTGCACGTTCGAGTCGTAGGCTGTAGCGATCGAGATCGAGCCGAAATTCTGTGCGCGGTCGAGGGGAGCGAGGATCCGTTCACAGGCCTCGAGAATGTTTTTCGCAGTCGGTGAGGTTTTGGCCAGTGGTCGCGCCAGGAGTTTGGCGTTTACAAAGCTCGCACTCGCGGGCCCGGATTCTCCGATCTTGAGTTGGGCTTGACCGAGATAAAACGCGGCTGGAGCGGCGATTTCATCGAGACTTGAGTCGGATGCTGTCTTGAGGCGAACGATGGCTTCCGCATTTCGTCCGGCCTCGAAGTGAATCATGCCAAGAAAAAAAGAGGCTGGAGCGGTGTTGAACCCCGCGCGGATGGATGCCTCGAAAAGAGGCACGGCTATTTCTTTCTGTCCGGTTCTGAATCGAATGACTCCGAGCTCGAACAGATAAGGCGCGAGCTCTTTTTCGGGTGCCCCTGATTGGATTTTGGCTTGAATCAGAGCGTCGTATGTTTTTGCACTTTCGGTATCGTTTTTGGCTGTTTTGAGAGCCAGTGCTTTCAACTCAAGGAATTCGATCGTCTGAGGAGTGTCCCGGAGCAGTTCGTTCAGAAGTTTGAGGCTCTCTCGATATTTCTTTTCGTTGAATGCGATCACCGCGAGGCTGTACTTCGGCTCTTGACGCTTCAGGATGTCAGCTCGAGCAGATCCCATCAGAGACAAAAACAAAATTAAAAAAGTGGAGCTGATC
>CANHQK010000093.1 GCA_947462765.1 Bdellovibrionales bacterium
ATGAAGAGGATCCCGAAGATGAGCGCCGTGACCATGCTCTCTCCGAGTTCTTTGAAGTTCTCCGCCTGTCCCACATAAGCATAGCGGAAGCCCGTCGGAAGTTTCAATTCAGGATCCGACGCGAACATCGTGTCGATCTCCTTCATGACATCGCCCATACCGGCTCCAGGCGTGATGTCGGCCTGGATCTGGATGTAGCGGGCGCGGTCCTGACGGTTCACCTTGGAGGGACCGGTTTTCTCGACCTTACCGGCCACATCCGACAATTTGACGAGGGTGCCGTTCAGATTCGGGACATAATAGCGGCCGAAATTATCCTTCACGATACGCTGGTTCTCTTCGAGGCGGGTGCGGATATCGTATTCCACCCCGCCAGTGCGGTACTTGGCCACATCCGTTCCTTCGATGAGGTTCCGCATTTCAAATCCGATCGAAGCAGGGGTGACACCGAGCTCGGATGCCCGTGCGGCATTGATCTCGAACTGCACTTCGGGCTTACCCGGCCGGAAATTGATGTCGACGTCCTTCAGGCCTTTGTTTGCGCGGAGGCGTTCTAGAACCTTGAGAGTGAAGACCTCGAGAGCGGCCTGATCCGAACTCACGATGTTCAGGTTGAAGGGACGCTGTCCGCCGCCCACGGCATCGTAGTCCTTCACTTTCGGATTGGCGAATGCGAACACTTTCATCTGCTCCCGGATCTTTTCCTTGAACTGGGAAGTGTTCATTTTCCGTTCTTTGTTGGGGACTAGCTTCACATAGAAGCTGCCCACATTGGCCTCACCGTTCCGGTTTCCGATCGTGAGAGCGGCAATGGCCACCTCAGGATTCGAACTCAACACCGAGTAAATCTTCTGACCGGTTTCATCCGTGGCTTCAATGGAGGTCCCCGGAGGCAGATCGTAATCGACCGAGAACTCCCCCGCATCCTGTGGAGGGAGGAAGGTCTTCGGGACGAACTTTCCGGTATACATGCACAGGACAAAGATCACGACGCTGATCCCGATCGAGCGTCCCGGACGTGCGATCACCGACTTCAGCAGGTTTTCGTAGTAGTCCTCGAGATTCCGCTGAACTTTTTCAAACCGATCGAGCAGTGGGGCGAAGAGACGCTCGAAAAACCCTTTGTTGCCATGTCCGCTCTTGCCTGCGAAATATGCCGAGAGCATCGGAGCGATCGTGAGAGCATCAAAGAGCGAGATCAGCATGGCAAAACAGATCACGAATCCGAACTGCTTGAAGAATTGCCCGACCACGCCCTTCAGGAATGCCACGGGCCCGAATACCGCAATCACGGTGAGGGTGGTGGCGACCACCGCGAGAGTGACTTCCTTGGTGCCTTCCAAGGCGGCTTGAAGAGGTGTTTTACCCATCTCGATGTGCCGGAAGATGTTCTCCCGCACCACGATCGCGTCGTCAATCAACAGACCGACCGAGAGCGAAAGCGCCAGGAGGGTCATCAGGTTGATGGTGTAACCGGAGGCCCACATCAGCAAGAAGGCTCCCAGAAGCGAGTTCGGGAGAGCGAGTGCGGTGATCAGGGTGGAGCGGGCGTTCTGGAGGAAGAAGAACACCACCACCACGGCCAGTGCGATCCCGATGATGATCGATTCTTTCATGTCGGTGACGTTGGCCCGGATGTAGACCGATCCGTCACGGATCACATTGATCTCGGGTTGTCCCTTGATTCGGGAAAGTTCAGGCCCCATCTGATTGATTCGTTTGAGTACATTATCGACCACCGCTACGGTATTGGCGCCACTCTGTTTGAAGACAAACAAGAAGAGGGAGCGTTTTCCATTCAGGTAGGTTCTCGATTTCTCGTCTTCCAGTGAATCTTCGACTTTACCGAGGTCTTTGATGCGGAGCGAGCGCTCGCCCCCGAAGAAGCTGATAATGGTGTTCCCGATGGATTCCAGGGAGTCGAATTGGCCCACGGTCCGGACGATGGACTCCTGCCTGGAGTCTTCGTTCTTACCGGCCGGAATGTTTTCTCCGGATTGGGCGAGGCGGGTGTTCAAGTAGGTGAGGCTGAGTTCACGTTCTTTCAGTTTCTTGGCATCAAAGGCTACCTTGATCTGACGCTTCCGGGCTCCGAGCGCGTACACTTGTCCCACCTTGTCGACTTGCTCGAGTTTGGGCCGGATGATTTCGTTGGCGATGTCGTAAAGTTCGGACTCGCTCATTTTTTCTTTTGCTGAGAGCGACAAGATCACAATCGGCTGGTCGGACGGATCGAGTCGACGGATCACCGATTCCTTCACATCTTTCGGAAGCAGGAATTTCACGGCACCCACACGATCCCGCACCTGTTGTTCGGCAAACTTGATGTCGGTCTCGAGGGAGAACTCGGCGATGACCTGGCTCACCCCTTCCATGCTCACCGAGGTGAGGCGCTTGATGCCTTGAAGGGTCGAAAGTTCGTCCTCGATGGGTTTCGAGACCAGGGTTTCGATCTCAGCCGGTCCCGCACCCTGGTAGGGGGTGCTCACGAAGATCACCGGGAAGTTCACTTCCGGGAAGAGGTCAACCCCGAGCTTGGAGATCGAGAATGCCCCGACGGCCAGCATGAGCAGGACGATACAGGTGATGAAGGTAGGTCGTTTTACGGAAAGATCTGCGAGCGTCATGGTCGAGGTTTCCTTTTCGGTTCAGTCTTGGGCGAAGGTTTTCAGTTGCGCGTGAAGGGCGAGGATTTCATTTTCGATGCGAAGGCGCGAAATCAGGGATTGGGCGTAGTCCTGTTCGAAGGTCAGGACCTGATAGGTCGTGGTCCGGCCCAAATTGAAGCGGTATTTCTCGTATTCGAGTTTCTCTTTTTGCATCGACACGAGTTCCTCGGCCATCTTCAAGCGCAATCGGGCCTCGTTGAACTTCTGGCTCAGATCACGGAAAGCTGATTCGCTCTCGAGCTCTTTCTGGCGCGTCAGGTGCTCCGCTGCCATTTGCTGTTTGGCACGCCCGGCACGGATGTCGGCGGTTTCAGCCAAATCGAGTGCGAAGTTCAGCTTCACTCCCGCCGTGTAAATGGGGTGTTCGGGGCGCAGAGCCCGGGTCAAAGCGCCCTGCTGGCCTGCGAAGTCGATGCCATTGAAGCCGGCGCTCGCAAAGATCGACAGATCGGGTTGGACCTTCTGGAGAGAAAGCTCGTTTGAAGCCTTGGTGACCCGTTCACCTTCTTTGGCCGCTTTCACATCCAGAGTTTCAGTGGCCCGCACGGGGACCGAGAGATTCAGGACCCGTTCGGTCGGAATCAGTTCCGGCTCTTCAGTGGAGGCGAGGGTGTTCTCGTCCGCATGGCGGTTTCGCATCTGATTGAAAGCGATTTTGGCTGAGGTGAGTTCCTGCTCCGCCGCTTTCAAAGACATGAGACGCATCTGGTAGGCTGAGCGGGTCTGGAGCAGGTCAATCCGGTCGGAGAGGTGGTTTTTGACCCGCTTCTCGGTCCATTCGAGAATGCGCTTCGAGCGGTCC
>CANHQK010000094.1 GCA_947462765.1 Bdellovibrionales bacterium
GATGCGACTCAACAACATGGTTTCTCGGCCGGGGATCTCAGAACTGTATCAGCTCCTCGCACAGGCCCAAAACTCGGTGGATTCGAACCTGTACGCCCACGTGCTGACGGACTTCTCGAATACGCTGACTAAATACCGGAATATTCTGAACCGGGCACGAGTCATGGCTACGAATAGTATCCAGGGAATATCCGACCCCGCCACCGTCGCAGCCAATCCAGTGATCGCAAGAACGATTCTTAGAAACTTCGAAGGGTCGACCTCAAACAAGCAGTCCATTTCCAATATCGCCTCGCTCTTCGCGAATGGCGGGCAACTGACTGTGTCCGATGCCTTTGCCTGTAATTTCGCCATGGCAGAAGTTGCGCTTCGGAACAACCTGACCCGGGTTCTTCAGCTCGGCTTCGGCGAATACATGGTGAGCCTACGCTACGTGATCAATGGCACCTCTCAGACCAACTGGGGTGCCGCTTTCGACAACCACGAACGAGGCGTCGTAGCGAACCTGATCGCGAATTCGGCCTTTTACTACATCTTCAACACCATGCTCTACGAACTGCGCCGGAATATCCAGGGCATCACTTCGAACCCGGGCTCGCTCACCACCACCCCGGTCGCGGCATTGCCGAGGCTCAATGACTTGATCGACGGCACAAGTTCAGCCACGCCGCCACCGCCACCCCCGAATCCTTGGCGCGATACGGTCATCCTCGTCAATACCGAGTTCTCGAGGAATCCGGACTCTCACGGCGGAGGAAGCCAACACGGCTACCATGGCTCCTGTGCGGCGCTGTTCTCGGGCAGAATCAGTGGCGGTCTTCAGGTGGTCGGGCGGACCACCTACGGAACCCAAGCCAATAACTATGGCGCCTATCCGGGCGCTTGGGGACGAGCTTCGGTCCAGATGAATTCCAGTAGTGGTCGACAGGTTTCATTCAAAGATCTCGGTGCGAACCTCGCTTGCCTCTTCGGGGGCAATGAACAGCGCCATCGGGACCTGAAGACCTTGATGGAACGTTCTGAAAAGCTCTTTGCTCTTGATTCGAACGGAAACATCGTGTTCGAACCCATGCTTCAACCCTATCAGTTGGTGAACACATGAAGAACAGAAGCTTGATTCTTTTGATCCTCGGATTTCTTTTGGCGAAAACAGCGTCAGCCGTAGACTATTCGGGCTCTACAATGATGAATCTGGAGCTTTACCAGGCTTTTAGCTCGGTGATCAGCGCCTCCGGTTATCCTGCTCAAGATGTAGCGTGGCCCGGGTACCGCCTGTTGGATGCAAACGGCATCATGCGGGTACTCTCGGATGTGACCGGGCCCGCAGCTCCGCTGGCACAACACAGCACTGCAAGCCAAATCATCTGGACGGGTCCATGGGGCGAAGCCGGAAATTTCAGGATTCAAACCCGCTTTGCCGATTTCGGTAGCACTTGTGACCTCAACAATCCGAACCGGGTCACGGACGGAAACACTCCTAACCAACTGATTCCTCCAGCCAACTACGGAAATGGTCTATCCCAGACCGTTCAGAGCGGGCCTTACAATTCGTGCGGAACGAATGACCAGTTTTCACAGAACAACTTCTCCCCCTTGCCGCTGACCACCCGGGCCGCCTGGATATACCGGGCTTGCCGCAGGATCGGCGCAGAGGCGACGAGCGCTCAGATTGCCATGATGGTGGCCAGGATCCGCGTACCGGATCCGACACCTACCCCGATTCCAAGCCCGGGTAACGTGAGTGTGGCTGCTTCAGTGGTCCTGGATCGAGCAGACAGTAACACGACCGACCCGGCACTCACCTACAATTGGTGCACACAGATTTCAGCGCCCACCGAGTCGGACTATCAATCTCTTTTCCGGGCTTTTTATCCGGGACGGACAATTCCACAAATCATCGACCCGATCCGATCGCAGTACACACCATCCAGGTCCTCCTCCCGCCGGACGTCGCTCTCTCCGACCGCATTGGTGTTCAGCATGAATCTGCCCTCAGCTTTGGCTCAGGGGCCGATATCGGCCATTGGGGTGAATCAGGCACCCCAGTACAGAGAGCTACTCATGAGCTTGGTCAACGAGAGCAATCAATACATCGACTCCATGCCTCAATTGGGCAGCTCGGGTTGGGAAAGCATGGAAAACAGATGCTTGCCGAATCTCAGTGCGCCATTCCCAAACAAAGATCAAGTCAAGGCCCTCGCCGCATGGCGGGCCATGCTGATCACCATGTGCATGGATCCGGGCTGGCAGGTTCTCTGAGAACAGCCTGACCTAGGAGATCACGGTCACGTTCCGGCACTCTTTCTCGAGAGCACCGATCACCTCGGCCGCATGGTCGGGGCCACGGGTCTCGAGCATGAGTTCAACCTCCGTCTCATCGAGTCGGATCTTCATCTCGGAACGATCGTGGATGGCTTGCAGGATATTGGCCTTAAGGGCTGCAATGAGAGCCGTGAGCCTGGAGAGCGAGCCGGGACGGTCGAGGATCTGGACCCGAAGGTGAACGCGGCGACCGGAACGCATGAGACCCCGATCGATGATCCGGGAAATGAGATTCACGTCGATATTTCCGCCACAAACCACGAGTACGACCTTCTTGCCTTCGAACTGATCCTGGTACCGGTCGAGTGCGCCCAGTACAATGGCCGCACTTCCCTCGACCAGCAACTTGCACTTTTCCATGAAGCGAAGCACGTTCATGGCGATTTCTTCTTCGTCCGAGGTGTAGATCTGATCCACCAGGGGCAGCAGGAGATCGAACATGTCGGAATTCGCCTTTTGAACCGCGATCCCGTCGGCAAGCGTGCCAAGATTCGGGCTCTCGACCAGCGTCTTGGCCTCGAGCGAGCGAGCCATCGAGCTCACATTGGTCGATTGGCAGGCCACAATCTTGACCGAGGGTTTCAGGCTTTTGAGTGCCGTCCCCATCCCGGCACAAAGCCCACCGCCTCCGATCGAAGTCACGACATAATCGACCTCCGGAAGCTGAGAGAGGATCTCGAGACCGAGCGTACCCTGCCCAGCAATGACGAGCGGGTCATGGAAGGCGTGCACATAGGTGCGTCCGGTTTCCTTCATGATCCTCTGAGCCGCGAGAAAACTCTCGTCGTAATTGTTCCCCTCAAGATGAACGGCGGCTCCGAGGGCCTTGGTATTCGATACTTTCATGAGTGGCGCGGTTTCAGGCATCACGATCAGAGCCGAGGTGTCGAAGTGCCTGGCCCCCCAGGCCACTCCTTGCGCATGATTGCCGGCACTGGCGGCGATCACCCCGCGTTTTTTCTCGTCTTCGGTCAATTTCGAGATCCGGTAGGTCGCGCCACGGATCTTGAAGGATCCGACGGGCTGGAGCGTCTCAAGCTTGAGAAACACCTCA
>CANHQK010000095.1 GCA_947462765.1 Bdellovibrionales bacterium
CAGATTCTTTTGAAAGAGCTCAGGACCGATCGTGAGTATGTGAAGCGCATCACCAGTCACGTCGTCGAAAAACTGGGTGCCAAGGACCATGTCCGGATCCGGATCGGGCGTCAGGATGCCGAGATGTTGGAGCAGATCAAAGACCATCTCAAGGTCCAGTTGCCGGATCTCAAGAATATTCAAATTGAAGTGACGGATGATCTTCCGATGGGGGGGTGCAAGGTCGAAACCGATCTCAGCCGGATGAACGCCAGTGTGGAGACCCAGCTGGCTGCCATCGAGAAGGCTCTGGGTGAGGCATGAAGGAGTTTTCCCCGAAACGCTATGAAGAGGCTCTTTCGAGGGCCATGATTTATGACGAGGCGGGAAAGATCACCAAGACACTCGGTCTCCTCTACGAGGCCTACTTGCCCGGTGCGAGTATCGGGAGTATTTGTGATGTGATCTTGAACGAGCAAGATCGTTTTGCAGAGCCCGTCGAGGCCGAAATTGTCGGCTTCAAGGACAAACGCGTTTTTCTGATGCCTTTCAATGAGGTCAGCGGAATCAACAATGACAGTATCGTGCGCCTGAAAGAGAGGTCCTCCTCAGTCCAGGTTTCCCGGAGCCTTCTCGGGCGGGTGATTGATGGAAGAGGGGTGCCGATCGACGGGTTGGGGCCACTGTTTTCTTCGGAAGTCGAGAGCGAGCACCGTTCTCTTTACCGGAAGCCGACGGATCCATTGTCGAGAACCATGATCGAGGAACCCCTGGATCTCGGAGTCAGGGCCATCAATGGGCTTCTTTCCTGCGGGAAGGGGCAACGGATGGGTATCATGGCCGGTTCGGGTGTGGGCAAGTCGGTGCTTCTCGGGATGATGGCCCGCAATACCGCCGCCGATGTCAATGTGATCGCCCTGATCGGGGAACGGGGGCGAGAGGTGCGTGAGTTCATCGAGCGCGATCTCGGACCGGAGGGATTGAAACGTTCGGTGGTGATCGTTGCGACCTCGGACAGCTCCGCACTGGTCAGGACCCGTGCGTCCTTTCTGGCGGCGACCATCGCCGAGTATTTTAGGGATCTCGGGAACGATGTCCTCCTGATGATGGACTCCGTGACCCGATTCTGCATGGCTCAGCGCGAAATCGGTCTTTCGCTTGGAGAACCACCCGCTTCGAAGGGATACACCCCCAGTGTTTTTGCTCAGCTGCCACGTCTGCTCGAGCGCGCCGGAACGGGTTCGAACGGTAAGAGTATCACCGGGTTGTATACGGTACTGGTGGACGGTGACGACATGGACGAGCCGATTGCCGATGCGGCCCGCTCGATTCTCGATGGTCACATCGTGCTTTCGCGTAAATTGGCCCAGCAAAATCACTTTCCGGCCATTGATGTGTTGGCCTCTGCCTCACGGGTGATGGGAGCCATCGCTTCGGATGAGCACAAGCTATGGGCGGGGCAGGTCAAGGAATGGATGGCGGTTTATAAACAAGCCGAGGACATCATCAATATCGGTGCCTATGCCAAGGGGTCCAATCCCAAAATCGATCAAGCGATCGCAGTCCATGACCGGATCCAGAACTTCTTGCGCCAGAGAGTCGGCGAGTCGGCCGATTTTGCCGAGTGCCTCGGGCTCATTCATGGCATCGTCCGCTCGGGCGAGGCCTTCTCCCATAGCCAGACCCGCAAGTAGGCATTCTTTTCAGTCTGGCGATTTATTAAACAATAGATAAAAATCTAATTCAGGTATGGCTAAATTCAAGTTTCACCTTGAGGCTGTCGAAAAGGTCAGAACGCAAAAAGAGCAAAAGATGCTTGAGGAGCTCTCTTTGTGTCAGCGCGTTTATCAGGAAAAAATCCAGATCAAACGCAATCTGCTCGCCAAGAAGCAGGATTCTTTCGCTTCCAAAAATGAGCTCGCTTCACGTGATTCGAGCATCAACGAGATCCGCCTTGTTGAAGACTATATCGAAGGATTGAAGCACCAGTTGATCCGTGCGGACCAGGCGATTGTCCGTTCCCGCCGGTTTCTCGATCAAGCCATGAGGAATTACATACTCGCGCGTCGTGAGCGGATGATGATCGATCGCTTGAAAGAGAAAGCACTCGAAGAGTTCAAACTCGAGCAATCCCGCCTCGAACAAAAAGGGTTGGATGATCTGATCACCATGCGTGCCCGGCTCAACCACGGACCTCTAGCACAAGAGGAGGAGTGGGCATGAACCCCAAGTACCTCCCGATCCTCGCATTGATGGCATTTGTCGCTGCACCGGTGGTGATGGGTGTGGCCGAGACGAAGACCGAGGCCAAGATCGAATCCAAAGCCGAGACGAAGACCGAGGCCGCTGCCGTTCCTGTTTCGAAGCGGAGTGGCGAGTGTCTGGCTTCCGAAGAGATCGTTCACGACATTGAAGCTCGCGAAAAGAAGTTGCTCGAGCGAGAAGCGGCGCTTCAGGAGAAGGAAAAAGAACTTCAGGCACAGCAGGCTGTGATCAAGGAAGAACTCGCCAAGCTCGAAGGTAAGCGGACCGAGGAACAGGTCTCACGCCAGAAGGCCTTGGCTGCACGTGAAGAGCAGGTGAACAAATTGATGGAAACCTTCGAGGGGATGTCTCCCAAAGCAGCTGCCCAGGTTCTGGGTGGCGTGGATGACGAGCTCGCGGTCATGGCTCTCGGGCGTTTGAGTACTTTGAAGGCCGGTAAGATTCTCGGTAACCTGAAGGCGGATCAGTCCGCCCGTCTTTCCGAATTGATGGCATTCGGAAAGGTTTCAATCAAGAAGGAGGCAGGACGTGCTGGTTCCAATAAATAATCAGCCGGTTCAGCAGGACTTAGCGGGGGTGAACCTCGGAATTCCTCTCAAATCCCCGGATATCGGGACAGGGAAGGACTTCCAGGAGGCGCTTTTGCAGGACCTGAACCGGCAGGACACCGAGGACGCTGCGGCTCGGGCTGCCCTGATGGGTGTGGCGATACCGGTTCAGAATGGCGGCCAAGTTCCAGAGTTCCGGCCTGATCTTTCGATTCAGAAAGATGCGGGCTCCGGAAGTCCTCTGAAGGGCACCCTGGTTGCCGACTCCACTGCGATGAATGCGGGGACTCAGGCTGCATCCCTTAAAAAG
>CANHQK010000096.1 GCA_947462765.1 Bdellovibrionales bacterium
TGGAACACTTCGTCTCTCAAAAACTCCACGAAGTGGGCCGCGGTTCCGCAGGAAGAGCTGCTTGCCGGATTTTTTGAGGTGCAAGTGAGCTGGGCCGCGTGAGCCGAAGGAACTGCGCTCAGGCGATCCCAGAGTCTGTTCCGCGATGCGCTCGAAGTTTTGAGCGCAGTCGGAATCGCTGCATCGACAATGGCGCCGATATTCGGAGCGCCAAAGCTGGCGGCGCCACTGGAGTCTTTACTGCATCCTGAAATCAGGCTGGAGACTAATAATGTGGAAAGCGTGAGGGTGGACTTGAGTTTCATCGTTCCTCCTTGAACGTTGGTGAGTTTGCCTCAGTGTAAGGTGAACCCCCCGCACCTCCCCAAATCAATAGATGTTGAGTCAGGCGCAGGGGGCTGAAGTGCCAGAGGATTGTCAGTTTGCAGGTCTTGCCGCGTACCGACTGATGAATTCATTTCGAGTGTTGAAGCTGGTAGAGATTCCATCTCCGGCATTGAGCCAGGCTTCACGGTTTGTTGATGAGCTCCAATCTGAAGTCGGAAAGCCCTTGTTGGATGCGGACTGGGTCCACGTCGTGTAACCGACCAAGGTGAAGATCGTACCCATGATGCCGCTCTTGGTGTTGATCGCATCCGTGTGACCGGTGCAAGTCCCGCCGCTTGCCTCACCGCTCAAATCGTTGTCGGACGAGACTCCGGACCCGCCACTGAATGCGATGCACAGATTTCCAAGCCGGATTTCGTTACTCGATCCTCCAATGCGGGATTCACGGATGCTGACCGTCCCCTGTGTGGAGGTGGAGGTAGGAGAGTAGAGTGCGACTTGAACATAGTTCTGACCTTCGCCACTCTGGTCCTGGAACGAATAGAAGTACTGTTTGCCACTCGAGCTCTCGATCAGGTAACGGTAGTGCTCGAGCGAACCTGTGGTGTCGTTCGCTCCGGTGTGGTGCTCGAAGGCGAGCTTACCGGTGCTCCGGTTCCACTGAAGGGAGTTGAAGGCGATCCGCGTCGAACTGAGTTCGACATGGAGCATGTTCAGAGCTGCTGAATTCGAGCGAATCCACATCAGATTTTCAAACAGGGTGCTTCCACCGGCACTGCCTTTCAGGTACATGCGCTTGTCGTAGAAGGTGGTGTCTGCGGGATTCGAAACTTCAGCATCGATGGTGATGGTTCCCATTCCGGCAATCGTCAAGGGTGAGGAGTGGGTTCCCACTGTAGGAAGACCATCGCCGTCTTTTGGAATGGAGGTCTGGCCCATGTAGGTCAGGATGTCGGTGAGGCTGTCCATCCGCCCGAAAAGGGTGGGGCGAAAGGTTTGCCCCGAACCCCGTTCAAATTCAGCGTCGAGTGCCATCTTCAGGTAGTCGCGGTAGTTGACCGTGGCAGGGAGGGCAGAGCCTCCATAATTCGGTTCGGAACCACTCACCACACCGCCCGGTGGTTCTGTCAGGAGCAATCCATTGGCCCAGTTGGTGGTGTAGAGGAGTACGAGTGATGGAGTCGGGCTTACTAATGCATGGACTGGACTCACCGGAGTTCGAAGGCGCGCGGGTGCCACTCGGGCAGGGGCGCCCACGCTGTTCCCGAGGTTTGGAAGCGTGTCATTCATGTAGCTGAGTGCCGAGGTCAGCGCGGTCGAGAGGGATACGGTCCCGGCGGAGCTCGCGGCATCGTCTTGAGCGCACCCCGAAAGCACCATTCCTAGAACAGCGGCATAGAGAGTCCCGGCCAATGCAGATCTTTTCATTTTCATATTCATCCTTTCGCGACTCTTGGGGTATCGACACTGGATGAAAAAAGCCGAAATCAATCTTTGATGATTGAGTGCGCTTGCGTCAGGATGACTGTGGTCCCGGTCGGTGACTCCCGAATCCACTTTACGGTAATATTTTGGCGCTCGGCCATCAGGCGGGCGATCCGAATGCCTAAGCCGGAACCGGATTCGCCCGAGGTGCCCGATTCGCTGAACCCTTCGCGCGCGAAGACTTCATCCGAGATGCCTTTACCCTGATCCCGAATCAGCCACTCGGTCGTGTCGCCTGAACTCCGGGTCTCGAGTTCCACGCGCGAACCTTCCGGAGAGAATTTGATCGCATTCGAGAGCAGATTCAGCACCACCTGGTACGAAAGCGACTCCGGATTGGCCCGAAGAGTGTGCAACTTCGAAATCCGATCGAGCCCGAGGGTCACGCGTTTTTCCTCGATCCGGCTCCGGATCCAGGGGCTCAGTTTTTCCAGAATTTCGGGCAATGAGAGTGTCTGGGTCGGCAGGTCGAGGTCCTCGCTGGTGGCGGAATAAGATTCCACGTTCGAGATGATCTCGCGGATCATCATCTGGGAGTTTTCGAGCTGATTGATCAAGCTCGATTGCCGTTCGGGATCAGGATTCTTTCTGAGCTTTCGGACCATTTGAAGGGCTCCGACAATGGGTTCTTTGATGTCGTGACTCAGGATCCGGATCAAGCGGGCTCGCCAGGTGCTTTCACGTTCCAGATGCTTCCGTTTTTGTTCGATGTCTTTCAGTGCGCCTTGCCACGAGTGGGTGATCACGTGCACCTGGTAGGTTGTCAGCGCCAGGATCGAAAGATCGAAGAAGTAGCGCAGGATGACCAAGTGCTCTTCCGGCATGCGCTTGTGTGCGTACGAGGTTTGCACAAAAGGAAAGAGCGGGAGCGAGAGTAAGAATACGCACACGGTTCCCAAAATATAAGTGAGGGGGCGACTTCTCCCTTTGAACATCATGAGCACCAGAATGAACTGGGGGATGGCTACCAGATTGGCGTGCGAGGTGGGTCCGAGAAAGGAGCAGATCCACACCGAGGCCAGAGCATTCGAGACCTGTGACATCACGCTCAGGGTGGTCTTTGAAATCCGGGACTTTCTGAACCAATAGGGTGCGCCGATCATGAGGAGGAGCACGTTGACCGGAAGGGCCACCTTCCAGTTGAAGTCCTGCGGAGTGAAGTAGGCCGAAAAGCTCATCACCACCGCGCAATAAATGAGCGTGAAGCGCTCCACGTACGCCTGTTGGTTATCGAGCAGGGTTTCGTCCA
>CANHQK010000097.1 GCA_947462765.1 Bdellovibrionales bacterium
CGCACTAGTTCTGGCTTTAG
This sequence comes from Bdellovibrionales bacterium, assembly GCA_947462765.1. Taxonomy (GTDB): domain Bacteria; phylum Bdellovibrionota; class UBA1018; order UBA1018; family CAIMNF01; genus CAIMNF01. The sequence continues at coordinate 21 of CANHQK010000097.1, forward strand.
CAGTTGTATCGTCCCCGGCATATGCATCCCGCGCTCGTTTGGAAGCGCTCGGCGAAGGTAAGAACGGTTCTTACTACATCAACGATGCCCGTAACATGTTCCTGAACCCGGCATCCATCACCAAGCACAAGAAGAAGCTCCTCCTCGAGTTGGGTACCGCTGGCGCAAATGATGCCACAGATGACTCCCGTGCTCAGGGTGGTTTCATCAACACCTTCGGTGACTTCACTTACGCGGTTTACCTGAACAACGTGAGCAACACCTCCATGAACCTTTTCACTCCGGATCCCACCAACGCAGTTGAAGTGGCATTCGCTGGTGAAGGCACTATTGGTTGGGGTCTGAGTGTGGTCCACGGCTACGGCCCGACTGGCGCGAATACCGTTAATACTTGGGGTGCTCGTTTCGGTGTGAACAAAGACGACCTCGCTGTATTCGGTACCGTGGGTCTGGTTGGAAAGGCCGTAAACGGCGGTGTTGAAACCAAGTCGAAGCTCAACCTCGACCTCGGCGCGACCTACCAGCTCGGCGATTTCACTGCCTTCGGTAACTTCATTGCCGGAAGCCTCGAAAACGACGTTGCTAAAACCTCTGCATACGCAGTGGGTGTTGGTCACAAAAAAGAAATGACCAAGTCCACCAACATGTTCACCCGTCTCGAAGCCCGCAAGATGAAGGTGGAGAATGCAGGTCCTGTTAACATGAACGCTTGGAACTTGCCTGTGGTCCTCGGCGCAGAAGCTCAAGCCCTCAGCTGGCTTGCTGTTCGCGGAAGCATCACTCACTCCCTGCTCGGTCAAACTGATACTGCTGCAACCTCGGTTGCTGCGGGTGTTGGCCTGACCTTCGGTGACGTGACCATCGATGGTTTGGTTGCTACTGGATCTGGCGCAGGCGCCGGTGCACTCGCTACAAACCTTGGAACCAACGGTCAAGCTTCCAGCAGCACCTTTGGTTTCGGCGATGGCATGATCTCTCGTATCGCCATGACCTACAATTTCTAATCTGACCTTAGATTGAAATCAGAGACCCCCGGGGGAGCGATCCCTCGGGGGTTTTTGTTATGTAAAAAAAAATATACAATGATCATTTTTACATGCAAAATGATGATGTGATTAGCAGAAAGTTAGCCGACTCCCTCCTGAAAAACAAATCCGTCTTGCTCCTCGGGCCGAGGCAGGTCGGAAAATCGACCCTCATTCACGGGCTGAGGCCGGACCTCGTGCTCAACTTGGCCGATGAGGATGTGTTTGTCTCGGTGACTGCGGATCCCTCCTACCTCAAGACGCAGATCGAGACCCATTCGCCCCGGTCGGTTTTCATCGATGAGGTTCAAAGATATCCCCGATTGCTGAACTCCGTTCAGGCGATCGTCGATCAAAACCCGAAAATACGGTTCTACCTGACCGGGTCCAGTGCCAGAAAGCTCAAGCGCGGGAAGGCGAATCTCTTGCCCGGCAGGGTCTTGAGCTACCGGCTCGGCCCCTTTGTTGCCGCGGAGCTCAACCACCGGATGGATCAGGATCAGGTGCTCAAGTTCGGCGGTTTGCCTGATGCTTATCTGGGCTCTACTGCGACACTGTCGAAAAAGCTTCTCCGAAGCTACAGCGGCACCTACTTGAAGGAAGAGATTCAGGCAGAGGCCTTGGTCCGGAATATCGATCAGTTCAGCCGGTTCTTTCAGGGAGTCGTGAATGTTTCAGGTCATTTTGTGGATTTCACAAAATTAAGCCAGAAGGTGAAAGTGCCACGCCTGGCAGTGCCCCGTTTTTTCGAGATCCTGGAGGACTCGCTCATCGGCGAACGAATCGTTCCGATCCCCGAGTTGCTGGAGGTCGCGGATTTGGTGAAGCATCCCAAGTTCTTTCTGTTCGATACCGGCGTTTACAACGCGCTTCAGAATAGTTTTGAGATTTCTCAGGACCGGCTGGGCATTCTGGCCGAGCACCTCGTATTCAGTCAACTCAGACATTCGGCCTGGGCTTTCGATCGGTCGTTGGAGGTTTCCACCTTCAGGACTCGTGGCGGCCTCGAGGTCGATTTTGTATTGAAACTGGAGCAGAAATTCTTCGGCATCGAGGTGAAGTCGGGCGACAACCTGAACCCGTCTGATGTGGAGCCGCTCTTGAAGCTGAAAGGCTACCTCCCCAAGGCCGAGGTGATGGTTTTCCACCTGGGGAAAAGAAAGCAAAAGATTGCCGGCGTCTGGTGCTTGCCTTGGCAAGAGGGGTTGCAAGAACTGGGATTCTAGGAACTCTGTTTGTGGTAGTCTTAAACCATGCGGATCCGTGTCGGACTGGGAATACTGCTCGCCATGGCGGCCTCGAATGCCCGAGCCGAGCTTCCGACCCATTCCTTCGGCTTGCACCTGGGCGGTGTGGCCACTCGGCCCCAAGAGCTGAACACCCTCGTGGCTCAGTACAAAACCGCACTCAATCTGGATGCCACGGCGCTCGGGCCCGCGGTGCGCTACGGCGGCTTTTACGACTGGCGCTTCGACGAGTCCTGGTCCTTCGGTTTGGGTTACTCGCGCATGATGGCCTCGACCGATGGTAGCTCGGCCAATGGGTCCTTGAATCTCCAGGCGGCGACCCAGCTCTTCGGGCTCAGGGCGCACTACGATGCCTGGACCCTGGGCGAAGTCCGGGTGGGATTCCTGGCAACGGGCGGAGTGATTCTCGCCAACACCGTTACCGCCATCAATCTGTTCGGCACCGCACAGGGAGTGGAGGCCTCGGCTCTTGGACCCCTGGCTTCGCTCGCCGTCACGGGGGCCTTCTCACTGTCGCCCCAACTTTCGGTCGAGGCCGAAGTGGGCTACCAATACGCCCGCACCGGGATCCTGAAGGTCAAGAGCGACGAAAACACCACCTTCGATGCGGGTGATCCCTACACTTCCGGCAATACCAGTCTGCGGGTCAATTCGAGCGGGCTCTTCATGGCCTTCGGGATCCGGTACCTGCTTGGGGCCGAATCGGGCGGCGGGGCGGAAATTCCAGGAATTCCAGGCCTTTAGCAGGTC